>CACLIK010000001.1 GCA_902606965.1 uncultured marine group I thaumarchaeote
GGTGGACAAGAAAAAATTGTTATGAGATTGTTAGAGGCAAGAATAAAAATGGAAAAAATAAACATACAGTCAGTACTTTTGTTATCTGATTTGAAAGGATATGTTGTGGTTGAAGCACAAGATCCATCTTCTATGTTCAATGCAATAGAAGGAATTAGACATGTACGTGGTCAATTAAGAGGTGAATTAGCATATAATGAGATTGATAAATACTTGATCAAAAAGTCGACAGTTTCAGAACTTGCTGTAGAAAACACTGTCGAAATAATTGGCGGTCCATTCAAAGGTATGAAAGCTACTGTTACAAGAATAGATCAGGAAAAAGAAGAAGCTACAGTTGTTTTATTAGATGCAAGTTATCAACTTCCAGTCACGGTAGATGCCAATTATCTCAAATTAATTCCAACATAGTAAGGATTAAATTTTCAAAATATGGTGCAGCATTATGGGTAATAAACAAACAATTTCATCACTTGTAACTGGTGGAGAGGCATCAGCTGGACCGCCACTAGGACCAGCAATGGGTCCAATGGGAGTTAATATCATGCAGGTAATTGAAGCTATCAATGAAAAAACTAAGGAATTCAAGGGAATGAAAATTCCAGTGACTGTTTCAGTAGATACTGATACTAAAGAATGGGAAATTGAAGTGGGAATTCCATCAGCTGCGGCACTTTTGTTAAAGGAAGCTGGAATTCAAAAAGGATCTGGTACATCTGGAACTGAATGGGCTGGAGATATCACTGCAGATTCTATAGTTAAAGTAGCTAGTGTTAAATTGGAAACATCATATGCCAGTTCTTTAAAATCGGTAGCCAAACAAATAGTTGGTACATGTGGTTCATTAGGGATTAAAATTGAGGGAAAAACTCCTAAAGAGTTTACTGCTGAAGTAAATGAAGGTAAATGGGATAGTAAATTCACGTAATTTTTTTCAAATATTAAAAATAGATATTTCAGTTTTCTACACGTTTTTGGTTAAGTATACAGGATCTTTAGTAGTTTTTTGTAATTCTACAAAAGTTTCAGTATTTTGTATACCTTCAATTTTTCCAATTTTTTCTATTACAATAGTATGTAACTCTTCAAGATCTTGAGCATAAACCTGTATCATAACATCAAATCTTCCAGTAACCTCAGAAATAGAAACTACTTCATCAACTTCTAACAGTTTTTTCTGAATTTCTATCTTAAATTTAGGATCTCTATTAATGCCAATAGATGCCTTGACCCCTATACCTAATAATGAATCGTCAATTTCTATAGTGAATTTTTTTATCAATTTCTTTCTTACAAGCCGTTTGATCCTGCTGTATAACACAGATGGATTAATTCCTAATTTCTTTGAAAGTATGGGAACAGAAATATTTCCATCCTTAGTTAACTCGAAAAGTAATTTCATGTCAAGTTCATCAAATCCTTGCAATGATCGAAAAAAGGGATATTTAGTAATAAATGTAGATTTTGTTATGTTAATTTCAATTAATCTAGTATAAGGTAGAAAATTTTCAGAAGATAATAGAATTCTGACATTTCATCTATAAACGATTTTAAGTAGGGTTTTTAAAAAAATCGCTATGGTAAACGAATCACAACTTGTAGAAGTAATAAAACAAGCAAAAGAAAGTGACAAGGATCGTAAATTTACGCAATCTGTAGAGATGATAATGGTATTCAGAGATGTTGACGTAAAAAAGGGATTTGCTATTAATGAAACTGTTCAACTACCCAAAAAATCCTCAAAGCCTGCTACAGTGTGCATAATGGCGTCCGGAGATATGGGAATTAAAGCAAAGAATGCGAAGGCAGACTTGGTAGTCGATGAGAATGAATTGGCAAAATTAAGTGGGGATAAGAAAAAATCAAAAAATATTATTAACAAATATGATTTCTTTTTAGCAGATACAAAACTTATGCCAACTGTAGGTAAAACACTAGGACAGCTTTTGGGACCTAGGGGTAAAATGCCAACACCAGTTCCATTTAACGCTCCTATTGAATCATTTTTGGAAAGATTTAGATCCTCTGTAAAAATTAAGGCAAAGGGATCTCTGGCAATGTCATGTAAAATTGGAGAAGAGAGTATGGAAGACGCTGATCTTGCTGCAAACGCAAATGCTGTTGCTACAGCTATAGAAAAAGTACTGCCTAATGGGAGTAAGAATGTTAAAAAAATTATGTTTAAAACCACTATGGGTAAGACGGTTAAGGTAGAGCAGGTGAAGAAGTAGAATGCATGAGAATAGAACCACATATCCAAAAAAGAAGGCACAGATGTATCAACTCCTACAGGAGCTTCCAAAAAAGTACAGTGTTACTGCACTAGTCCGAATGGAAAAAGTACGTGCATCTCAATTACTGCCATTAAGAAAAAAACTACAAGGAGAAGTGGAGATTGTTAGCCTTAAGGATAAAGTTGCACAAAAGGCTCTTGAAAAACTAGATGTCTCTGGCATGGACAAAATGAAGGAAAAACTAACTGGTCAATGTGTCTTTATGTTCACAAACATGTCACCATTCAAGCTAAATGTCTTACTTGGTAAAAACAAGGTTTTCCTCACAGCAAGAGGCGGAGATATTGCGAGTATGGATGTTATAGTCCCACCAAAAAATACAGGAATAGCTCCTGGTCCAATGCTTACTGAATTTAAAGAAAATAAGATACCTACCAAGATTGACCAAGGAACAATTTGGATTCTCAAGGAAACAACTCCAGTAAAAAAAGGTGAGCCCATATCAACGAAACTAGCAGCGCTATTGGGAAAGCTAGACATTAAAGCGATTGAAGCTAAAATAGTTTTAAACTCTGCACTGTCAGAAGGAATTCTATTTGCTGAAGAGGAACTTGTTGTAGATGTAGAAAAATTCAAGGAGAGTTTAGTACAAGCTGCTCAAGAGGCAAACTTGTTATCAATTGAAATCGGATACATCACACCAGAGAATGCTCAACAAATAATTTCAAAGGCTGCACAATCTGCACGCTCTCTTTCAATTGAATCTGGTTTTCTTACCGATGAAACAAATGAGCAGATATTACAAAAGGCTCATGGACAAGCACAAAATATCTCATCTAAATTACCTGCAGAGGCAACAGTTGATGATGCTCCTGCTGAGAAAGCGGATGCAGAACCAAAGGCTGATGCTCCTGCTGAGAAAGCGGATGCAGAACCAAAGGCTGATGCTCCTGCTGAGAAAGCAGAATAGAATTATAGTTTTTTAAAAAAATTTAAACTTCAACACTTGGGTTTTCTGATTTTAGCTTTTCCCAGTCTGCTAGAAATGCTTTCAAACCTTTGTCAGTCAACGTATGACCAAGCATCTTACCAAGAACTGCTGCTGGGACAGTGACAACATCAGCACCAATTTTTCCAGCATCAACTACATGCTGTGGGTGTCTGATACTTGCAACCAGAATTTCGGTTCCAAAATCATAGTTTGCAAAAATTTGTTTAATTTCTTTAATCAGATCCATACCAGTGTGACCAATGTCATCTAGCCGTCCGATAAATGGACTGACGTACTTGGCACCGGCTTTTGCAGCCAAAAGAGCTTGGTTTGGAGAAAATATTAGTGTGACATTTACTGGAATTCCTTCTGCAGTTAAACTCTTACAAGCTTTTAGTCCTTCTCCGGTCATTGGGCATTTAACCACAACATTGTTGCCATACTTACGAAGTCGTCTTCCTTCTTCCATCATTCCATCATAATCAGTACTTACAACTTCAAGACTGACATCTCCCTTGATGATTCTTGAAATTTCTTCCATTGTTTTTTGTGGGTCACCGCCTTCTTTTGCTAGCAACGAAGGATTTGTTGTGATACCGTCTACAAGTCCCATGTCGTTGTACATTCGTATAGCATCAAGATTAGCTGTGTCTAGGAAAATTTTCATGGTTTCTTACCTCTTACTTCCTTTACTGAATTTGCTATATTAATAGATGTTATCCCATGTTTTTCGAATAATTGTGGAATTTCATTGTCACGGGCTGATTCTCCAAATTTGTCCTGTACGCCAATTCTTCTTATTGGAACAGGGTAAGATTCCGAAACGACTTCTGCTACGCTTGAACCGAATCCGCCCATTACGTTATGCTCTTCGCATGTTACAATGGAACCTGTTTCTCTAGCAGCCTTTTCTAAAAGCTCCTTATCAATTGGTTTAACAGAAAAGCAATCGATAACCCTGCAAGATATTCCCTCTTGCTTGAGCAAATCAGCTGCATCTAATGCAATCTTAACTGTAATTCCACATGCAGCTACTGTACAATCAGAACCATCTTGTAGAACAATTCCTTTTCCAATCTGAAATTCCTGTGACTCATTATGAACAATAGGAGTTTTTGATCTAGCCATTCTCATATAGAATGGTCCGTACTGTTGAGAAATTATCCAAGTAAGTTTTGAAACAGTAGTTGAATCAGACGGAACAAGTACTCTCATGTTAGGAATTGCTCGCATGATTGCAATATCTTCTACCTGTTGATGAGAACCACCATCAGCGCCAACACTAAGACCGCCATGAGAAACAACTAATTTGACATTCAGACCTTTCTTATCTCCCGGGGAAGGATACGCAATTGCATTCCTAATTTGATCAACACATCGTCCAGGTAGAAATATAGCATATGTGCTGGCAAATGCTGTCTTTCCAGAATACGCAAGTCCTGCAGCCACTGAAACTAAATTAGCTTCCGCAATTCCTACATTAAAAAATCTTTCAGGGAATTTTTTTCCAAAATTTGCAGTTTTTAAAGAGTCAGTAGTATCGGCTCCTAGAACTACAACATTTGGGTTTTCTTCTCCAACTGCAACAAGTGCTTTGCTATATTCAGTTCTCATATCACCGAACTGTTCCGCACTCATTGAAATCCAAACTCCTTTGCAATCTGAACCAGCTTGTCTTTTTTCTCTCCAACAACATGAAGATCAATCCAGCTGTTAACAAGTTCTGTTCCACCTAGTTCATGCGCCTTTTTAATTAGTAATTTTCTTCTAGACTCAAGAACCTGATTTCTAAATTCTTTAATGATCATTCTGACATCGTTTTGTCCAATGATTGCACTTCCTCCCACAAATGCTCTTGCTCCATCTTCAAAACATGCTCCTATATTTTCCAAATTAACTCCACCATCAGCTTCAATGTATCCCTCGAATTTATGCTCTCTAAGATCTTTAGCAATTCGCTTAGTTTTTTCATGGGTCGATTCTATGAATTTCTGACCAGATTTGCCTGGAATCACAGACATGATAATTATTTGGTCTAATGATTCTACAAACTTGTAGCACCATTCTGGTAGTTCTGTATCTGGATTGATTGCTAATCCAATTCCAACTTGGTTTGAATGTAACATATCAGATATCTCACCAAAGCTAGATTCATCACACACCTCTGCATGAACAGTAATAATATCACTCCCAGCATCTATGTAATCCCGTACGTGTTTGACTGGATCGTTAATCATAAGATGAGTATCAAATGGAATTAGTGTTAATGGACGTAATTCTTTGATCTTTGTATGATCAAATGTTTTGTTGGGAACAAACTGACCATCCATAACATCCAGATGTATGTAATCAGCCCTACCATCAGCACATCGTTTAACTTCTTTGTCAAGATTTGACATATCTCCAGCAATAATTGAAGGTGCTATCATAAACTGAGATTCTAATTCATCTTCAATAATTGGAACCATCTCTGGTTTGGGAGCTTTGCCATGCCATTGTGGGTTATCTTCCATATGTTCTACTCCCTTGCCTTTGATAGTTCTAGCAATGATAATTGACGGGAGTCCCTTGGTTTGATTTGCTCTTCTTATGGCATCCGAAATTTGTTCTACTCTATGTCCATCAATTTCTATAACATTCCAACCAAAAGATCTCCACTTGTCTCCAGTCTTCCATCTGCTTGCGTCTTTCCACATCTCTGACAAGTCATTACCAAGTAATTCTTCATCAAGTGGCATGATTTTTTCTGTATAGGAATCCTGCTGTATGAAGTTTCGATCAAGAAACACAGTCATGTTATCAATCTTATACTTGGCAGCTGTCATTGCTGCCTCCCAAACTTGACCCTCATCAGATTCCCCATCACCAACAATTGTGTAAATTCTCTGATCCTTACCATCAATTCTTGCAGCTAAAGCATTTCCGATAGAATAGGATAACCCAATTCCTAAAGAACCACCACAAAATTCAACGCCAGGGCATTTTAGGTCTGGATGACCCTGAAGTTTGCTGCCAAACTTTCTCAATGTTAAAACATCATCAGGATCAAAGTAACCGGCTGTTGCCATATTTGAAAAAAGACCAGGTGACGCATGTCCCTTTGAAAGTATGAGTTTGTCACGATCTTCCCAACTAGGATTCTTTGGATCATACCTCAAATGCTTGTAAAATAAACAACCCAAAATTTCAGCCATAGAAAAAGATCCACCGGGATGACCAGATCCAGCAGTTGATGTGCCTTGAATTACGAGCTTTCTAGCCTTGAGAACCTTTCTTTTAATCTGATAATAATTTAGTCCCATTGATACATAGAATCAACAAATCACAATTATAATTGCATTGTATCGTGTGGACTAGGTTAAAATTATTATAATAATAAAATCTGAGTATAGTGCTATCATATGGATCTGAAGGAAATCACACCGCTTGTAATTTATGATAACGAATGTTATCTTTGCGTACAGTTTGCTAAATTTGTAAATTTTTTGGCAAAAGGAAGATTGCATTTTGTTGGTCATTATACCGATTTTGGTAAGAAGCTCAGAGAGGACATTCTAGATTCAAATGCACTGGGGATGTTTTGGTTCATTGATAATAATACTGCATATGGTGGCAGGGCTGCTCTTGGTCCATTATTCTCATCAATTTTAAACTCCAATGGAAAAATCATTCAAAAAAATATAGCAGAAGATTCTTGTGAACTTGGTTGCAAAAGCCCAAAGGCTGTCTTTTTCCGTTCTGCAAGTCTTCTAACTAATAGTAAAAAGATCAAAATATCAGAATAAAACTAGTATCCTCTGGAATTTCTGTCTGGCTTATCGATATTTGGATTTCTAAATCCATGTTTTTCCATCATATGGTTTAGGAATCGTATGTCGTCAGAAAGATTTTCGCCGCATACTGAACAGGTTGGCATGCCAATTATGCTTTCTACATGTATTTTTGGGTTTTTGAACACCAGTTATCTATTCCAGATTTACCGATCTTTTTGAAAAGAACAATCCCACACCAATTGCAAAGAATATAATCAATGGAACAAATCTGTAAGGTAAAACTTCATAGTGATAAGTGAATGTTACCAATATTGGACTTGCTATGATAGTTCCAAAAATAAGAATTAGAATAGAATCAGCATGCTTCAATTTATTTTTTGAGAGAAACATCAATCCAACTGTTATTGGCAATATCATCATTATAAAAAATAAATCAAATCTTAATTGAGATGCAATTACCTGAAATCCTAAAATAAATTTGCTATAATTCACCTCTATTATATCTGGATACACTGTATCACCTAAGAAAACTATGGCAATGGAAACTAATACTATGATAATATAGGAAATTAATAATGCAAATTTTGTTCTCCTAGATATTTCTGACCTATACGTAGTAAATAATGTCATTAAGAAAAATGGGGCAACAAATGCCTTAGTATAAAATGCAAGTATGTAGAAAACAGGTGAAAGAAACCATTTTTTTTGTATTACATATAATGAAATTAGAAAGAAAAGAACCCAAAAATTTTCATATACCGCAACAGTATCAAATTGCAGAAATGTATAACTTTGTAGCAATACAACAACTGAGATCATTCCTGCAAAACGTTTTTGGCAAAATTGTGTAGTAATTAAATAAGTAAAAACAACTACCAGAATGCTAGCCACAAATGGTAGAAGTTTGATGTTTTGGAATATGTCAAGTGATATGTCAAGCAAAAACATCCTAACATATCTATCATTTTGTTCTTTGACGTAAATATCACTAGCTTCACCAAAAGGCCATATTTCCAATGCTGGTAATAACACCAAATGATAATCACTCCATTCTTTACTCTCATCAAGTAAAAGTTCAGGAGATGATAATCCAACATATACACCTAAAATAATAATTAAAGATATTACAGATACTTTTTTTGATATTTCAAATGCTCTAATTTTTTCAAATGCGTTGTGTATTGAAGAAGGAATTTTATTTTTATAATATGCAATACCAACACCAAAGATCACAATATTACTCACAATAAGGAAAATTGATTGGTAGCCAAACTCAAATGGATTTAGATGTTCTGTAAACATACCAAAAAATGATGAAAATAATGCTGGAAAAATTATTGGAATAATAACAAGTAATACAGATACCAATGTACAAAAAAAAACTGCATAAGAAACTTTTTGAGAGTCTTCTAAATCACTCATCAATGGGAATTCTTTATTTAGGTTAATTAAATTGCTGTACGAAAACAATTAGCGAATTCACTTATCTACGTCTAAAACTAATGAATTGTGTGGAAAAACTTACGTCAATATTATTAGGTCTTATCATTATTGCATCAACCGTTAGCTCTGTTCAATATATTTACGCAGATCATTTGGAATCAGATAAAGGAATTTTTAGATCTCATGGAGAAGTTAACCTTGTTACAACTAAGGGAACTTCCCTGAATGATATTGTTACAACTGGAGATTCAAATTTTGAAATATACTTACAGCTTATTATTAGAAATGAGAATAACCAGCTGATCAATGTCACAGAAAGTACAGCTAGAGGTGCATACATAGATCATGCAATAACTGATCATGTATTTGATACGCTAATGGGTGAAAAGGAAGTCATCACTATTGATAATGTGGAATATGAAAAAGCTCAATGGAAATTTACGCCAACTGTAGAACACAGATTCATGGGTATATTTCCAATCTATTCTGAGGTCAACTTAGAATTCAATACAGACGATGAAGAGGTAAAATTCAAAATGTATGAAACAAACAAGCCACACTCAGTATGGAAGGCACATTATTGTGCAACATTCGGAGGAGGGCATGGATTTCAATGCATACCTGTTTTACAAGTACTAGTTCCTACTATGATATTAGAACCGACAGATATTGTAGAACAACAATGGACAGTTTTAAGAGAACTGAGTTGATTGTTATAAAAATAAAATACCAGCACTACCACTTCCCAACAGCTCTCGCACGTCAGTAACACGGTAGCGACATTGGGTTTGACTTCTAGGTTCGGAATGGGACTAGGTCGCACCCCAACGCTATGACCGGCTTGTTTGGTTAAGAAATAATCTTCTCTATTAAGGTAACTGTAGATATTGATTAGTTAAAACACACTTGATTGTTTGTTGTATACTCTAATGAGGTATAAATTAAAGAGAGAGAGAATGTAGACATGACACATCGTGTTGCGGTTTTAGATAAGGAATTATGTCAACCAAAAAAATGTGGTTTAGAATGCATCAAATATTGTCCAGTAAATAAATCGGGCGCTGATTGTATCGTACTTGATGAAGAAACAAACAAAGCACAAATTGATGAGGATATATGTAACGGGTGTGGTATTTGCGTTAAGGTTTGTCCTTTTGAAGCAATAACTATCGTTAATCTTGCTACAGAATTAGCCACTGACAAAATTCATCAATACGGACAGAATTCTTTTCGCTTATACAAATTACCCACACCAAAGAAAGGAGAAGTTGTTGGATTGTTAGGAAGAAATGGTATGGGAAAAAGTACTGTTATCAATATTCTATCAGGAAATTTGAAACCAAATCTGGGAAAATTTACCGAACCACCAGAATGGGATGAAATTTTAAAATTTTACAGTGGAACAGAATTAAAATCACATTTTGAAAAGATCAAAGATGGGCAAATTAGTGCTTCTATAAAACCACAGCAAGTTTACAACATATCTCAAGTTTTTGATGGTACAGGTAAGGAACTGCTTGAAAAATACGACGAAAGAGGGATGGCTAACCAATTAACAAAAACATTAGGCCTAGAAAATTCAGTTGATCAGAATGTCAAAGAGCTTAGTGGTGGTGAATTACAAAGATTAGCTGTCGCTATTGCATCAGTGAAAGATGCAGATTTCTATTTTTTTGACGAGCCATCATCATATAATGACATATACCAACGTACTGGCGTTGCAAGAGTAATTCAAAGCCTAGCAAAGATTGGAAAGAGCGTTATGGTTGTTGAACATGATTTAACATTGTTAGATTATGTCAGCGATTTAATTGAGGTATTATATGGCGTCTCTTCGGCATACGGTATTGTGTCTAATGTATTATCCACAAAAGTAGGAATAAATGTATTCCTTGATGGGTATCTTCCAAACGAAAATGTTAGATTCCGTGATAAAAAATTCTCATTTGATGTGTCAACAACTACAGGCGAATTCATAAAGGCAGACACTGTAATAAAATATCCAATCCTTGAAAAAAAATATTCAAATTTTTCTGTAACTATAGAACCAGGACAAGTGCACAAGGGAGAAGTTTTGGGAATTTTAGGTGCAAATGCACTTGGTAAAACTACTATGATGAAAATGATTGCAAGTGTAGAGAAACCTGACTCCGGTACTGTGGATAAAAAAGTCAAAATTTCTTACAAGCCACAATATCTCTCAAATGATACCGATGTGGATGTTATATCGGTGCTGAACAAGGCCAATGATGGACTGGTTGAAGGAAGTCAAGAAGAAGAACAGATAGTTGATCCATTAAAAATTAAAAAACTCTACAACAAATCAATAAAAAATTTATCTGGTGGAGAACTACAAAAGGTTTCCATTGTGACATGTCTTTTGCAAAAGGCGGATCTTTATGCTTTGGATGAACCATCCGCATTTTTAGATGTTGAAGATAGAATAGCAATTGCGAAATTTATCCAAAAGTTTACTCGTTCTTATGGAAAATCAGCTATGGTTATTGATCATGATGTACAGTTATTAGATTTAGTTTCTGACTCGATGGTTATTTTTGATGGAATATCTGGCATTAATGGTCATGCCTCATCTCCATTACCCAAGATAGATGCTATGAATGAATTTCTAAAATCTTTGGATATCACTTTTCGAAGAGATGAGAAGAGCCAAAGGCCTAGAGTAAATAAGGAAAACAGTAGGTTGGATAAAACACAAAAAGCAGCAGCAAATTTCTATTATTAATGTCACGAATGTTAAAAAAAACACTGGATTCGTTGCTAACTCCAAAAGAATCTGATGAGCTTATTTCCGCATTTGATCAAATTGGTAATATCATAATAGTAAGAATACCTGACTTGTTATTACCAAAGAAAAAACTGATTGGTGAAACGCTTTTGGAACAGGTAAAGAATGCCAAATCAGTTTTTTATCAATCATCCTCCGTTGAAGGAGAATTTCGAACTAGAGATTTAGAAATATTAGCTGGAGAGGATAAAACAGAAACTGAATACAGGGAATCCGGATGCAGATTTATGGTAGATGTCAGAAAAGCATTCTTTTCTCCAAGATTATCCTCAGAACGAACACGAATTGCTGAATTAGTGAGTGATGGAGAAGTAATAGTTAACATGTTTGGAGGAATTGGGATGTTTTCGATCATTGCTGCAAAAAAGAAAAAATGCACCGTATATAATATTGACATCAATCCTGATGCAGCAGATTTTTGTCAAAAAAATATTGCCATAAATAAACTAGCTGGAAACATAATATCAATTCATGGCGATGCATCAGATGTAATAAAAAACCAACTTGACAACAAATCTCATCGAACACTTATGCTGCTTCCTGAAAAATCAGATGAGTTTTTAAACTCGGCAATTTTAGCGACAAAAAATAATGGTATAATTCATTACTATTCACATATTCATGCAGACAAAAAATCAGATGCGGCAAAATTATCAGAACAACACTATTTGCAGGTTACACCAGCAAAATCTACAATACTAGGATCTAAAATAGTTAGACCTGTTGGCCCTAGATTCTATCAAACTGTCGTTGACATAAAAATAGAAAAATAAGATTAGGTATCATCGTCTTGTATTATCGATGATGGGGACGATTTAGTTGTAGCCATCATATATCCTATCCAAGAAATTACTCCTAGAATTCCTCCAACAATCATTAAAAGTGACAATTGTAAAACAATTGGACTCCATTCTGATAACATTAGTAGATATGAGTATAGAAAAAATGCAGATATTGCTAGAACAAATACGATAATACCTTGAGCTTTACGTCTTGACAATGGGTAAAAATTAGCATCTAGTTATTTATTTGAATCTAGCTAGCAAAATCAATAGCCATAACATATGCATCTTCACCATCACGATAATATGATTTTAATCGCTGAATTATAGAAAAATCCAGTTTCTCATATAATTTGACAGCCTCGGTGTTACTACATCTAACTTCTAAGTATAATTCAGAACATTGTCTGATTTTTACCCCCTTGACTGCCTCATCTACTAACACGCTGCCAAACCCTTTACGCCTATGTTCATCTATCACCGCAATAGATACAACATGGCCTTTTTTTACGAAACCCAATTTTTTAAAATTTGAGAAACCGTGTTCGATCTTGCACATTATGTATCCTACTATTTTACCAGAGATTTCAGCAACAATGAATGCCTCTGGTAATTCCTCAAGTAGGCTTTCATAAAAATAATCAGAATAGTGTTCGGGTAGTGTTCTAAGATTAATTTCCATTACAGGTATAATATCACTAAGTTCACATCTCCTAAGAATACAATCCCCAATTTGCTTCAGTATTACCTGCATATTTGTAATCTGTACTTGGAAATATTTAATTTTAGAGTAAAAAAGCAATTAATGGAATATAATTGCGTGATAACTCATGAGCGATATAACAGAGGATGAAGTGATCTCAAAAGTCTCTTCAATTTTTAGTGTTAAAGAGGTAATAACTAACACAAATGATATACAATTCAAGATAGAAGATACTAACTTCAAAAACAAATTTGTTGATCTGGCTAGAGAACTCGAAGTTAGAAATTTTGTGCCACGTATTGAAAAATCTTTTGATGGAATAGATATTTTTGTAACCAGATTACCGAAAATCAAAAGAAAATGGTTGTCAAAATCATGGGTACCACGAATTCTTTTTGCAGTAACTGTCACTATGGTACTAATTGATGGTTATTTTAGAACTGATTTCGTTAATTCTCTGACGTTCATAGGAGATCCTTTTCAGATGTCAATTTTGTATGCATTTTCACTGATTGGTATTCTTGGTGTTCATGAGTCAGGACATCTTATTGCTGCAAGAAAGCATAAAATTAGAACAACTTGGCCATTTTTTATTCCAGGAGTACCAGTATTTGGAATACCAACATTTGGAGCATTAATCCAATCAAGAGGTCTTACAATAAATCGAGACATCTTATTTGATGTAGCAATTGCTGGACCAATTGCTGGTTTAGTTATAGCTGTTATTGTTTGTATTTTTGGTGCATACACATCACCAGAAATTAGTAATGATCTAGCTGATGAACTATTCAAAGAATCCCAATTAATGAAAATGAATTTACCTATACTAATGTCAGTTTCGCTTGACATTTTTGATAAGGGTGGTGAAGATACAGAAGTGATTATGTCTCCAATTATGTTTGCTGCATGGTTAGGTTTTCTTATTACATTTTTGAATTTATTACCAGCATGGCAGTTAGATGGTGGTCATATGGCAAGGGCTCTCTTTGGAAAAAAATGGCACCAGTATGCAACATATGCGAGTATGGGAGTTCTTGTTGTTTTAGGATACTGGTTTATGGCATTGTTTATTCTATTGCTAAGTACAAGGAGTCAAGATGCAAAACCACTTGATGACATTTCTCCTTTAACTAAAAATAGGAAAAGAATGTTTATCGTTGTTGCAATTCTTGGAGTTTTATGTGCACCATTACCATCAGGTATTTTGCCTTAAAAGAGTACGAGCCCCATCAGAGATTACTTCAACTTTTTGTTTTTGACCTTGGTTTTTTAGTACATAATCCATTACCTGTTTAATACCATTAAACGATATCATGTTTAGTTTTTTTGAATAATGCGTTGGAAGTATAGATAATAAGCCAAATTGAAATTTCTTTTGCATTTCATTGATGTATAGAAGGTTTTCCATCCCGTCAATATACTGAGAAGGTTTTTTCAAATGTTCTATGTCAGTTCTTCCATCTATCACGCTTTGAATACTATCTGAACCAATGCCAGATTTACATTCCGCCACTAATATTCCAAGACCGTCATTCTTTATCGCATCAGAACAGTTCCACAGTGACGATAAAGATTTATTCAGTGTGCTATTGCTTGATTCCTTTCCTGTACTAATTATCATAGTTTTATGCTTTCCAATATCTTTTGTTGCATTAGATGTAAATGATTTTGACATGGAAGATGTAGATGATGGATGCCCAACTGATAAATCATCCATACCTTTTGAATTTGCTATGATCTCTATTCCAAGTATGTCAAATTTTTCAGAAAATTTATTCGCAATTTGAAAATTTTCTACATCTTGGCCGGGTGATGGTAAATCACTCTTTCTTTTTTCATATGCTGAAAGCATCAACTCATCACCAAATTTTTTTAACAATCTTGTGGCTATGGTTTCATATCCAAACAATCCATCAAATTCCATTTCGCCAAGAAAAACTAATTTTGAGTTAGAATCTACTATGTTGGAAAATTCCGATATATGATCATATTCTGGGACATTATTTTTTATCGCATTCATTATTTGCCTGTCGGCCAGAATTGATGGTTTGGGAATTGATTTTTCTTCATATCTTTCAAGTATAATTGATAATGTCTTTCTTACTGATTCTGATGAGTTAAGAATCACAAATTCTGTTGGTTTTGAAATATCGAGTGATTCTAACTTTGCTTTAATTTCGGAGTCTGAGATAGTTTTCCCATCAGCATCTATTTTTTGCTCAAGATTTTCTGCCTTTATATCCAAGACCACATCTGTTGAACCATAATTTAACCATATTTCAGGCATGATTTAGTCAAAACACAAACCAAAATAAATCCAGTTAAGTTAGATTTTGTATGGAGTTTGTAAAAGAGTTTGCAACATTTTTGTACAAAAATGACATAATTAAATTTGGAAAATTTACCCTCGCTAGTGGAAAAGACAGTTCGTACTATATTGATCTAAGACTGGTACCTGGCTTTCCCCAGCAATTCAGAAAAATGATAAAAAACCTTCAAAATTTAATAATTGAAAAAATAGGTTTGGATAATTTCGATAGTTTGGCCTCTGTTCCAACAGGTGGTCTAGTGATAACATCTGCACTTGCAATTGAAACTGTTAAGCCATTAATTTACATTCGAAATAAACCCAAGGAGCATGGGACAACAAAATCTATTGAAGGTAAAATATCGTCAGGAATGAAAGTAGTAATGGTTGACGATGTTATGACCACTGGTACATCTGTCTTAAATGGAATAAAACAGCTCAAGGAATCAGATTTATCAATTTCGGATGTCTTTGTTATCATAAACAGATTAGAGGGTGCTGACAAGGCATTTAATGATCTAGGAATACATGTACATCAACTAACAGACATATTGGAGATCACCGATATTCTCTTTCAAGAAAAACTAATTACTAAAGAAACTTTTGAAAAAGTGAAAGAACAGATTAACCAGAATTAGGCGTTATACAACATAAGATCTTTTTCTTCCAAAAGTGCATGTATATTATGTACAGATTTGTAAACATCACTTTCTTTTTTTGCGCCTGTACAAACTAGTTTGCCAGAGGCAAACAATAACAACACAGTTTTTGGGTTTACCATCCTATGAATAAGCCCAGGAAATTGTTCAGGTTCATACATACTACGTGGTAATTTTCGTGCTGCTTGTTCAAGGTGAATCTTTCCGCCCAAACTGCCAGATGCAACTATGTTTTGAACCGTAATCACTGCATCTTTTTTTATTTTGATCTTACCTTTACGAAGCTTTTGTACAACTGTACGAACAGCTTTTATTGACATATCTTCTGATTTTCCGCCAGTACAAACCATTTTTCCGGAACGGAAAATCAAAGTTGCTGTTTTAGGTGACGCCAATCTAAATACTAAACCTGGAAATTGGTCAGGATGCCATTCTGTATCTGGAAATTTTTTAGTGACATCTGCAAGATCAATTTGTTGATCAACTGATGCAGATGCTACAACATTTTCGATACTTACAATTGGTTTTGTTTGCGTCATAATGAGGCTATATAAATAGGTCTTATATACTACACTAAAATTTTGGCAGCTCAGACAAATGCCTTCACATCATTTTTCAGATATAACTCTGATTCTTCATTGCAGCCAATGAAATTAGCAATGCCTCTGATTTAAAATTAATTGAAGTGGGCCTGATGGGCTTCGATCCCGTGGCTCCCCGATTATGAGTCGGATACTCTACCAAGCTGAGTTACAGGCCCTACGCAACAAAATATTTTGTCAGTAAAAAATGTTATAGGATCTAGCAGTATTCTTCGTAGCAGCTGTCCAATAACAAGTTTTGGCAAGTTACAGAGCTTTCGGCAGCACTGATTACTTCGTGCTCATCTGAAGTAACTGAATCAATTAGTTTTTTCCACGATGCAGTATGTCTGATATCAGCTTCCATATGCTCCTTGAAGTACTTGGTCACATCTTCACTTGTTAAACCATAAAATTCCGCTAGCCCTTCTAATTTAATTTGGCTTATTTTTGGTATTTCTTTTTCAAATGCATACATTGCGGCTGCGCCACTTTCCAGTGATCCCATTAGATGATGCATCCCAGATATTGCATGATTTGTCTTATACAATCCATCGTGATTCAGTAAATCATTACGAGAAACGTCTAATCCGCTAGCAAATCTCTCCCACATACCAATATGAGAAAATTCTTCCTGTTGATGAAAATTGAACTCATCATACAAAGATGATGGTATATGATCCATTAATTGGGTCATAAATACTGGAACAGCCTTGACTAACTGGTAATACTCTTTAGAATATCCTGTTAAAGCCTCACGCGTTAGCTTTCCATCAGACCAAGCCTGATAGAATGGGTGATTTAACAAACTACGTTCTTCTATAACGCGATCAATGTTTTGAATTAAGGAACTCATAATTTTAGCCAATTTTAGTGATAAAAAAATCTTTGTAGCTACAAAAGAATTTTATGGATTGGAGTAACGATCGGTTTTATGCTCCTGTAGTGTAGTCCGGTCAAGCATTTAGGCCTTTCACGCCTGAGACTCGGGTTCGAATCCCGACGGGAGCATTCACGTTAATATATTTCTCATGGATATTGCAGATTGAAAGTTTTGGAAAGAAAGAATTTGGAGATAAATCCGTTGCTTGAAAAATATGGTGAATATATTAAAAAAATTGATGAAACATTATCTTCAGAATTAGAATTATATACAGAATCTGAATTCAAGGATCCACTAAAATATGCATTAGATGGTGGTAAGCGAATTAGACCGACAATACTTCTCATGTCATCTAAATGTGTGGGTGAGATTGATGATAATGTTTTATCTGCTGCATGCGCAATTGAATTCCTTCATACAGAATCAGTTATTCACGATGACATAATTGATAATGAAACTATGCGAAGGCAAAAGGATCCGTTTCACATAAAATATGGCTATAACACCAGCGTTCTAACTGGTGATTTTGTTCTAGGATTAATCCTTAACATAGCTTCAAGAATCAATAATCCAAGAGTAACAAAAAACCTGGCTACCACTGCGATGATGATGAGTGAGGGAGAAGTAATTGAAAGTAGACTTGAGGCAAGTGAGGATGTAACTTTTGATGACTATCTTAAGGTAATAGAATACAAAACCGCTATAGCTTTTGAAACTGCATCAAGATTGGGTGCGATAATTTCAGGAGGCACTGAAGAAGAGATTGAATCTTTAGCTGATTATGGTAAAAACATCGGAATTGCATATCAAATTAGAGATGATTTGCATGACTGGAAGAATGAAGATAAGCTGTTTAATTTGTTAATCAAGAAAAGCTCGGATCCTAGAGATATTTTTGACAAGATGGAAGAATTGCTTAAAAAATATTCAGATAATGCTGTGTTTAGTATTAGAAAAATAAAAGATTCTCAAGCCAAAGATAATTTGGAAAATTTAGTTAGGTTTACTAGAACTACGGCATAAATCCAGCATTAATTGCTGGAGTGGCAAATTCTGTAAATTGTATTATAGGTTCTGGATAGACACCGATAGTTACCATAAATATTATCGAAAATGCCATTATAGCTATAATTGATTTTGGTTCTTTGATTCTCTTTTCTTTTTCACCCTCAAAGTACATCTTACGTATTATCCAACCGTAGTAAGCCAAAGACAGTGCGCTATTTAGAACACCTGCAACAGCAAGCCAAGGACCCCACCATACTACTGTACCAGCATCAATTGCAGCGCCAAATAACATTAACTTACTCCAAAATCCACTAAGTGGTGGAACACCTGCTAGTGCTAGCAAGGAAATTACTAATCCTAAAGATGTTATAGGCATGCGCCTTGCAAGACCCTTTAGTTTGTCAACATGTGTAATTGCTAATGCGGTTACAATTCCCGCAACTGCAATGAATGCTGCACCTTTCATTACAGCATGGTTTAGTATATGAAATAGAGATCCTTGTAGACCAATACCAGAAAACGGTGCGATAGACAAACCAATCAAGATATATCCCGCATGTCCAATGCTGGAATAAGCTAACATTCGAGCCAAGTTTTTTTGCATAACAGCCGCAATGTTGCCAACTGTCATTGTCATTACAGCGATAATACCTAAAGCTAATGTCCAGTCAAGACTTAGTGCAACTGAACCCATTACTACAACTCTCAAAGCGGCAGCAAAACCTGCTTTTTTAGTACCAGCAGCAAGTAGTGTTGCAATTGTAGGAGGCGCTCCTTCATACGTATCCGGCAGCCACATATGGAATGGAACCAAACCCATCTTGAAGCCAAATCCAGCTATAAACATGCCAACTGCTAAAAGTCCAATTGGAATCATATTCGCGTCAAGAACCATAAAGCCCTGAATCACTTCACCAATGTTTGTAGAACCAGTAACACCATAAGCGAGAGATATACCATAGATTATGATTGCAGATGAAAGTGCTCCAAACAAAAAGTACTTTATAGCAGCTTCGTTAGAGATTGGATCCTTTTTCAAAAATCCTACCAATATGTACGTTGGAATACTCATTAATTCCCATGCAACAAAAAGCATTACAAGGTCTGTAGAATATGCAACAAGTACCATTCCTATCGCAGAAAGTAGAATTAGTGAAAAATAGATTGACGGATTAGCTTTGTTTTTCATGTAACTGAATGAGCCGACAGTTGTGAATATTGCAACAATCAGCATAGCAATTGCAAACAATGAGCCAAATGCATCATCAACTAACACGTCCTGCGAAAAAATTGCTGCTGGTGCTACATGATCAAGTGCAAGTTGATAGAGAACATATCCAATTGCAGCGAATAATGCAATGAGAGTTGCTATGCCGTAAGACATCATTGAGCCTCTTTCTTTCAGTGCAACATTGATGACTGGTAAGGCAACGCCAACACCACCAAGAATTGCGAGAATGATTATTGGAGTTGATGTTAGTTCGATCATTTCATATCACCTATATCAATAATATCAGAACTACAAACAGAAGTCCTGCTCCAAATACGTAAAGATATGATTGTGGTACACCAGTCTGAGTTCCTTGCACAACTTTTGCTCCAAACCTAACTGAACGTTCTAATCCAATGTTCATGCCAGTGTCAATTGCAGTTCTCTCAAAGTATCTCCATATAGCTCTGGCAGCCCACAAAGGTGCAATAACAAAACTCCAATAAATTAAGGCATTAAGATACCATCTGTTTAGGATAACTTTGTGTAATGCATAAAAGAAAATATTTGAATTGATAAACTTGGCAGGATCTACCCAGCGACCAATGTAGAAAATATATCCTAGTCCAAATCCTGTTGCAAATGCAACTAGTGATGCACCTAATGCAATTGGGTTTAATCCAGAAAGGAATCCAGGCAAAACAGAATCCTCTCCAATGTAGTGAGATGAATGAATTCCAAATGAGTGGTCTAGGTACTCTTCAAATAGATGATGTAGATTCTCTTCAGCTGATAATCCGATTATTCCAATTCCAATTGTTAGCACCGCAAGAATTCCGTATGGAATCCACATTGACTTTGGTGCTTCATGGATATGATGACCTTCACTTTCCATCTTTTCAACATGTTTACTCTCTTTACCAAAGAATACCATGCCCATCATTCTTGTTGTATAGAATGCTGTGATGACAGCAGTCAAAACAGCTATGATGAAAATTGGTAATGCCCATTCATTTCCTGATTCGTAAACAGCAGCAAAAATTGCATCTTTGCTCCAGAATCCTGTGGTGATAAATGGAGCTCCCATCAGTCCAAGACCTGCAGCCCACATGAACGCGTATGTCTTCCGCATCTTTTTACGCAAACCGCCCATATCCGTCATAAACCGTGAACCAACAACATGTAACAACGAACCAGCAGCCATGAATAATGAAGCCTTAAACATTGCATGGGAGATCATGTGGAAGAATCCGGCAGTATAGCCATCAACAAATTGTTGGGATAATCCAGCAATTCCAAGTGCCATCATCATGTAACCAATTTGTGAGCCGGTAGAATATGCAAGGACTTTCTTAATCTCTGGATTTACCATACCTTGGGTTGCCAGCAAAAGTGCAGTTATTGCTCCAACCCAAGCAATAATCTCAAAGAACTGATCTGCCAAAATTCCGGCAGCGCCAAGTGCAAAGAACAATGGTCCGAGCCTTGCAACCAAGAAAACGCCAGCTTTTACCATTGTAGCTGCGTGGATAAGGGCTGAAACAGCAGTTGGGCCAGTCATAGCTTCCAAGAGCCATTCGTTAAGTGGGAATTGTGCTGATTTTCCTATTGCACCACCAAAAAGCAATACCGCTGCCGGCACAAGTAGACTTTCTGCAGACATGTTAACTGCCCACGTTGTATCAACAAGCAGTTCCTTAAAGCCAAATGTTCCAGCGAATGCGAAGATCATAAACATGCCAGCAAGCATCATAACATCTCCAACCTTGGTCATGATGAATGCCTTCATTCCAGAGTGTGTTGGTGAATAGTATTCCATTATACCAAGTGCAGTTCTGCCTTCCTTGCCGACATGAGCTTTCGCCTTGTCACGATACCAAAAGCTGATCAGAGCATAAGATGCAAGTCCAACCCCTTCCCAACCAAAGAAGAGCTGAAGCAAATTATCAGATAATACTATGAGTTGCATTGAACCAATAAAGAACATCATCCAGAACCAGAATCGAATTATGTCTTTGTCGCCTTTCATGTATCCAGTACTGTAACACATGATCAGGAAAGAAATCCATCCTACCACGTTTGCCATGATTATTGAAAGAGGATCAGCTAAAACTCCAGCCTTTAAACCAATAGCAGAGATCCAATCAACCTGATCATGAATCTCATGTCCATCAAGTGCCATTGGAAGTAAAATCGCTGCTGAAATAGCACTCATTGCAGCAAATCCAACAGCTACTCTACCAGTTGAAATCTTTGAAAACTTTCCAACCGCAGGAATAATTAGAGCAGCAATAAACGGAAGAATCCATATCAACCAAGCATACATTGCTTCTCCTTCAGTTGCCATAACTTCTGTAGCCATTTTTTATCCTCCTAAAACCCCCTGCATGTATGGCATGATTTTTGATAAGAAAATATCAGGATAAATTCCAAGCACGATTGTAAATCCAGCAAGTACCATCATTGGTGAAAGCATATACCAACTGCCCTCTTTTACTTTGGAAAAATTTTCAGGGAGCTTTCCGAAAAAGACTCTCTTTAACATCCAAAGCATATATGCCATTGTAAGAACTGTCGCAACCAAACCAAGTGCAAACATTAATGATCTTACATCGTTTCCTTCTTCCAATGCAGTTTCTAATACACCGTAAAACAACATCCATTCTCCCATAAAGCCGCTAGTAGGTGGTACGCCCATAATTGTGAGAGCACCAATTACTGCACACACTGCGGTGATTGGTAGTTTACTTCCGAGTCCGCCTAGTTTTGAAAGACTTCGCGTTCCCACTTGGACAATTAAGATTCCAGCTGTCATGAAGAGCAAGCCTTTACCAAGTGCGTGGGAAACATACATCATTTCGGCACCAGCCAGACCGAGGGTTGACATCGAACCAATTCCAAACAGAAGGTATCCCATTTGGCTTATACTCGAGTATGCGAAGACTCGTTTGATATCATCTTGCATTAATGCCATTGCGCCACCATAGAACATTGTGCCAACACCCCATATGGTGATCCAAATGGACAAGTCTGCGTATGTTTGCGGTAAAAATTCAACAATTAGTCTGAATAGTGCATATGCGCCAATACCGATCATTGCGGGAGAAAGTAAAGCACTGATGGGAGTCGGTGCAGATCCATGAGCATAGGGCAACCAAATATGGAACCCAAATGCAGCAAGTTTTACACCTAAACCAATTATGATTGCTACTGCCGCAGGAACTACAACATCAGTTGGAATGTCAGCTTCGTTAATATCTGCAAAATCAAAACTGCCAACGTTAAGACCTATAGCTAATAACCCTAAGAGTAAGATAACTGCACCAACATGTGTCCAGAAGAAGAACATGAGTGCAATTCTACGTCTTGGACGATCACCCCAGAATCCAACCAAAAGGAATGCTGGAATTAGCATGACTTCGAAGAATATGTAAAATTCAATCAGATTTGTTGCAAGTACTGTTCCAAGCATTCCCATTGAAAAAACTAGAAACAGTGCGTAATACACACCGGACTGTCTGTTTACAAATTTTTCTAGAGATAGCGACTCTAAGGTTGTTCCATCACTTTGATAAACAGTTTTTGGTGCTTGCTCTTTGAAAAAATCCTGAAATTTGTGTAGCATGTAAGGTTTGGAGTATAATGCAAGTATTGTACACAAAACGTAGATCATTATTGCAAATGGAGCCGCTAAACCATCAAGCAAAAGTCCAAATTCACCAAAGAGTTCAGTCCAAGGATAATGTTCCTCGTATGTATCGTCAATAGATGCAGTGATAATTAGAATTGTACAGTAGAGCAACAATCCAAATGTAAACCATGTTGCAGCAGTGTGACCAATCTTTCTACCAATAATGTATGCTAGAGGAGACAGTAGGAGAGGCAGGAAGACTGCCTGAAGTAATGCGTACTCCATTATCCCTTCAGGCTCCTAAAGTCAGCTACATCTATGTTCTTGTACATTCTGTATGCCACAATAATAAGCGCAAGTCCAACAGCAACCTCCGCAGCTGCTATTGCAATGGAAAATAGTGCGAATGTCTGTCCACCACTGTGTGGTAAAAATCTTGCAAATGCAACTAGATTTAGGTTTGCTGCATTTATGACAATCTCAACTGCAAATAACATTCGAATGAAATTTCGCTTTACAGATAAACCATAAATACCAATTGCCAAAAGTGCAACAGAAACAATTACAAAATCAATCAGTTCGTTGCTCATCTTCTACCTCATCATGTCTTCGTGCCAGGATCATAGCACCAGTAACTGAACCAGCCAACACAAGTGCCATTGCAACAAGTGCTGGCCAATAATATATCAGAAAGTCTTCACCGATCTCTCGATAATCAACGGCTGGTTCCTCAGTGGTTATCGAGGAGATACCTGAATTGAATACTATAGCACCTAAGGAGATCATAACGATTAGCATGAGACCAATTCCTGCATACCTTCGTTTTGTATCCTCCTTCTTCTGAAAGATTAACTCCCTCTTTACCAGCATAATAGTAAACAAAATCAGTACCGCAATAGAACCAACATACACAGCAATCTGGAACAATGCTACAAACGGTGAATCTAAAAGAATGAAAAATCCAGCAATGCCTCCCAATGTTCCCATTAAAGCTATACCGCCATAAACTAGTGAGCGCATTTCAAGCGCTGCTATTGCAGAAACTATTGTCAAAACTGCAATGCCAAGGAAAAGTGAATCAACCATGTTTAGCACCCTTTTCATCAATCTGAATGTCTACGTCTTGATCAACTTGTGGTTTCACTTGTAGCTGTGCAGGAGTGTAAATTAGACCCTCTTTGGTAAATGAAGACAATTCATAATCGTTTGTCATATACAATGCATAGAAAGGACACGCATCAACACATAGTCCACAAAATACACATTTACCATAATCTATCTGAGGCATTATGGCCTTTTTGTTATGTTTCCATTCCTCCTCTACTTTTGGCATTGCTATTGCTTCAGCAATATCTTCGCAAGCGATTGAACACAGCTGACATCCAGTGCATTTGTCATGGAAAAGTATGTGGCGTCCCTTGTATCCAGCTATGCCTACACCAGCTTCAGGATCATATTGGTAACCATCTCCTACAAACTTTAGTTTCTGCTCCGGATACCTAAATGTAAAACGTTTAGTTGCAATATGTCTAACACCAGAATTAAGTGCTCTAATTATTCCAGATGCAGTTCCCATTATAGTATACCTCCTGGTCCTATAATACCACTATAAACCAAAGCTAAGGCAATGAAGATATTGACAAAAGCTAACATGATTAACTTGTACCAACCAATCTGTAATAACAAATCAATTCTAATACGTGGAAAAACTCCTCTTGGAATAAGTATGACTAGAATTACTCCAACAGTTTTGAGTACAAACCAAATTAATCCATTTATCATCTCCTGCGAGAATAATAGCCCGCCTTCAATTTCTAAGGTAAGTGCACCTGGCATCAGAACAACACCATCAGTGATAACCTCTGCAATTGGTTCCATTGGATAAAACCAAGGTCCATTCCATCCACCTAGGAATAACACAACAAAAAGTGCCGCAAAGGCGTAAAGTTTTAGATAAGAACCAAGTTGCACTAGACCGTACATCATTCCAGAAAATTCAGTTAGCCAACCTGCTACAATTTCACTCTCTGCTTCAGGTAGATCAAATGGAATTCTTTCAAGTTCGGCAAGTATACAGATGAAAAATACAATTGCTCCAATTGGCATGAAGATTATCCATGGAAAGCTGGCTTGACTCTCAACAATCTCAACTAAATTAAGAGTTCCAGTCAGCATTACAATTCCCAAAAGTGAGAGAATTAGTGGAATTTCAAATGAAACCATTTGATAAAGAGCCCTAATACCACCGATGAATGGGAATTTACTGTTAGCAGACCATGCCGACACGATAGTGATTATTGGGAAAAATCCTATTACTGCAAAGACTGCTAACAGACCTAAATCAATGTCAGCTACAACCCATCCAGGTGCAACAGGTATCAGTGCAACAAATGCACCTGCAGTTGCAGCAAAGAGTACAGGAGCCGCCCAGAAAAGAGGCTTGTCAGCTTTTGCTGGAATTATTATTTCCTTGGAAATTAATTTCAAACCATCAGCCATTAATTGTAGGATGCCCTCAACTTTTCCACAATAGAATGGTCCGACTCTCAACTGTAGTTTTGCCAACAATTTTCTTTCGACAAATATAGTTGCGGCTGCAATCAAGGCTGCAAATCCAAATCCAGGAAATGCTGCAACCTTGAAGAAATCAGTTTGCATGAAAGATTTCACTAAAGGCAACGCCCTTTCCGGATGTGTCATTGCATCTAATACTCTAAACGGATTCCAAATCTCTCCATCTATTATGGGAAAATCTATGTAGATCAGAACAATTTGAACAACTGGGAGGCCAACCAAAGTTAATATGACAATTATCCAAAAAATGTTGTCGGTAAGACCTTTGATAAGATAACCAAGTCTAAACTTGGGTGCAATTACAGACATTTACCTATCTGCCTCCACTGGCCAATAGTTTAAACTCCAGTAAACAGGTGGAAGATTTCCAAGCTTTTCACCTGTAAGTAGATGTGGCATAGCAATCAAATTTCTGAATGAAGGAACGTTGATCTTTATTCTATATGGTTGTGGTTTCCCATCTGAAACAATATGCATGCCAAGAGCACCCCTACCTGATTCTACCCTACGATAGACCTCAGTGTCTCCGCCTTTTGGTTTTGGTTTTAGTTTTACTCTAACTGATCCAGACTTTGGCATTTTTTTAAGCGCATTTCTAATTATATTACAACTCTCAAGCATATCAAGCCAAGGAATTTTAGAACGGGCGTAAGAATCTCCTTCTTTAAGTACATTAGTTTGAAAATCTAATTCTTCGTAAACATCGTACGGTTCTTTCTTCCTAATATCAAAGTCAACACCACTGGCACGTAAAACAGAACCAGTTGTACCAAGTTTAATTGCATCTTCTCTTGACAAAACGCCGGTATCCTTAGTTCGTGAAATCAGAATTGGATTGTCATAAAAAACATCAGCATATTCTTTTAGTCTCTTCTCAAAATAATTTACCTGTCTCAAACATACATCCTCAAAGTTGGCAGGGACATCATTTCTTACCCCTCCAGGAACAAAATACGCATGGGTAACCCGCGCTCCAGTCATCTTATCCAATAGATCAATCATGAGTTCACGGTCACCTACAGGCCACATGAACATCGTAGAGTGACCAAGGAAAATTCCATAGATGCCAAGCCAATATTCTGTATAGACGCAACGGTTGAGCTCAGCAGCTATTACTCTAAGGTACTTTGCTCGTTCCGGAACTTCCAAACCAAGTAGTTCTTCAACTCCTAGACAGTATGGATAGAGAATGTTACACGAATCATGAATAACTGGTCTTTCCAGATGAGGAATGTTTGTTATGTAATTTCTATACTCAGCCATCTTTTCTTCCCCTCTGTGTACATAACCAGGGTCTGGATCGCAGTGAACAATATAATCACCATCTACTTTCAAGATGATTCGCATGTGACCAGAGCCAGGATGTTGAGGACCAACATTAAGTGTCATTATTCTGTCATCAACTTTTTCTAGCTGAAGTCCAGGAAGCGTTTGTGTATCTTTTGGATATACTTGTCCACTCATTTTTTATCTACCCTTAATTGCAAAGTCTTTTCTGAGTGGTGGTATATCTGCCCAATCTTCTGGTAATAATAGACGTCTGTTATCAGGATGACCATCAAAATAAACTCCTAACATCTCAAAACATTCTCTTTCATGAAATGAAACGCTTGGAAAAACGTCACGTAAACTTGGAAGTTTTGTACTATCGTTACCAGGATTTGGATTGTCTTCACGCGGTGTTCGTGTAGCTAAAGCAAGAATTTTTTTCTCAAGTGATTGATCAGTGTAAGAACCTAAGTGATAGACAACTTCAATTTGTTTGTCCTCTGGATAATCAACACCACTTACTGACTCTGCATGATCAAAATTAAGCTCGTCACGAATAAAAGACGCAACATCAATGATATCTTCTTTTTTTACATTTACACGAATCCTGTCTGGTTTTACATATGCAATTTCAACGTTTGAAAACTTTTTTGATATTGAATCAGACAATGATTTATCAGAATCAGAAACTAATGATGAATCATCAGTCTTCGCGATCTCTGTGCTGTCGGTAGAGCTCATCTTATCACTACCTTGGTTTCATCCGTTTAATTTTCTCTTGAAGTAACATGCATCCCTGAATCAGGGTTTCAGGTCTTGGAGGACATCCTGGTACGTAAACATCCACAGGTAATATGCCATCTATTCCAGGCAGTACATTGTATGAATCAAAATATAATCCTCCAGTGATGGCACATGCACCCATTGCAATAACATATTTTGGTTCGGGCATTTGATCATATACCAAACGAAGCCTAGGTGCCATCTTTCTTGTAATTGTACCTTGTACGACAACAAGATCACATTGTCTTAAACTACCAAAAGCCTCTATAATCCCAAATCTCTCAACATCGTATCTTGGACCTGATGCCGCACCAAACTCCACACTGCAGCATGCAGTCTCAATGTGAACAGGCCATAATGACCACAGGCGTCCCCAATTGAGAGCCATCCCTAATGGACTGTCAATTGCTTTGTAAAGCATGTCGCCTAATTTCCCAACAAAGACATTAGCATTGTGAGGATTTACTTTGTCTATTATGTTCAATCCACTAGACTGCTTTGGGGTTACAAGGTCGTCTACCATATGTTCTTCCTCTTTGTTTGATAAAGTGCAAATGCCATTGCGGCAAACATTATTCCTAAGAATGCAAGTATTGGAAGTGTAGCCTCTTTTGGTAGATCCAATAATGCGCTTCCCCACGCATACAAGAAGATAGCCATTACATCGAAGATAACAAACATGAGAATGTAGGCATAATATTGCATCATGAAATGAGTACGACCTGCCCCTGATGGGACTTGACCACATTCCATAGGCAAGTACTTGACTGGATTACTTTTTGTACGTGGTGAAATCATTCTAGATATAACTAGGGCTGGAGCCAAAGCGAGTACTGCAAATCCAAACATAAACAATACATTGCTATAACCTGCAACGGTTTCTCCGACCAAAGCAGCTTGAGTCTCGTTGGAGAATATAAAAATCTATTTAGGTTATTAACGATCGAAATAACTGAATTTTATTTCTATCCCTCATGATTGATATAGTACATTTTTTAGATTAAGATATGGTTTTGAATGTAGGAGATTCTGCGCCAGACTTTGAGCTTGCAGATCCTGATTTGAAAATGAGGAAACTTAGCGAATTTAAAGGCAAAAAAGTGGTTCTGTCATTTATTGTAGCTGCTAGTTCACCTGTATGTGAGACCGAATTGTGTACGTTTAGGGACTCTTGGGATGAAATTTCTAAGCTAGGTGCACAGATTGTTGCGATTAGTAACGATGGTCCTTTTGCAAACAAAGCATTTGCTGAAAAAAACAACTTTAACTTTCCAATACTTGGTGACTACAACAGTAAAACAATAAGAGATTATGATATTTTAGCGCCTGACCTTTTGCATCTAAAGGATTACAATTTTGCAAAACGCTCTGTCTTCATCATTGATGAAAATGGAATCATATTATACAAATGGATTTCAGAGGATCCATTAAAGGAACCAAATTATCAGGAGATTATTGATTTTCTCAAAAAAGGAAATTAATTTTATTCTATCTCAGCTATAATATCATTTTTGTTAACTGAATTCCCTTCTTTAATTTTCAAAGTTTTTACTTCACCGTCTTTGTGGGATTTGACAGATACTTGCATCTTCATTGATTCCAAAACACACACTACATCATCCTTTTTTATTTTATCACCAACTTTGACCTCTATGGAAACAACTTTTCCAGGAATTTGGCTTTTCAGGGTTTTCTGTGCAGAACCAACATCAGCCCCACCTGAACTCTTGTAAACAATCTTATCAAATTTGGAATTCTTGTTAATTGTTAGCGGTACTCCATCGAGAACGATTTTCATTTCTCCAGTTTGATTTTCGATATAGTTTACGTTGTGATAGTGATTATCCAACACGAATTCCATTCCGTGAGAATTAATATCAAGAATTTGGATGTGATGTTCTTTATCCTGAATCTTAATTAGATACTCATTATTGGAAATCTTACTGATAACCTCTCCATTGAAGGTTTCTTCTATATCTTCAAGTTTGAATTCCATTTCCTATCTATCCATTCGGCTTTTCCACCGTGGGTTTGTAATAGTTGATGATTTTACTTTGCTTTGGTAAAATGTTGAATGCATTACAGCTGCGGCAATTGCTGCAAGTTGTTTATCCTTTCTTTGGTTTTTTAGATCTTCTTTTAGTCTATCTACAATACCAAATCTTTTCAAAAAGTCAGTTGATAACTGACCATTTTTGTATTCATCTGTTTTCAAAATTGTTTTGTAAAGTGGAATTGATGTTTCAACGCCTTGAATGTAAAAATCATTCAATGCATTTAGCATTCTTAATCTTGATTCCTCAAATGTTTGTCCCCAAGTACAGAGTTTTGCCATCAAAGAATCATAGAATGGAGATACAGTACATCCAGGATACAAGTATGTGTCACATCTAACACTTGGTCCCGAAGGAATTGTAACGTTTGGAACAGGGCCCGTTGATGGTGCAAAATCTAAGAATGTATCTTCTGCGTTAATTCTACATTCAATAGCATACCCATTCATCTTAAGATCACTTTGTTTGAATGGTAATGGTTCTCCATTTGCAATATCTAGTTGAAGTTTAACAAAGTCTAATCCAGATACCATTTCAGAGATTGGGTGTTCTACCTGCAATCTCGCATTAATTTCTATGAAATAAAATTCTCCATTGTCTGCTCTTAGAAATTCTGCAGTACCTAAGTTAGTATAATCAACAGCTTCTGCTGCTTTGACAACTAATTCGCCTATTTCTTCTCTTTTGGCTTTATCCACTACAGGGGATGGGGTTTGCTCAATGAGTTTTTGATTTCGTCTTTGAATAGAACATTCTCTCTCAAAGAGATGTACTGCATTACCATGATGATCTCTGCACATTTGATATTCAATGTGTCTTGTTTTTTCTAAGAATTTTTCAACAATGATTGCGGATTTTCCTACTGCAGCCATTGATTCTGCTGTAACTGTTTCATACGCATCTCGTAATTCTTGATCAGTTGTTACAATTCTAATTCCACGACCACCACCGCCATAAACAGATTTTAGCATTACAGGATAGCCAATTTCATTTGCAAGTTTTTCTGCCTCATCAGCGTCTTTTACTAAATCTGGGCTTCCAGGCACGGTTGGAACTTTTGCTTTGAGCATTGCTTCTTTACAACGCATCTTATCTCCACAAAGATTCATTGAATCTGCAGAAGGTCCGATAAAGTTGATTTTGTTCTTTTCACATAATCGTGCAAAGTCATCATTTTCTGAAAGGAAACCATAACCAGGATGTACAGCGTCGGTACCAGAAGATAACATAACTTCAAGGATTTTTTCTTGGTTAAGGTAGCTTTTAGCAGGAGCAGCCTCACCTATATGATATGATTCTGTAGCCTTTTTTACATGAAGAGAGTTTCTATCTTCGTCAGAATATACAGCTACTGTCTTTATCCCAAGTGCTTTACATGTCTTAATAACACGTAATGCTATTTCCCCACGATTAGCAATTAACACTTTACTTATCATCTAAATCACAGATTCATGTTTCCATGCTTTCTAGGTAACTGTCTGTCCCGTTTGTTAGAAAGCATTTCAAGAGCTTTGATAACCATAGGTCTAGTTTCAGCAGGATCAATAACTGTATCAACTGTTCCATGAGATGCAGCGACATATGGATTTGCAAACTTTTCAGTAAACTCATCTACCAATTGTTTTTTTAGAGCTTCAGGATCCTTTGAACTAGCAAGTTCCTTCCTGTTCATAATCTTAACAGCTGCCTCAGAGCCAAGAACCGCAATTTGTGCAGTTGGCCATGCATAGTTAATATCCGTTCTCAAATTCTTACTACCCATCGCAATGTAAGCTCCACCATATGCTTTTCCAATAACAATAGTGATCTTTGGAACTGTTGCTTCCGAGTAAGCGTACAAAAGTTTGCTTCCATGACGAATAATTCCATTATGTTCTTGATTTGTACCAGGCATATACCCAGGAGTGTCAACCAATGTAAGAATTGGAATGTGATAACAATCACAAAATCGAATGAAACGTGATGCCTTGTTTGAGGAATCAATATCAAGTGCGCCAGCAAGGTATTGTGGTTGGCTTGCGACTATACCGATCGTTTTTCCATTCATCCTAGCAAAACCTACAATAATGTTTGGTGCAAACAATTCATGAACCTCAAAAAAGTTATGATTGTCAACTATTGAATGAATAATCTCTTTCATATCATAAGGTTTCAATGGATCTTCAGGTACCATGCTGATTAGGTTGTGATCCAGACGGTTTGGATCGTCATCGTTTGATACGATTGAAGGTTCTTCGGTGTTATTTTGTGGAATGTATGAGAGTAACGTCTTGATATAATCCATGCATTCATACTCATTTTGTGCAACAAAATGAGCAACACCACTTTTGGTACCATGTGTCATAGCTCCACCAAGTTCGTCAAATGAAACTTCTTCACCAAGTACAGTCTTTACGACGTCAGGTCCCGTGACAAACATGGTTCCTAATTTATCTACCATTATTACAAAATCAGTCATTGCTGGAGAATATACTGCACCGCCAGCAGAAGGTCCAATGCTAGCAGTAATTTGTGGAACTACACCTGATGCCAATTGGTTATGATAAAAAATATCGCCGAATCCATCAAGACTTTCTATTCCTTCCTGAATTCTGGCTCCACCTGAATCCATTATCCCAATAATTGGGCATCCGTTACGTACAGCATGATCCATTAATTTGGTGATTTTTTTTGCGCCCATTTTGCTTAGTGTTCCTCCCAAAACTGTAAAATCATAAGCAAAAACGTAGACTTGTCTTCCATTAATCACTCCATATCCACCAATTATACCATCACCAAAAAACTTCTTTTTTTGCATATCATATTCATGATAATGATGCGTAGTTAGAGCATCAACCTCTACAAAACTTCCCTCATCAAGTAATAGATTAATTCGTTCTCTTGCTGTAAGTTTTCCCTTCTCATGTTGTTTGGAAATGCGATCCTGACCACCAGCTTGATCAGCAGTCTTCCTTTTTTTTAAAAAACCATCAATTTTATCAGAATGCATGATAACAGATCATCTAATTCTAGTCAAATTTTAAGATTTATCATAGGAAATTTTTCAACTACCGCTTTTTTGTATGAAACAAATGGATCCTCTAATTGTTCACATTTTTGACATATACACAGTGGTGATACAGCTTGGGGATTACAATTTTCGATAAATTCACAATTTGGACACCCAACCAAGCCACCACAAATAACGCACTCAAGATCCTCATTTTCTTTCTTTGTTGAACAGTGATGGATAGAACCATCTTTTTCCACAGGTCTATCTCCTTTCTTATACGGTTTTTTCCAAATTAGTGGTTTATTGCAAATTCTACATGAAGGCATTCTTTTCTTTCCTCATTTAATTAAAGCAATCTCCTTCTCTACAATCTCTTCTAATGATTCATCTAATTCCAAATCTATTTTTTTATTTTTCATACAATAAAGTAAGAATGGAAAATAAAGTGTTGAAAAAGTGCTTTTTGAAACATGCATAGTTTTTGCCAAAGAGCCAATAATGGACTTTATTTTTGCGCCATCCCATCGAAGTCTGTTAAGGAGTTGCCATGAAAGATTATACTTTGAATAACGAATAGGAATGTCTTTTTTATACAATCCCAAAAGTGTGGCATCCAAGTACCGCAATAAACGCCATTGCTGTGTTTTCATAATTTTCCCGTATAACATATCAGCTTCAGAAATTACTCGCAAAAAATTTTCCATATCGTCGATAGAAATCTTACTTGTTATGATGCTAGAATAAAACGCATTAATTTTTTCTCTTGGGTCTATCCTGAGAGAATACAAAACGGATCTAGCCTCATCAATCGAGTTTGCTTTGTAAAATGCATTGATCCCCTCTTCAACATCCAATGTTTCAAAGGATCTTTCAGTTGGCGGATCAAAACCAGTAACTCTTGCTTGTGTGAAATTAATCATAGAACGAATATCACCTCTCGATTTTGTGACAAGTTTTGCTAAAGAATCAGAGTCAACTTTTACTCCCTCAAGTTGTAGTATTTTATTGAGATAAAGTCGCAACAGTTTTGGTGATAATGGTTTCAGATCGATTGTTTTTGCAACTTTTTTGATACTTTTCATCTTTTCTGACGAATCTGTATTTGCGGCAAGAACTATTGGTACAGTAGGCTCCTTCAAGATCTGGACGATAGCCTGACCACCACCATAATCTGCTCTCCCATGTACTCCATCTACCTCATCGATGAAAATCATTGGTGTTCCTAAAACAGTCTGATTTCCTAAAACTGGAGTTAGAATTTCGTTAATGTTTTTCTTGTTTCTTACATCACTCGCATTAAGGCTGATAAGATCATAACCAAATTGTTTTGCGGCAATATTAGCTAGAGTTGTTTTACCAATGCCTGGCGGACCTACTAACAGAATTGGTTTTGTTCCTTTTTTCCAATTTGTAAACCATTCCACAAATAATTTCCTAGATTCTTCATTACCAATTAAATCAAGAAAGTTATTTGGACGATATTTTTCTGACCACATCATAAAAAATCACTTTGGTAGTTTTGTTGTAAGATCTGACCAGATGTTTTCCTTTTGTAGTTTTTTAAACCAAAATTCATTATAATGCTCCACTGTCAAAAATAAAAATTCCAAAAATGGTCTGTGAGAGAAATTTTCAGGCAAAAGATCAAGTGCTTTTCTTGCATCGTCCAGATATGTCTGACTTCTTTCCATTGTTAGATCAAATCCCTTTTTGACATCATTTGCAGATATGCTATAATATAATGGCCATGATGGAATTTTTACAGCCCTATCTCTAATAGAATCTTCAATCTCATTTCCACACCCAACTGACTCGGAAGCCTTACCCATTCCTATCTGAAAGATTTCTCCTAGTGGTTCTCTTGAAAGTGCCATGTTAGAACCAGCTGTACCCATAACAGAACGATATTTTTTGTAACTCTCGTCAAGTTCTTTGTCAGTAATTGCCATGGGATTCTGTTTTAATTTAGTATCAAGATATTGGCCAACTCTAGCATCCTTGAATCCATTTTCAAATTTCTTTAAAACTTCCTCTCCACCTTTTGCAATTTTCTCTCTAGCTATCTTTAGTATGTATGGATTCATCAACTTATAATCATCCAGATAGTCCAAGTCTTCATCTTTGTCAACAATTCTATCCATAGGTTCACTAAGATCAATTGCTATGATGTGTCCATCAACAATATCTTCTCTGAGTTGTGAATTTTTATCCTGAAAATATTCTGTTGATGCATCAAACAGTGCATTAAACACCGGAAAAGTCATTTTCACAAAATTAGAATTTAGAATTCTTAAAACTCTATCATTTAGAGTATCAAAGTTCTCAAGCTTTGACTTGATTGGATCAATTTGTGATGATTCTAAAATAATTTCGGTTGAGCCTACTTCCTCTCCAAATTTCTGCTGTGTAATATTAGGAGATGAATCAGATTTGATCTGTTGTAATAAATCATTTGTAAATCGTGTTGCAAATTCAGGAAACTTTACCTCATATTCTTCCTTGTATTGATTGAATTGTCTATACCCCTTAGACTTGAATAATCCCTGTTTGATTATCTTCTTTCCTGATTTTGTTCCCATCAAGGAATTCTTACTGGTAACAGATTCATCTTTTCCACTCACAGAATAATCTTCACGAATTGATATTTATGCCTTCAAAAAATTTTCACTTAAATTATGTTCTGTTTGAAATTACACATGAACACAATTGAAATTCTTCTCAATGTTTCAAAACTTGTTTATAAAAATGTCAAAGATCTAGCTGGAACTGCAGAAGCAGCATCAGGAGATTTTGGGAGAGGAGCTGGAGGAGATATTTCAAGAAATATAGACATAATTGCAGAAAAAACTGTAATTAATTATCTCAAGGAAATAAATTTTGATTGTGTGATACTTGGCGAAGAATGCGGTAGGGTTGAATTATCATCAAATCCAAAGGGCTTCGTAATAATGGATGCGATAGATGGTTCAGCAAATGCTGTGAGAGGAATGCCATTTTTTTGTTGTTCGCTAGCATTTTCAACGGAAGAAAAACTTAGCTCGGTGACAGATGCTGTAGTTACAAATCTTTCAACGGGGGATCTTTATTCTGCTTCAAAGGGCGATGGTGCATCCAAAAATGGCAAGCAAATTTCTGTACATAATGAAAAACCATTATACAAAATTGTTGGAATTAATAGTTCTGGCTCATCACCAGAATTAATGAGCAGGCTTGCACCGATTTTTGAGAAACATCACCATATTAGACACATGGGTGCTAATGCCCTAGAGATGGCTATGTTAGCAGAAGGCCTAATAGATATTTTTGTTGATTTACGAAAAAAAATAAGAATTCAGGATTTGGCTGCTGGTTATCTTTTGATAAAAGAAGCTGGTGGTTTGATACTAGATGAAAATCTACAGCCACTTGACTCTGATCTTAACTATGAAACACGATTATCTTTTGTTGCTGCAGCAAACAAAAACATCCTAGATGAAATTTTTTCATTAATAAAATAATGGCGCCCTCGGCGGGATTTGAACACGCGTCTCAGCCGTGACAGGGCCGAATTCTAGACCGGGCTATACTACAAGGGCTTAATTAATCGATAAAATCTTTCAATTTTAAAGTTTCCAGCTTTTGATGAAATCTGTAAAGACTAAATTATACAGTATAGATATCTTGCTCGGGGTCTATAGCGCAGCCAGGTAGCGCACTGGCCTTTTAAGCCAGCTGTCGTGGGTTCGAATCCCACTAGACCCGCACTAATCTAAAAATCAACATCATAAAATATGTCTGACATGGGATAATCACATGAAAGACAAAGTAACATTCCTAACAGATGCAAAGTTTGATACAAACCAATTAATCTTAAAAATAAAAGATTCTTCAGAAAATTTGAGTCGTGAAGAGAAAAACACTTTGAATAAAATAATCTCTGATTTTGAGAATAATGACTTCTCTCTTTTAACTCCCCAAGAGATCAATTGGATGAAAAAAAATGATTCAATTCTCTGGCCTGAATATCTAGTCTTCCGTTACAATTTCAAGAATTTACCAAAAAAAATGGAATTGCTAAATGCTCCTATACATCTATTAATCGAACCTGTCTCTGCCTGCAATCTAAGATGTATAATGTGTTTTCAAATTGATAAAACATTCAGTGACGACTCAAATTTTATGGGGATGATGAAACTGGATTTATTTAAAAAAATTATCGATGATGCGGTTTCTTGTAATATCCGTGAACTAACTATGGCGTCAAGAGGAGAACCAACACTACATCCTGATTTGAATAAGATGTTAGAATACTGTAAGGGAAAATTTCTTGAATTCAAAATCAATTCAAATGCCACAAAATTATCAGATGACTTGATCCACTCAATTTTAGATAATGATGTTACTTCTATGGTTTTTTCTATTGACTCCTACACAAAAGAGAATTTTGAAAGAATTCGTCAGGGAGGAATATTTGAAGAAATTTTGCGCAATATCAAACAATTTAAAAAAATCCGAGATGAACAATATCCAAACTCTAAATGTGTAACCAGAATTAGCGGTGTCAAAGTTGATAGTGAGCAGGATCCAATAAAATTTAAGGAATTTTGGAAAGAACATGTAGATGAAGTAGGTATGGTAGAAATGGAAAATAGATGGGATACTTATCATAATCCTAAAGAAGTTATGGGAAATGGTCCATGTAATTTCTTATGGGAAAGAATGTACATTTGGTATGATGGTGTATGTAATCCATGTGATTCAGATTACAAGAGCGAATTAAAAATTGGTTCAATACTAAACAAGTCTATAGAGGAACTCTGGAATAGTGAAGAATATCAATCGATACGAAAAACACACATGACTGGTGAAAGAAATTTATGTTTTCCATGTGACAGGTGCCCAAATGGTAGTTAAGCTTGGAATAATAGGATACAAAAATCACGCTAAAAGATTAATTAGTATTCTTGATAATAAAAAAGGCTGTAGTCTAGAATTCATTTATCATCCAACTAAAAAAATAAAAGACGTTAGAGGTACTAATGAAATATCAGAGCTGTTATCTTGTGATGGCATATTAATCTCATCGCCTAACGATACACATTTTAGCTACCTGAAAAAACTTGAAAAATTTAGTGGATACATATTTTGTGAAAAACCTCCAGTTGTATTAAGATCGGAACTAAACAAACTAAAAAAATTTAAAACTAAAAGGAAAAGAAAGATATATTTTAATTTCAACTTTAGGTTTAAAAAAATCAATTCTTTATTTGAAGATGTAGTTAATGATAAGCGCTTAGGAAAAATAATCAATATTAATATTATTTTGGCACATGGACTATCATTCAAAAAAGAGTATGTAAAATCATGGAGATCCAAGAGTAATAGACATAGTGTATTAGATACTGTAACGGTCCATTTTATTGATATGTTAAATCTACATTTCGGTAAACCCAAAAAAATTCATTACTATCCAAAATTAGTAAACAAAACTGGGACTGCATACGATACAGTAAATCTGAATATGATATATGATAACGGTGTTGATGTGCAAATTTTGAATTCCTACGCATCACCACTAGTCAGTGAGATTTCTATTCTTACGGATAATTCATGGATTACATTTAGAAAAAATGAATTTATCATATATCACCCTAGAGACACATTTGATAAGAAAGGATTTTTTAAAGATCCACCAATTTATAAGAAATTCAAAATAAACAAAGATGAAGATTATTTAAAATCTCTGAACCGCTCATTAGATGATTTTATTTTCCATACAAAAAACAATATGCCATTTGATCTGAAATTATTCAATACAAGTCTTGAAGTTAGTAAAATAATTATTGATCTGAAAAGTAAGCAAATCCTTTCATGCTAATGTGTACATGTACAGGGAACTATCTCTGTGTTAAATGAACAATCGTGTGGTTCGTCAGCTTTCATATTGATTGGGATCTGCTTCATGCATTCTGAATGCCTTCCTTTTTTACAAAACCAACATATTTCATCGCTTGGATTATTTGGTGAGTTTGGTTCCATATCTATCAGTAAATTGGTTTGGTAAAAAACTTAGATGTAATGTAACCAAGATGCAAATTTCTCATCCTGACCCATTACAATATCCATAAACGATTTTTGTAGTGTTTTTGTTATATTTCCGATCTTACCATTTCCAATAATTGTTTTATTGATTTTGGATACTGATTTTACTTCTGCAGCGGTTCCAGTCATGAAAACCTCATCGGCTTTTAATAGCTCTTTTACAGTTATGTTTTTCTCAATTAATTTAATTCTCTTAGCTTTGATCAATCTAATTACACTGTCTCTTGTAATTCCGTTTAAGATATCCGCATTGAGTGGAGGAGTTTTGATTATTCCGTTTTTTATAATGAATATATTTTCAGCACTTCCTTCTGCAATTTTTCCACTTGAGTTAAGCATGATGGCTTCATCATATCCACTTTTGAGTGCTTCAACACGTGCTAATGCTGCATTAGAATAATTTGCTGCAGATTTCGATTGCATGGGTTGGGATTTGGAATCAATTCTAATCCATTTTGAAATCTTGCATTTAGCCCCAGAAAATTTACCAGCTTTTGACTCACCCATCTTCCATTCCCAGCATGAAATAGATACATCTACTTTGTTTAATGTAGGTGTAAGCCCCATGGTTCCATATCCATAGTAAGCTATAGGTCTAATGTAACATTCTTTCAATCCACTAGATTTTATTGTTTTAATTATGGCATCTATGATTTGTTTTTTTGTATAACGCATCTTCATGTCGTATAATTTTGATGAGTTGAAAAATCTATCAACATGTTCCGGCAATCTAAAAATTGCAGAACCATGTGGAGTGTTATAACATCTTATTCCCTCAAATACAGCAGTAGAATAGTGCAATGCATGAGTAAGAACATGTATTTTTGCATCTTTGAACGGAACCAATTTTCCATTCATCCAAATTTTCCCTACTTCTTTCATATGAGTTGATCTAATTTTGGTAATTTAAATAATTACACTAGATGAATTTGATATTAGACCGTTCTTCATGAATTGCATTGATTGCTTTTTCAATATTATCCGTAGAATCCTCTATTACAACTATAATTCTTGAAGTTTCCTCTTGCGCATCTATATTCAATATGTTTAATCCGGATTCACCTATCTTCGCACTAGTTTTTGAAACAATTTGTTGTACCCTCCACATCTCATCACCAATCAATGTTATCACTCCACGATTATAGGTAATGGTAGCAAGTGGATCAAATCCTAAAATATATTTTTCATTTCTTTTGACATAATCACCATCAAGGAATAATATTCTAGAAAATTTTATTCCATCTTTAGTAAATGGTGAAAGTACTATAAATTCACTATATCTTTTTTTATTTTCAAGTGAATCCAATAGTTTATGAACAAATTCATCTTCAATTCTTAAGATAGCACAATTCTTTTTTCCTGTAATAATTTTTATTGGATGGCCATTATCAGTACCTGTTTTTCTTTCAATTGTTGTGACTTTTGTAGGATTTCTCATATCTGTAATAACTATCGGTAATGAAATGCCATTTTCTAAAATCTCCTTAATGGCTACAGGATCTAGTATATTCATTCCAAACATTCCAGCTAATCTCGCTTCGTTGTATGATATGCCATGTACATCAGTAAGATCTTCTTTGACAATTCTAGGATCAGCAGAAACAACAGAGCTGTCCTTTTCAAAATCAATTTTTATATCAAATTTTTTATGAAGTAAAATTCCTAAATCTGCAGCCGTTCTATCAGATCCACCTCTCTCATACGTTGTTATAACCCCATCCGTGGTACGACCAATAAAACCACCGATTGTAACTACTTGATTTTGTTCTAGTAATTTTTCAAGATGTCCAATTCTCTTGTTAGATTCTGATATTACAAAATTTGTATATTCAATATTATTATCAGTTATTATCGGCCAATTTTCTAACTTTACAGATTTTGATTTAATTCCTTGACTCTGTAGGATGTATTCCATTACATATGACATTAAAATTTCTCCAGAATATGCTAAAGTTTTAGAACGAATTTCATCAGAAAATTCCTTTTTCCCCATAGCCTTTTCTAGTTCAGCCTTAACCTTATCCAAACAATCATCAATTATCTTTCTACACTCATCTTGAAATTCAGAACTTACAAGCTCCAATATTTTTTCATATGTTTTTCTTAAAATAATTAAATCTGAACTCTTCCCATCTTTTGCTCTGTTTCCAAGCTCTAATGCTACATCCGTCAATGATTTACGTTTTCCTTCTATAACGGTTAATGGTGCAGAAAATACTGCAATAACTTTGGCATTTTTACTAATGGAGTTAATTCTTTGAATGATTATTGGAATTGATATGCCATCAATCCCAATTGTACTACCTCCAAATTTTGCAACTATTACTTGGCTCATTATGGCATATGAAATTCTTACATTATTATTCGTTAGTTTGATTTTGATAATTTTATGTAAACTCACTATCTAGTTTAATCTCAAAAATGATTTCTCAAAGTTTAAATGGTTTTTAACAAGGAAATTTGCTGGGTCCATGGTCCAGGTCGGTTATGACGTCGCCCTTACACGGCGAAAATCCAGGGTTCAAATCCCTGTGGACCCATACTAAAATTCAAATATTTTTTAGGCTGTTATTATTAAGGATCTTAAATTGAGCGAATTATCTATGAATGATAAAATGATATTGATTCAACATGCAATTCAAAAATATGAAAAGGAAGAAGAATTGGTTGAAAAATTGAAAAATGTTTTATCAGAAAAGGACATTCAGCGTAATCTTGATACTCTCATTGGAACACAACGCGTACGTAGGATTGGTCCTGAAATTTTACAAAATAATCAAAGCCATACAGAATTACCCAGTTTACCTGAACACTTGAAACCAATATTGGAAAAAATTTAATTTTAGAAAGCTCTGAATCCTTCTGGTCTAATATTTTCAGGATGTTCCTTTAACCAAGAGATTTTTTCAAGCATGGTATTTTTTTCGTCAGGAAAAACACCACCAATATTATATGCATTAGATCCATGATTTGCTCGAAATACCATTTTTTCTTTGATGTCAATTTGTTGGACCAAATCATGTAGCTCAGCTAAAGCCTCGTCATCATTTATTGGGTGAAACTGTTCTCCAAACTTTGTTAGAAATTCTTCTTTAACGCCTGTTTCTAAAATCAAAGTTAACGTTCCAAGATAATGTGGTGATGCAGAGTTAACAACATGCGCTGTACCTTTGATGTGTTCCTTAGTGTAATCCTTTCCTCCAAGTCCTAAAATAATGATACACGATAATGTAAATCCTGTTTCTTTTGCTTTTCTGCATGCTCTTATGATCGTTTCAGATGTGGCACCTTTCGTAATCTTCTTTAAAATAATATCAGAACCACTTTCTATTCCTAGATATAACATGTTCAGTCCAGCCTGATTCATTCTTCTCAGTTCCTCTGGAGTCTTTTTGAGTAAATTCATTGGCATTGCATAGCAAGATACTCTTTCTAATTTTTGGAAATTATTGTAAAGATATTCTGTTATCTTAACCATATAATCCGTTGATAAATTTAATGCATCACCATCCGCAAGAAAAATTCTAGTTGTGTCTGGAAGTTGCTTTACCATTAAATCAATTTCAGTTTTGACTTCATCCCAAGGTCTTTCACTATATTCCTTGTTTCTATACATGTCACAGAATGAGCATTCATTAAACGAACAGCCAATTGTAACTTGAAAGATTAGCGATTTTGCCTCAGATGGCGGTCTATAAACTGGTTCAGCGTAATTCAACATCATGAATATTATGATGTTAATGTTGTAATTTATCGTTTTTCTCTAACCATATAAGGCAAAAAACTTCTAGCCAAGTATGAATCAAAAATACAAAGAATACCTAAGACTGAACAAAAATATTCTTTTGGCATTTGCCGCTTCAATAACGATTTCGGCTATTGCCGCTGATTACTTTTCTGATCAATATGACTATCTTAACACCACATTGACTTTAGTAGTTGATTATGGAGTGTTTTTTTCAACATTTGGTATCTTATTCTATCTTGATAACCGAAGAAAATATAGAACTGAAACTGGTGAACTGAAAAAATCATTATTAAAATCAGATTTAATCAAAATAATAACTTCTCTTGGAATTGGTGAAATTGTTTATACCATTGTACGATGGGTTCTACAATATTATCTCCTACAAATTGGTTATGATGCTTATCTAGCATCAATTATCTCACAACTTATTTCAACTGTAGTTTATCTGATAGTCTTGAATTTGAGTGTGAAGATAACAAAGTTGTATAAAGATGAATAGCTTTATTATAGAAAATTAGTTGATGGATCTTCATAATGTCAGAATCAGTATTTCTTTCTCCAAAATCTATCGCAGTAGTGGGCGCATCTGATAAACAAGGTAGTGTGGGTCGTGCAATTACATCTAACATTATGAATGGTTACAAAGGAACAGTCTATCCCATTAGCCCAACAAGGGAAACAGTTTTTGATCAAAAGGCATACAAAAGTGTTCTAGATGTTCCTGATCCTATTGATCTTGCAGTTGTGATAACAAAGAATACTATAGTTCCAATAGTTTTAGAAGAGTGTGGGAAAAAAGGAATCAAAGGAGCCATTGTAATCACTGCTGGATTCAAAGAAGTAGATGATGAGGGGAAAAAACTAGAACAAAAACTAAAAGAAATTGCTAGCAAATATGGTGTCAAAGTAATAGGTCCTAACTGTCTTGGTGTAATGAATCTAGAACCAAAAACCATGATGAACTCTACTTTTCTAAAAATAACTCCCAAGTCTGGTCAAATTGCTTTAGTGTCACAAAGTGGTGCAATATGTGCTGCACTTGTTGAAGATGCTAGTGCACAAGGAATTGGATTTTCTGCTGTTGTAAGCATGGGAAACAAAGCGGATATGACAGAGATTGATATATTGAAAATGTTAGCTGATCACGAACAAACCAAGGTAATAGTGATGTATTTAGAAGACATGGGTGACGGTCAAGAATTTCTTAAAGTTTGTAAACAAATCACAAAAACTAATAAAATTAAAAAACCAATTCTAGTTCTTAAGTCTGGTAGAAGCCCTGAGGGTGCTAAGGCGGCAATGTCTCATACAGGCGCTTTGATGGGTTCAGATGAAATCTATGATGCAGTACTCAAACAGTCAGGCGCCATTAGGGTGGATACTATGGAAGAGCTTTTCGACTATGCAACTGCGTTTTCAAAACAACCACTTCCTACGGAGGGTGATCTTGTAATTGTTTCAAATGCTGGAGGTCCAGCAATAATTTCGACTGACTCGTGTTCTAAACTTGGAATCAAGATGGCAAAGATTGAAGAGATTCGACCAAAAATTGATGCTGTTATTCCTCCTTGGGGAAGCTCAAGAAATCCGGTAGACATAGTTGGTGATGCCGACTTTAACAGATTTGAAAATGTCTTGAACGAGGTTCTTGCGCACAAGAATGTTGGTTCTGTAATCTCAATGTGTACACCATCTGCAACATTGGATTATGATAAGCTTGCAGAAGTGATTGTAAAAATGTCAAAAAAATACAAGAAAACAATGCTTGCGAGCCTGATGGGTTTAGATGAAGGAATAACAAATAGAGAAATTCTTGCAAATGGTGATGTTCCATATTATACATATGCGGAAGGATCTATTCGTGCACTCAAAGCAATGCTTCGATTTGTTGAATGGGTAAAAACTCCGGAGGGAAACGTAAGAAAATTTGAAGCTAATACGGAAAAAGTGAAGAAAATATTTGATAAAGTGAAGCAAGAAGGAAGAACTAATCTTCTTGAGGAGGAGGGTATTGAAATTTTGAATACCTATGGTTTTCCCCTGCCAAAAAGTATCCTTGCTAAGTCGGAAGATGATGCCATCAAAGCTGCGAATGAAATTGGATATCCTGTAGTTATGAAGATTGCATCACCACAAATAGTTCACAAATCAGATGCAGGCGGTGTTAAGGTTAATCTTACAAATGATGAAGAAATTCGTGGTGCCTTCAAAGAAATTGTTGAAAGTGCCAAGAAATATGATAACAAAGCCGAGATCAAAGGAGTTTTGATTGTTGAAATGGTCAAGGGAGGCAAAGAGATGATTATAGGATCCAAGCTCGAACCTGGGTTTGGACCAGTTATTATGCTAGGTATGGGCGGAATTTATGTTGAAATTTTGAAAGATGTGACATTCAGACTTGCACCCTTGACTGATCAGGAAGCAAATGATATGATTTCATCAATAAAAACAAAGAAATTGTTAGAAGGAGTAAGAGGGGAAAAGCCTTCTGATATTGAAAAGCTTTCTGAATGCATTCAACGATTATCACAGCTTGTCACAGATTTTAAGGAAATCAAAGAGCTTGACATGAATCCAGTGTTGGTTATGGAAAAGGACCAAGGTTGTAAAATACTCGACGTGAGAATCGGTATCTAAATTAGGTAAAGCTACGACCAAAATTCTTTTAGAATTTTTATAATAGAATATGGTAGTAAGTATATGCAAAAAACAGTCAGACCAATTAGAACTGGGGAGGAATACATCGAAAGTCTGAAAGGTCGTGATCTCAAAGTTTACTTGTTTGGTGAACTAGTCAAGGAACCTGTTGAGCATCCAATTATACGCCCTTCAATCAATGCAGTTGCAAAAACTTATGATCTAGCTGTTGAGGAAGAAGATCTTGCCTCAGCAAAATCGTCTATAACAGGAGAACAAGTAAATCGTTTCTTGCATATTGCAGAAAGCGCACAGGATGTAGTTAAACAAAACAAGATGCAGAGAAAATTAGGACAACTTACCGGTACTTGTTTCCAAAGATGTGTTGGTATGGATGCCTTAAACTCACTTCATTCAACTACATTTGAAATTGATGAAAAACATGGAACAAAATATCATAAAAAATTGTTAGAATTTATCAAGATGGTTCAACATGAAAACTTGGTAATAGGTGGAGCTATGACCGATGTCAAGGGTGACAGAAGCAAAGGACCATCTGAACAAGAAGACCCTGACTTGTTTCTACGTATTGTTGAAAGAAATGATAAAGGCGTTTACATTTCTGGTGCAAAAGCTCACCAGACTGGTTGTATCAACTCTCATTGGATGCTTGTTATGCCAACCATGAGATTAACTGAAAATGATAAAGATTATGCAATTGTGGGAGCAATTCCAGTCGATGCACCAGGAATAACTTACATCTATGGCAGACAGTCTTGTGATACAAGAAGTATGGAACCTGGTGATATTGATCAAGGTAACTCAGAATATGGTGGTCAAGAGGCCATGGTAATATTTGACAAGGCTTTCATTCCAAACGAATTAATCTTCATGGATGGAGAATACGAATTCTCTTCAATGTTAGTTGAAAGGTTTACTTGTTATCATAGAAGAAGTTATGTTTGTAAGACTGGTTTAGGTGATGTTTTAATTGGTGCTGCAGCTACCATAGCAGATTATAATGGTGTACCTAAAGTTTCTCATATTAAAGATAAATTGATTGAGATGACTCATCTCAACGAATCAATCTATGGTACAGGAATTGCGTCATCGTATCAATCTCATAAAATGAAGTCTGGTGTTTGGCAAAATGACGATATGTTAGCAAACGTATGTAAACATAATGTTACACGTTTCCCTTATCAAATAAGCAGATTTGCTCAAGACATTGCTGGTGGACTAATGGTTACACTCCCATCGGAAGCGGAATTAAGAAACCCAATAACTGGACCACTACTTGAAAAATACCTCAAAGGCAGAAAAGATGTTGATGTTGAAAGCAGGATGAGGATTTTACGTCTAATTGAAAACATGACAATGGGTAGAAATGCTGTTGGTTATCTTACAGAATCAATGCACGGCGCGGGCTCACCACAAGCACAGAGAATTCAAATTGCACGACAAATGCAATTAGGTTACAAGAAAAAGCTTGCAAAAAATTTGGCAAAAATACAAGAGAAAGGTGAAGAAACTCTAGAAAATGCTGATTACTTCAAACGAGTTTTCAAGTTAGATAATTCTAAAGAATAAGATTATCACTTTTTGTCTTCAGATTCTTTTTCCTTATCAGAGAAAAATTCTGGTAAATCTTCTGATTTTTTTTCTTGGTCAGAATTCTCAGTAGATTTGCGTTCCTGTGTGGTAAAGTCCTTTGGTTCAACATATTCCGCATCCTCAGGTGGATCGATTTTCTCAGCAGGTTGAGATTCACTATAATCATCAGGTATTGATTCCGTTAATACTTTCTTCTTGCTTTTGGAAATTTGTCTAATTACCATAATTCCTATAATCACTGCTATGATAATGTAATTGATAGGAGGTTGCAAAATTTTCGTAATAAATCCTACCTGTGGAACCACATAAACTACTTTTCCAATGTATTCCTCACTAGTTATGGGATAATCCGTTCCCACTATAGAATTTTGGTTGTTATCACCTTTAGTGCGTAGTGTTAAAGGATCATCATCAACAACCGCAACTACTCTATGAACTATGACCTTACTATGATCTTTTGGTTTATCAAATACGATAATGTCTCCAATTTTCACGTCATCAAACAATGTATGGCCAGAAATTACTATGATGTCATACATCGCTAATTCTGGATACATACTTCCGCTAGAAACTACATAGAATGGATTCTGCGCACCAAAATAAGCCTGAAGTCCAATCCAAATTACCGCAACACACGCAACCACGATAATAATGTCTTTGATTATACCATTCATTGAGCCCAAAGCTACGTTTTTTCCTTTATGATGATTAGATAAATCTTGCTTCTAAATTTTGGTTCCACAACTCTCACAGAATTTTGAATCTGGTTTGTTATCAAAATTACAGCTTGGACACCTTAATCCCTGCTGTACAGATATACTAGTTGTAGCAGCTGAAGAATCTCCAAGTAAAATAATCTCGCCAACTTTTTTTATTCTGTTCCAATTAATGCTTACATCATTACCGTCATTATCTGAAATCACTAAAATTACCTGATTGTTAGAATCTACACCTACCTGTTTGGCTATTCCAATTTGTTTAGCACTTTCATCAAAGACTGACATTCCAGAAATTGCATTAAATGTAGGGTCCACTGGGTTTGTTTCAGGAACCATAAAATCACCATCAAAAGTTGGAATATCATTAGATTGCTGTTGAACTTCATTCAATGCTTCTTGAGCAATATTTAGTTCTGGCTCAATTGGTTTTGCATTACCTATTTCGCCTAACTCATCTGGTTTCTTAAATTCCCTGTATTCAGCGATGGGAGATCCACATGTAGTACAAAGATATTGACCTCTCTCCGCAAGGATCAAATTTTCAGCTACTTCTTCGTTAGGATTTTCATATTCAATTTTTGGACCTCCTTCATATTCTTTATCGCAAGTATTGCATGTGTATCTCTTGATACTTTCTTCATCTAATCTTCCAATTGGTGCTAAAAATAGATCAGGGCCGCCCAAATTTCCTTTTCTTTGTTGTTCATCAGTTACTTGTGCCATGACAAATCCACCTGATCCTCGTAATTTCTTTATGCGTAAATCGTCACTCATACTTTCACCTACCTAAAATGTCATTTAAGTATATTTCATTAATTTGTAACGAAGATTAAACGAAGAGTTACTATTTTTTACACCTAACATATTTAGGTATGATTTTTTTTGATAATAATTATTATGGCGATAAGCAAAGTTTCCGATTTAAAAACTTGGGAAATAGATGTTGTTAATTCTGATGTTCCTGTTTTTGTTGATTTTTGGGCTGAATGGTGTGGGCCATGCAGGATGGTTGGACCAGTTGTAGAAGAACTATCTGGTGATTATGATGGGAAAATCAAATTTGTAAAAGTAAATGTGGATGAAGCTAATGCATTAGCATCAAAATACAATATTTTCAGTATACCAACTTTGATGATATTTAACAAGGGAGAAATTGTTGCCCAACAAGTAGGTGCTGCGTCTAAAGAAACCTACAAAAACATGATTGACAAAGCAATAGGAAACTAATACTCTCAAGTTATTTTACTAGTAGAAACCTAAAGTATTATAATTGTAACAAATCACTAAATTTCATGTCTCTAGGAGAAGTTGACACTCTGAATCTTTTGTCAGATAAACTGAATAATTTATTTGATGAATCCCAGGATTATTACGAATCTTTCCTTGATGCTAACAATATGTACAAACAAGGAAAGTTAACGGATAAGGAGTTCTTTCAAAAACTAGGCGATTATGTTGTTGCTTATTCCGCACTAGAATTTCTATCAATCAAAGTTATTTTTGAATTAAAAAAATCAATTGACAAATTAGCTGGTGGTTCAGCTGTAGGAGGGACACAATCACCTGGCTTGATGCCCGGAATGGGCACACCAGGAATGATGCCCGGTGGAATGCCAGCAACACGTCCTGGAACGGCACAAAATCCTGTTGGTGGTCCAGCATCTGTAATCTCTGCTGGAGGTGGTTTTAGTGATGCGGGAACGTTACCTACTCCCGATCCATCACTTGTACCCAAACAATCTGGTGGAAAATGTTCTTCATGTGGTTCTGATTTACGACCAAATGCAAAATTTTGTACTAATTGTGGAAATAAAACATAGTTTTTGTAGATAATATTCTATTAATCTTGATTAGCACCACATTCGGTACAGAATTTAGCAGATACAGAAATTTTCTGGCCACACTCTGAGCAAAATTTAGTTTCAGCATTAGGGTCTGTGTTTGCGCTGCCATAAAGTCCTGTTTTAAACAGAGCGCCAGATGGTTCGTATTTATCATCATCAATAACTTGTGCTGGCGCAAAATCCTTTTCGTCGATGTAATTCATCAATCTTGGCATAGTTTCTTCTTTGTTATCTGGGTCAGGAACTATGTCCCCCAACCAAAATGCGAATCGCTTGAGCGTAAGATCAGGAGTTGAAAATGTTAGCGTATGGCTTGACATATACTGCTCTGCAGCTTCTTTGCTGTTGAATACTTTCATGTAATACCATTTCCTAGTTTATCTATAATGTTTTCGAGTTGATGGACTGGAAGGGAATTGAACCCTTGACAACCACGTTGCGAACGTGGCATTATACCACTAAATCACCAGCCCTCAATATTCATCATTAAATCAGTTTTTATTCATTTACTCAACTACAAATAGCGGATTTTTATAATAAGACTGGATGACATGTGATACAGTAATTGTGGGTTCCCATGTAGTTCTGCCTACGGGAATAATTGATAAAAACATAGTTTTAGACGAAGGAAAAATAATTGGTTTTACAAACGATATCCCATCATCCGACAGAAAAATTAATGCAGATGGACTTGTTGCGATTCCAGGTGTTATTGATACACATGTACACTATGGAGTTTATTCTGCTATAGAACATGCAGCTGTATCAGAATCACATGCAGCTGCAATTGGTGGAATCACTACTATGATGCGAATGCTTCGACGAGGAGATTCGTATAAGAATTCATTATCTCCGCAATTAAATGCAAGTTCGACATCACACTATGTTGATTATGCAATTCACGCATCAATCTTCAGTATGCAACAAGTAGATGAAATGAAGTACTGTGTAGAAAATGGAGTTACATCCTTCAAGTTATACATGAATTTGGGAGGAGAAGTTGGTCATGTTTACATGGATATGGAACCGGGGGGAAATCTTCTGCAGGAGGAGCGTGTAGAAGTAACTTCCGAAATAGTCGAAAACGTTGTGAAAAATGCATCTTCACTTGGTTGTCCTGTTTTGGTTCATGCAGAAGATTATGAAGAATGTGGTTGTGGAATAAAAAAAGCAAAGGAAAAAAATCAAGATGGACTTGATGCGTGGTCTGAAAGTAGACCAACTAAATCTGAAACAAAGTCAATACAAACTATTGCAAAATTTGCTAGAGATTCTAACTGTACAATTTACTTTGCTCATATAGGTTCACAAAATGCATTAAAACAAATTAGCGAAGAAAGAAAAAATGGAACAAAAATTTTTGTAGAGACATGTCCTCATTATCTAACACTCTCTCATCAAAATCAAGAAGGTTATCTTGCTAAAGTAATGCCGCCAATTAGAAGTGAAAGTGATGTTTTGTCCGTCTGGAATGCAATTAACCAAAACCATGTAAATACAATTGGAACAGATCATGTTGCAAATCAGCTTAAACTCAAGCTAGATGGAAATACAGTTTGGGACGCACTTGCAGGCTTTCCCGGTATTGGAACACTGTTACCATTGATGCTAAGTGAGGGTGTAAACAAAAACAAAATTACCATTTCTCAATTAGTAAATCTCACCAGCATGAATGCCGCAAAAATTTTTGGTATGTATCCTACAAAAGGTTCACTTGAACTTAATTCTGATGCAGATATCACGCTAATTGATCTAAAAAAAGAGCAGAAGGTTACATCTGATCTGTTCGGAGGGTTTTCTGATTATATTGTATATGATGGATGGAAATTGAAAGGTTGGCCAGTGAAAACCATTGTTCGTGGTCAAACTATTGCTGAAGATTTTCAAGTTATAGGTAAAACTGGTTATGGTAAACTCGTACCTAGAAAAATCAATATTATTTGATCACATCAAACTTTCCAGATGATCGTGCCCTGTAGATAATATCTGGTTTTCTAGTGAAAATTCCTACCTCCAAAACTCCAGAAATACCCTTAATTTTTTCTCGCAATAATTTTGGTTTTTTTATCACACCAAAATTACAATCAAGAATAATGTTTCCATTTTCTGTAATGAATGGGTATCCCCTATCCAGCGTTCTGATCTTGGGTTTGCCACCAATTTTTGAAATATTTTTGGTTACCGTATTTCTAGCCAAAGGATGAACTTCTACAGGTACACTTCTGTTGAAATGTGTAACAAATTTTGAATCATCTGCCATTATTACAACTTTTTTTGCTGCGTTAATCAGGATATTTTCTCTTAGTAATGCACCACCACCACCTTTGATCAAATTTTTTCCCTTATCGATTTGATCAGCTCCATCAAAAACAATGTCAATTTTGTCAAGAACTGTATCTATAAGATGCAGATTTCCCTTTTCAGCTTCTAATTTTATTTGTAAAGATGTTGGAACACATTTTATGTTGAATTTCTTTTTTTTGGCAAGTGATGATAGAGACTTTACAAATGCAGTTGCAGATCTACCACTACCTAATCCTATAGTTTGATGATTCTTTACAAGCTTTACAGCATCGTTTGATAATGCCGTAATGGCATCATCATATGTCATTATTCTACCTCAGCTTGATCTAAGTTCGACAGTGATTTTTCTATTTTTTTCGTAAGTTCGCTGATATCAACATCGTCATCTTCCAGATTACTATCATTTGATACTCCATCATCAATTTCAGCTTGTGGTATTTTTTCAACTTCCAAACCAGAAAGAACTACTTTCTTTTCAATACTAGTGGATTCTTTTGCGTTTGGATTAGTATGTACTGAACAATGTTTGTTAGAAAACTTTGGATTGGTACAATCAGGATATTCACAAACGTTAGAATGTGTTACTTTTGCTTCATTTACATTTTCTACAATTTTTACCACTTTCGCATTATCGCTAGGTTCTACATGCTGTATTCTTGATACAGGCGGCTTGAGTTTTTTACGGAAAAATTCCGGAAGTTCAGTTGGTACCTGAGTGAGGGTAGTGATTTCGAGAGGTCCATATTTGTTTGAGCCCAGATTCATATCTGATTGGTAAGCGGGTTTTTTCCTATGTTTTTGAATTGATGATTGTACGTGTGATTTTGATCTTTGTGTATGTCTCTCCGCCTGTTTTTTCGGTGTAGAGATCTTTGACGATATTTCTTGTAATCTTTCGTCCATTGTTGATAATTTTTGTTCCATAGCAGCGAACAGGCCCTCACTAGAATTATTCGTACTAGTATTCCTCATTGCATTACCCAATTCTTCTATCTTAGATACTACTACCGCGAGCTGGTGCTGATATCTTGTTAAGAGCTTATCCCTTTGAATTTTGGTTAAATGAGAGTCTTGTTGATATACTCTGAAAATTGTTTTTGTGAGAATATCCCGTTCTATAATTAATGAATTAGCCTCGTTTCTAAAGCCGTATTCAATTTCTTGCATTTACGTATACCATTTGATCCAAGAATATTTTCTTCTTTTTGCGTCAGGAAAACCACAACTTGCACAGGTATGATGGCGTACATGGAATGAGTTTTTACCACATCGTCTGCATCTAATATGTACATGCTTTCTGGTAAACTTACCCATTGATGTTGTTCCTTTCACCATTTTGCTATCACCTTATGCTGGAGGTGGAGATATCATTACTACGTTATCTCCTCTCACAACTATGGATCCTAAACTCTTTGCATCGCCTTCAGAAGGGATCTCTTCTGACTGGTCGAGTAGCAGGTTCATGTGCTGGTCAAAGCCAAGAAGATTACCTCTAATTGTCTTATTTCCTTTCAGCTTAATCAGTACTATTTTGTTAATACTTTCATCCAGTACTTTTACTGCCATATCAACGGACATTATATCACTTATTGAGATCTTTATTGATGGATTATATTAAACATTCACTGGTGAAACTTTCGGTGTTAGTCAGTAAGTCAAGATTGACACTCTTTTGCTAGGTTTCTAACAATTTCAGCAAGAAACTTCTCTCCGTCCTTTTTTGTTGCCTTAGTTGGGTCACCCCATACTCCGTTCTTTGCAACCTTAGGAAATCCGCCTTGTTGCGTAGAAAGTTTGTTAATTCTTTGTATTTCCTTCTCACTCAAGCCCTTTGTTGTAAAGCCCTTTTTCGCCTTTTTCATCTTAACTTTGTCTGAAATGGCAAGCATTAACGAGGTCTCTACGAAGCCTGCATGATCAAATTCATGCTTCATAAAGTGCCAATATGAATAAGATGAGACAGACCTAAGTGTGCCTATAATCTTGTCATTTCCATGATGACCATTTAAAATTATGATAGAGTTTACATTATTTTCTTTTAGTGAATGAATAATATTCATTAGGATATTACCCAATACTTTTCCATCAATACTAGTATTGAATAAAGGCGAATGCTCATATGAAACTCCATAATTAATGGTTGGTAAAACTATGAAGCCACATTTTTTTGCCAAACGTGAAGCAATCTCTGTAACAATGTCAGAGTCAGTTGTTATCGGTAAATGAGCCCCGTGTTGCTCAAGCGAACCGACAGGAATGATAACTGTCTGCTTCTTGGATTTGATTAGTTTTCTAAATTCTGGATCATACAGCTCGCTAGCGTCCATTACTCTCACTTTGACTTAGTGTGAACTTTTCTCCAGCGAACTTCTAACTTATTATCCAAATGCATCTTTGCAGCCTTCAAAAGTGTAGTAGCTTCCAATTTCTGGCCTCTCTTTTTTATTGACTCGAGAGTGTCCTCTGGGGTTACTTTGAAGGAATCCTGGAAGATTATTGGTCCCTGATCAAGGTTTTCGGTAACATAATGTGATGTCACGCCGACAATTTTTGTTCCCCGCTCAAATGCCTGGGCATAAGCCAGTGAACCAGGAAATGCTGGAAGCAATGATGGATGGATGTTGATTATTCTATTTGGGTATCTCCAGACAAAGTTTGGGGTCAGAATTCGCATATATCGTGCCAAAACAATCAGATCCACTTGATATTTCTTACAAATTTTTAGCAGTTTTTCTTCAGCCTTCTCTTGGCTTCTGTCTTCAACAACAACAAATGGAATTTTTGCCTTTTTTGCAAGTGATGCAAGGCTTCTTTCGGTACCAACAATAACGGAAATCTTGCCCTTGATAGCGCGTCTAGATGATAGGATTTCTTTCAGGCAGTGTTCCTCTTTGGTAACAAATACGGCAATGCTTTTTTCCGTATTGGTTTCAGAGTGAGTGCTTACTTCCATCCTTAGTTTTTTACCTAATCTTTGAAGATCAGAATCAAGTCGTTTAAAATTAATCTTGGAAGTAAATGATACTTCTAGATACATTCCAAATAGACTCTTGATTACATTCTGATTCACTTTCTCAACGTTACCGTTATTCTGAAATACAAAGTTTGTAAACTGTGCAACAATACCCTCTCTGTCTTTTCCAACAACGGTGATTCCAACTATGGTTTTCTTCATTGGCGTCGTTGGTAATTAATTCCATATATACCAATGGTGCGGGAGGTGGGATTTGAACCCACGAACTCCTAAAAGACAGGGTCCTAAGCCCTGCGCCTTTGGCCAGGCTGGGCGACTCCCGCAAGCTTTGTGTAACAACAGACAAATTTATCGGTATTGGATTGCACTGTATGGGCAAATTATTTGGAACAAACGGTGTAAGAGGAGTTTTTTCTGAGGATTTCACTTTAGAGTTTGTACATGATCTTATATTATCAATTTCAACTTATTTCAAGGAAGGAACGATTCTTGTTGGATATGATGGAAGGAACTCTAGCAAAATAGTTTCAAAATTAGTTTGTTCTACATTAAATTCTGCTGGCATGGATTGCGATCTTACAGGGCTTGTCCCTACTCCTTGTTTGGAATTTGCAACTAAAACGCTAGGATACAATGGTGGAATTATGATTACGGCTTCTCATAACCCACCTGAGTATAATGGGATTAAACCAGTTGCAAGTGATGGCGTGGAGATTTCACGTGAAGATGAGAATGTGATTGAAGATATCTTTTTCAAGAAAAACTGGAAAGAAACCTCTTCTGTATTTGGTTCGACAAGAAATGATGATAGAGCGATACAAACCTATCTGGATGGGATAAAATCACAAGTAGATGTTTCAAAAATAAAATCAAGAAAACTCAAAGTTGTATTAGATCTTGGAAATGGTACTCAAGCAGTTACTGCGATAAAATTATGTGAACAGCTTGGATGTGAAACTATAACAATAAATCAAGAAATTGATGGAACCTTTTCTGGAAGAGGCCCTGAACCCACTCCGTACAATCTTGAAGAGCTATCTTCTACTGTAGTAAATAATAATGCTGATCTTGGCATCGCATTTGATGGTGATGGTGATAGAAGTATCTTTTGTGATAATACAGGAGTATTACTATCTGGTGACAAATCTGCGCTATTACTATCAAATTATCTGTTAAAGAAAAATCCAAATTCTAAAGTGGTTACGTGTATTAACTCTGGAAATTCAATTGACGAGATAGTTACACAAACTAACTCAACTGTTATGAGAACTAAAGTTGGGAGTATTGAAGTTTCAAGAAAAATGCTTACCGAAAATGCACTTATAGGATTTGAAGAAAATGGCGGATTCATGTTCGGAAAACATAATCAAGTGAGAGATGGTGGTATGACGCTAGCCCTATTCCTTGAATTACTTGTAGACTCGAACAAAAGCATAAGCGAAGAGCTTGCTACTTTGCCACCCTCTTTTACGACCAAAGACAAAATTTCATGCAAAAAGGAGGATGTAGATAGAATAATCTCCAAACTTTCAGATGAGTTTCCAAATGCAGATACTACAGACGGTATAAAGATTGTTTTTGACAAGAAAAACTGGATTATGGTGAGGCCTAGCGGCACTGAACCTATAATTAGGATTTATGCGGAATCTGATTCAGAAAAAAACCTTGAAACACTTATGACAGAATATATTCAAAAAATCAAATCATTTGTAGACAGATAACACTTTTAATACCAATTGGCTTGATTCTTGGAATGGAGATGATCCCTCAGGGTGATGTAAATGGCAAAACCATACTATGTAAAATTTGAAGTACCAGAAAATCTTGTTAGTCCGATTTATGAATCACTTAGAGTAGCTGTTGAGACTGGAAAAGTCAAAAGAGGTACAAACGAGGCTACAAAAGCAATTGAAAGAGGTATAAGTAAACTAATTATCATTGCCGAAGATGTAGAACCACCAGAAGTTGTTGCGCATCTTCCAATATTATGTGAAGAACAAGGAGCTGCATATGCTTTTGTTCCGAGCAAACAGGACTTAGGAAAGGCATTAGGAATTGAAGTTACATCAGCTGCCGCAGCAATTTTAGACTCTGGTGATGCTCAACACATAATTGATGAAGTTGTGAGTTCTATTGCTAAAATTAAAGGTGGCAAACCAGAAGCAGCAGCTAAACCAGAAGCAACAGCTAAACCAGAACCATGAGCACAGAAACACAGGCCGATGAACTTACTTCTGCCGAAGTTATTCAGATTGTAGGTAGAACAGGCATTGCTGGAGAAGTTATTCAAGTCAGAGTAAAAATCTTGGATGGTAAAGACAAAGGAAGAGTGCTTACAAGAAATGTAAAGGGATCAATACGAATGTCTGATATTCTAATATTACGAGAAACAGAACGAGAAGCCAAAAAAATTAGGTAGTGAATGTTATGAGCATGTTAGTAAAATCCTGTAGTTTCTGTAATCGTCCAATACCAAAAGGATCAGGCACGATGCTTGCAAAGAATGATGGAACTGTATTGTGGTCTTGCTCTTCTAAATGTAAAAAAAATCTACTTGTTCTAAAACGTGATCCTCGAAAGCTAAAGTGGACAAAAAAATACGTTAAAGGCGGAATTAAAAAGGCAAAAAAGTAAGTTGGCTGAACAAACACTAATCATCGTAAAGCCAGATGCCGTAAAACGAAATTTGGCAGAAGAAATACTCTCACGTTTTGAAAAAAAAGGGTTCATAATTTCAAAGCAAAAAACATTAAATTTTACAGCAGAAATGGCTAAGCAATTTTATTCTGCGCATAGCTCCAAACCATTTTTTGATGAATTGGTATCATTTATCACATCTGGGGAGGTTGTTGCTGCAATAATTGAACGTGACAATGCTGTCAGCCTAACTAGGGAAATTATAGGTAATACAAACCCTAAGGAAGCTAATCCTGATACAATACGTGGTGATTTTGGTATTAGTATAACAGAAAACTCTATCCATGCCTCAGACTCTAGCGAAAGTTTTGATAAGGAAGTGAATGTGATATTTTAGTGATCAAAGATGCGCATTCGACAACCAATTGTATCCGTTCTAGGACACGTTGATTCTGGGAAAACATCATTACTCGACAAAGTTCGTGGAACTGGTGTACAGGAAAGAGAAGCTGGTGGAATAACTCAACATATAGGTGCCAGTTTTTTACCGGTAGAAACTATACAGAAAATTTGTGGACCATTATATGAAAAACTAAGTAAAGTTGAACATAAAATTCCAGGTATCTTAGTAATTGATACGCCTGGACATGAAATCTTTACAAATCTACGTTCACGTGGAGGTTCCGCTGCAGATATCGCGATTTTAGTGGTTGATGCGAATAGAGGTTTTCAGCCTCAAACAAATGAAAGTTTAAAAATTTTAGAAAGCCGTAAGGTGCCCTTTGTTGTAGCACTAAATAAAACCGATATGGTTTCTGGTTGGAAGGATACAGAAACGCAGTTTATTTCATCATCTATCGAGAAACAAAATCCCGAAGTGCAAGCATTTTTGGATGAAAAAATCTATGATGTAGTTACAGCCCTTTCTGTTTTGGGATATCAATCAGAGGCATTTTACAGAATTAATGACTACAAAAAGGAAATAGCTATCGTGCCTGTTAGTGCAAAAACTGGGGTTGGTATACCCGAACTATTTGCTGTTTTAGTTGGATTAACACAGCAATACCTGAAAGATAAATTAAATCAGGAAGAAAAATCTAATCGTGGAATTATATTAGAAGTCAATGATGAAGTTGGTTTAGGTCCTACAGCAAATGTGATTTTAATAGATGGCGAGATGAAAAAGGATGATTCTGTAATAGTAGCAAAAAGAGATGCCGTAGTTGTTACGAAACCCAAAGCACTACTATTGCCTAAGGCACTAGATGAAATGAGAGACCCACGAGATAAATTCAAACCTGTTGAACACATACAAGCAGCTGCTGGTGTAAAAATAGCATCACCAGACCTGGAGGGTGTCTTACCTGGCAGTACACTTTATGCAACGAACAATAATTCCGATGTAGAAAATTTTAAAAAATTAATTCAAGATGAAATGCAATCTGTTTTTATTAATACTGAAACAAACGGTGTAATTCTAAAATGTGATGCTATTGGTTCGCTTGAAGCTCTGACAGAAATGCTACGCAGGCAACAAATCCCTATTTCAAAGGCAGACATAGGACCAGTAACCCGTCGTGATGTTCTAGAAGCTATGGCACTAAAAGAAAATGATAGACATCTTGGTGTAATACTAGCTTTTAATGTGAAAGTTTTACAAGATGCTGAGACTGAAGCCGAAGATCACCACATTAGAATTTTCAATGATAAGATAATCTATAGTTTAATCGATACATACACACAGTGGGTAGAGGATGATAAAGTGGATGAAGAGAAATCCATTTTGGCGGAATTAACTCCAATTTCCAAGTTTACTTTTCTGAAGGGTTTTATTTTTAGAAATAACAATCCTGCAGTATTTGGTATTAGAGTAGATATAGGAAACCTGCGACAGAAAGTTCCTTTCATGAACAAAGATGGGAAAAAAATAGGTGTAATACATCAATTGCAGCAAGATGGCAAGACTGTCACGTCTGTTAAAGTTGGACAAGAGGTAGCATGCTCCGTGCAGAACATAACAATAGGAAGACAGATAGTTGAAGAAGATGTATTCTACACACTTCCTTCCTCTTCTGATGCAAAAAAATTACTAAATAGATTTGCTCAGAAGTTAAGCTCCGAGGAAAGAAATACACTAAATGAGATTGTAGAGATTCAGCGAAAACGAGATCCAGCTTACGGATACTGAATTATTTTACAGATCTAAGAGATATCGCATTGTTACCTCATCATTTTCTTTTATTTCCATTAAATGAAACGTAGGAGATTTGATTTCTACTTTGAAATTATGTTTTTCTAGATCCAATTTCTCACCAGAAACAGTTGAAATGATTTCATATTCAGTATTTTTTTTGATATTAACAGAGAAATTGCTTATTGCAAAGCCGTCAGTTATTGTTATAGTCACAATCTCCTCTAGCCAATTATATAATAAATTTTGAAGGTTTCTGCCCTTAACTTTGATATTCTTTTTTTCTATTTCCTGAATATTTCTTAAATCAATTATAGTTTCAACAACTGATTTGCCAGCAACGGAAAATGCTTCTTCTAAATTTTTTGCCTTGACTTCTATAAATGCGTCAGTTGAATGTTCAAGATATTTGTAGCTCATACTTTTTTTATGAATTTCTGCTATTAATGAGTTAAAGTAAACAGCAAGTCTTAAAGGCACTTTTCACGATTTTTTTTTGAATGGAACTACCACGTGGAATGAAGGATTTTGATACAGATGAGATGATAAAAATTGATTTCATTCGTCAAAAATTTTTGGAGACAGCAAAGGTATTTGGATTTCATTTAATGGAACCTTCGCCCATTGAACTTTTATCGGTATTAGAAGCAAAGAGTGGACCTGCCATTCGTGATGAGATATACCAATTCAAAGATAAGGGTGACAGAGAAGTAGCACTGAGATTCGATTTTACTGTAGGTCTAACAAGGTATGTTGCATCACAAAAAAATCTAAAATTGCCTGCAAAACTTTCTTCGTTTGGGGGGGTATGGCGATATGATGAACCACAAAAAGGTAGATATCGATTTTTTCATCAATGGAACATTGAAACGTTTGGTAATCTAAATGTGGAACATGATGCAGAACTTATAGAATTCACATCCAGATTTTTTGATAATCTCAAACTACAAAATATCAGTATTGATATCAATCATAGAAAACTAGTTGAATCTTATATCAACCATGTTTTTGAATCAAATGACATAACTCTACTTCATGATATTTTCAGAGCTGTAGATAAGATTCAAAAAAAATCGAAAGATGAAATACTGCAAGAATACAAGCAAAAAGGACATTCTCCAGAAAAATTGGAAAAAATATTAGAGTTTTCAAATCTTAAGGGAACACCGTCAGAAATAGAACAAAGCTTTGATACTTCAAGTTTAGATGGTTGGAATGAATTATGTAATCTGTACGACTCACTGAAAAACAGAGGAATTGATAACATTAGAATTAACTTTGGCATTGTAAGAGGTCTTGATTACTATTCTGGTATAGTTTTTGAAGCATTTGATACCACTTCTGACTTAGGTGCATTGGTAGGTGGTGGAAGATATGATAGTCTACCAAAGGTTCTTGGTCGTGATGATTTAGGTGCTACTGGAGTAGCAGGTGGTGTGGAAAGAATTATTCTACGTCTTGATGAACAAGGCGTTTCTTGTATTCCAACTAATGATACAATATCTATACTCTATGTAAATGACGAGTTAAAACCAGATGCGATTAATTGTGTGTCAAAACTACGAAAACTTGGAATATCAGTAAATATCGATTTAACTGCCAAATCATTGAAGAAACAAATGGAAATTTCGTCAGGATCAAAGTTTTCCATTATTTTTGCCCCTAAGGAATTTGCTGAAAAGAATGTTGTGTTAAGAAATATGATAGATAAAACTGAAAAACAAATTTCTTTGGATGAATTGATTACAGACGCTAAAAGCGTTCTTAATTTGTAAATGCGCGTGTCAGCATCATAATCTCTGGACCACTCGTTAAGTTGCCAACCACAACAGCATTACTATTAGCCAATATACCAGAAGAAACAAATGGAATACCGCCGTTTATCGTTGCTGGTTCAACATTCACACCCAAAATATTTGAAAAATTCTTAATGTCTTCCTCATCTGCTTCAGGATGAATAACAGCACCAAGATTGTTAGCATCCATTACAGCGCCAACTTGATCGTATCCAGCAATCCTCTTTTGTATCACTTCAATATCTAAGACGTCTTCAATTTCTTTGATGAATTCTTTTTCAACAAGAGGAGAAATGACTCCACCTTTATCGTTGACAGATATCAAATTTCCCAGAGCATTATGCTTTGTATCTAATATTTTCACATTCAGACCAGTGGATTTTTGTAAGTTTGCGATCTCCTCCGGAGATGATGTTCTAGGTAAAAGTATTCCATGATTGTTTAGAACCATCAGAACACCAAGTAATCTAGTATTGGCTACAGGTGTCATGATATATTCAGTATGAAGGTATTTTGCTAAATTTTCAGCCTTGGTTTCAGCGAATCCATTTGGAACAAAAACAAACTTGTCATTTACATTGGTAAAAATTCCAATGTTTGGCCCACTATAAACATCATATTTGATAATATCCAACGATCAAAGATTCGCATGAAAAAATATGAACGTAAGGAATTAATCAAAAACAGTGTTATAATTTTAAAATAGTCAGTTAGGAATAACTAAAATTGTCTAGATTTAAATAATATTTGAAAATATGACCATTAATGCCAATACAAGAAGATTTTTGTCATGATGGAAAAAAGACAGTCGGAAAGATTTCTCTTGCTGACAGTGAGTATTATCACTGGGTTTGGGAATCTCAAGGACTAGTCGAAGCATCAAAGGACGAAAAAGTTCTTGCTGATTACAAGAAACATAAAGAAAAAATGGTAAAACTTGGTATTAGCGGAACTATGGTAGCAAACGATTGGGATTCTTGCGTAGCTGATGGTGCATGTATCGAAGCATGTCCTGTTCAAATCTTCCAATGGTATAGAACTGAGAAAGACATTTCTGGCATAAAGGCAATTAATGAAACCTTTGTTGGAACTGGTTCTACCGTAAAAGAAGAGCGATTTGACTTCACAGACAAAGCAGACCCAATCAGAGAACATGACTGCATTTGGTGTATGGCTTGTGTATCAGTTTGTCCTCCACAAGCAGTCCTAGTAGACCAAGGTAACCAAGAATGGCACGAAAAAGCCGAAGGTTCCTTCCAAAAGTTAGGTTCTGGACAAGCAAACCCACACGCAGATCATTAGAAAGCAATTTCTAACCTGTTTTTTCTTTTTTTAAAACAAATTTTAGTTAGTTACTACAATCGACTTTTGCAGAGGTCGCTTAGCCTGGTAGAGCGCGGGCCTTGAGAGCCTGTGTGCGCAAGCACGCGGGGGTTCGAATCCCTCTCTCTGCGTTTATTATTTTCCAACTTTTGCTAATTCTGCCAATAATGCAGATAACTGAATTTCAGGATTAGCACCTACTAAAACTCTGTAATCATACTTTGCAATTATTTCTAACATTTGTTCAAGATTACTTGCTTTGGAACTAAATGCTGCTTGTGTTATATATTTTAGAAAATCTGATTCTGACATGCCGTAAACCTTGATCAATTCTATCATTTTGTCCCGTGAATCAGAAATCTTTCCATTAAGAGCCAATTTTAGAACGTCTTGGACATCTTTTGTTTTAGTTAATCCAACAACTGATTTGACAGTGGACTCGGTGACACTTCCTGAGCTTGCAGCTGCTTGAAGAATGTTAATCGCATGACGTAGATCGCCGTCAGTATAATCAGAGATAGTATTCAATCCTTTTTCATCCACCTTTATCTTCTCTTTTTTGCTAATGGATTTTAATTGGGGAAGTATCTCTTTAGTTGAAATCTTAGTAAATTTGAAAACAACACATCTACTTTGAATTGGTTCAATTATTTTTGATAAATTGTTTGCAATTAGAATAAACCTGCAAATTTTTGCAGTGTCTTCTATTATTCGTCGAAGTGCAGTTTGTGCGTCAGTTGTCATTTCATCGGCTTCATCAAGGATTATTATTTTAAACGGAATTTCAGTATCCAAGCCGGCAAATCGTGAAAATTTCTTTACTCGTTCTCTCACCATGTTAATTCCACGCTCATCAGAAGCATTCAGCTCTAATGTATAATCACGCCAATGTTCACCCAGAATCTCTCTGGAAACACAAAGTGCAGCAGTAGTCTTTCCTACACCAGCAGAACCTGAAAATAAAAGATGTGGTAATTCTGGCTGATTTTTTAACATAGAATTGATACTGCCAACGATTTCCTTCTGATTAACCAATTCAGATATCTTCTGTGGACGATATTTCTCTACCCACATAAGATTTGAGGATGGCATTAGATCTTTAACCAGCCTATCCTATTAATAAATGGCATAAAGGATCAAATGATCAAAGCTTTTTGTAAATTCATTTGATCGATCGTATCCATTAAATGGTTCAATGGTCTTACAGATCCAATGGAAATGTCTGAACTAGTACACATGCATTCGATAGGACATAATCTAACGGATGTTAAAGTCGAATTCAAGAAAGATACGACTTTGCATGTTTCAGGTGTTTCAATACAAGGAAAAATGGGTGAAATTCTTAACGTACCTAGATGGGCTGCAGAAGTTTTAGAATCTGAAAAATATATTGAAATTCAAGATGTGGACATGCTTGTAGAATTAAAACAAGCTGTTGAAAAGGAAAAAATGTTAGGTCAATTTGATCTATCTACACTTCAAGTACAACAACAAGCTGATCCTCATTTTTACATAAAGATGAAATCATACATGAAAGGATTGTCTGAAAAAGACTATGATAAGGTTGAAAGTATGTTAAACACTCTACTTAGAACTAGACAAACCAAAATAATTCGTCTTGCCGATACATCCAAATTAACAGCTGAGATTTCTCAGAAATTATCTATAGAAGAGCGTGAATTCTACAATAACCTTCATGATAATAGCTCAAAGTTTTCTAAAACAATAATAGGTAACAAAAAATGACTGCGGAAGGAGTACATACAAAATCAGCATTAGCAGACAAAGTGAGGGAATTCTTAACACAGTTCAAAGATCCTACGGGGTCTTTTTCTTACGTTGAACAAATTGATCAAATGCCGGTTAAGCAAGTAACATACATTGTTGTAGATTTTAATGACTTAGTATCTGTTCCAGTTATTGAAGAAAAATTCAGAGAAAGTGCTGACGAAATCCTTGTTGCATTCAGAGATGCTATTTATGAAATGCTAAAGGAAAGAAACCCAGAATACGCAGAAAAAAATAAACACGATATACGTGCACGTATAGCAAATTTTCCAGATGAACGGAGTTTGCGTCAGATTAACTCGGATGTAATAACCAAAATGATAAGTGTCTCTGGTATGGTAGTAAGGGCTTCAGAAGTAAAACCTCTTGCTAAAGAAGTAACTTACAAGTGCCTTGACAAACATATTTCAACATTCACTTTGCTTGATGGAATGAGCTTGAATGCATCTGTAAAATGTCAAACTCCAAACTGTAAGCATACAAATTTAGCTATAGTACCTGAAGAAAGTAGATTCATAGATTTTCAAATAGTTAGGTTGCAGGAGTTGCCAGAAGATCTTCCACCGGGACAATTACCTCACTATGTGAATGTTAGTATGAAGCAAGACTTGGTAGATTACGCACGTCCTGGTGATAGAATTGTTTTGACAGGAATTGTCAGAATTGAACAGGAACGAATATCTGGAGTAAAACAATCTGAAAGCGCACTTTACAGACTACGAATAGATGGTGATAATATTGAATTTATTGGAGGCAAGGGAGCTAAAAGCTCAAGGCGGACAGAAAGGGAAGAAATCTCCCCAGATGAAGAAAAGATAATCAGAACTTTAGCAAAAAATGATGATGTCTATAATAGATTGATTGGATCATTTGCACCACATATTCGTGGACATGAAATATTCAAAGAAGCAATTCTTTTGTTGATTGTAGGTTCAACACAACGAGCACTATCTGATGGTTCAAAAGTTAGAGGAGACATCAACGTTTTTCTTGTTGGTGATCCGGGTACCGCAAAAAGTGAAATGCTAAAATTCTGTGCAAGGATTGCGCCCAGAGGACTATACACATCAGGAAGAGGATCCACTGCTGCCGGTCTTACTGCGGCAGTAGTACGTGATACTTCAGGAATTTTCATGCTAGAAGCTGGTGCTGTGGTTCTTGGTGATCAAGGTCTAGTTTGCATAGACGAATTTGATAAAATGAGACCAGAAGATAGAAGTGCACTACACGAAGTGATGGAGCAGCAATCAGCTAGTATAGCAAAAGGAGGTATAGTTGCAACCCTTAATGCCAGAACCTCAATATTGGCTGCGGCAAACCCTATGTTTGGAAAGTATGATCCATTCAAAAATTTGACTGAGAATGTAAACCTTCCAATCCCACTACTAACAAGATTTGACTTGGTCTTTGTTGTAAGAGACATTCCTGGAGAGGAGAAAGATAGGCAGATAGCAGAACATATCATAAGTCAGCATGGAGAGTCTGGAACTGATACTACATCACTGATAGATGTAGATATTCTTACAAAATACTTGGCATATGCAAAACGAATTGATCCTGTTCTGACAAAGGAAGCTGAAACTAAGATAATGGAATTCTATCTTAAAATGAGAAGTATTGAAGGTGAGGACAAAGAAAAAATGATTACAATAACACCAAGACAGTTAGAAGGACTGATTAGATTATCAACTGCACGAGCAAGACTTTTGTTGAAAAATCAAGTTGATGGAGAGGATGCAGATAGAGCAATTTACTTGTTTAATCAAATGTTGGAGAACTCGGGAATAGATGTTAATACAGGAAAGGTTGACATAGGCGTACTCCAAGGTCGTCCTCGTAGTGAAGTTTCAAAATTATCTACATTTATGGAAACTCTAAGATCACTTGAAGGTGATGATAAATCTCCTGTATCAGAACAAGATTTGGTTGACGAACTCATAAAATCAGAGAAATTTAAAGATGAAGATGAAGTTAGACGGTTTGTTCGTAAAATGCAAAATGAAGCATCTATTTATGAGTCAAAACCAGGTTATTGGAATACAGTATGAGAATTGATGGGTTACCGCTTGACTCTAATACAATTAATTTTTTAAAATCAGAAGGCTACACAAAACTTTACCCTCCACAAAATGATGCAGTGAAGGCAGGGGTTCTTGGTGGTAAAAGTGTCATGGTTTCTGTCCCCACTGCAAGCGGTAAAACACTCATCGCAATGCTAGCAACACTATCTCATCTATCAAAAAATAAATCCAAAGTAATCTATCTTACTCCATTACGAGCACTAGCATCTGAAAAATTTGAAGAGTTTAAAAAATTAGAAAAAATTAACGGAAGCAAAATCAAAGTGGCAATATCTACCGGTGATTTTGATTCAAAAGATAATGAGTTGGACGATGCAGATATCATAATTCTGACAAACGAAACCATGGATGCTATGATGACATTTCAAAAATCTTGGATTTATGAAATAGGAGTGGTAGTTTCTGATGAAATCCATCTGATTGGTGATTCTGGTAGAGGACCTACACTTGAAATGATTCTGACTAGATTGAAAACTGGTTATGTAGGAAAAAAACCGCAGATAATTGCACTGAGTGCTACTATATCAAATTCTTCTGAACTTGCAGAATGGTTGGATTGTAAGCTGGTTGAAAGTGAATGGAGGCCTGTGCCATTATCTGAAGCAGTATACAGTAATCATACTATAACAAATCAAGATCGTGTTGAATCTGAAGGTAATCTTGACAAAAAAAGAGAAACAAGGCATAGAAACCCTGCAATTGGTCTAGGATTAGATATTGTAGAAGATGGAGCACAAAGTCTGATATTTACTATGACAAGAGCTAGTTCGGTTGCTGCTGCCACTGAAGCGGGAAAGTTTGTTGCAGAGAAACTGAAAAAGGATGAACTTGAGAAACTAACTAAAATTTCTAAAACAATACTTCCAAGGGAAACTGAAGATCAAACAAAGTTGGTAAAAAAGTTGGCAGATGCAGTAAAGAATGGTGCTGCGTTTCATCATGCTGGACTTGATCAAAGATGCCGTACTATAATTGAGACTGAATTCAAAAATGGTAATATCAGATTGTTAACGGCAACTCCAACATTGGCTGCAGGTGTTAATCTACCTGCGCGTAGAGTAATAATATCTAGTGTATTCAGATTTGGTTCAGATGGTAATGCACCAATTAGCATTTTAGAGTATAAACAGATGTGTGGGCGAGCTGGTAGACCACAATATGACAATGAGGGTGAATCAATAATTGTAGCAAAAGGTTCACCAAATCAATATCTGGAACATTATGTAGATGGTATACCAGAATCTCTTGAGTCACAGATACTTGGGGAGAGCTCTTTAAGAATTCATTTACTTGGTTTAATTGCAACATCGTCAACCTTTTCTGCAATTTCTGAAGAGAAGCTCAATGAATTTTTTTCTCAAACTTTTGGTGGTTTGTCTGATAATAAGTTAGAAAGTAAAATCGCTAATCGCCTAAAAGAGTTGAAAATGTATGATATGATTACTGACGAGGGAGGTTTCAAACCTACGAAATTTGGACAAAAAGTATTTTGGTTAAGAATTGATCCAAAAACTGCATTCGATATAACTGCGTATCTTGAGGACTATGTTAAAGGAAACAAACACACATTTGGTTTCTTGCATATGATTACCAATCTTCCTGAATTCTATCCACAGTTTGGGATAACAGAAAAACTTGAAGAAAAGATGGAAGAGATACATGATAATTTTAAACATGAAAAATTATACACGGAACAGAAACTAGATCACGATTGGACAAAAAGTCTACTAATACTACACTATTGGATTGATGGTATGACATATTCTATGATGTCTGATGAATTTAATGCTGAACCTGGCGATGTATTTCAAATACGTCAAAATACTGAACGATTGGCGTACATTATTAGGGAAATTGCTAGATTCTGGAAAAATCAAATTCTTGTTGATGAATTAGATACTCTCAGACAGCGAATTAGACATGGTGTACCAGAAAAATACCTTGATCTGGTAAAAATAAAAAATGTGGGACGTGTACGGGCAAAAATATTGCATAAATATGGTTTTCATGATCGTGTAGATTTGAGAAAAGCATCGCTTGAGAAATTAGCAGAAATAGATAAAATTGGTAAAACTATTGCAAAAAGTATCAAATCACAGGTAGAAAAGGTAGAATAATTGGAAGAAAAAATAATAGCGGCTATAATTGTATCAGCAATTGCTTTTTTTTCGATTTATGCGTTTACCCCTATTTTGATTAAATTTCTACAAAAGCGAAACCTGATGGTAAAGGACGTTAACAAATCAGGCAACGTCATGATACCTCGACCGGGTGGTATCTCCATACTGCTTGGAATTGTTGCATCAGAAATTACCTTATACCTCTTTTTCCCGATATCAGAGATTTTAGCTATAATCATAACATCCATTCTAGGATTTTCTGTTGGTATAATAGATGATAAAAAAACCATGGGTGGTTGGTTTAAACCTCTTGCACTAGCATTTTGTGCAGCACCTATACTTTTGTTAGGTGCATATGATTCAAATCTTGATTTCCCACTGTTTGGTTCGGTCAAAATACCGTCTTTGTATTTAGCTTTAGTGGTGTTTATGATCCCAATTATGGGAAATACAATAAATTCTATTGATGTTCTTAATGGAATAGCTAGTGGAGTTACTACAATTGCAAGTTTTGCATTGGCAATCTCACTGTTTATTCTGCAGAATTATGAGATTGGTATAGCTTGTTTATGCTTGGCTTTTGCTTCTCTTGCATTTTACAAATATCATAAATTTCCGAGTAGAATATTCCCTGGAGATTCTGGTGCTGTAATGTTTGGTGCAACATATGGTGTTATAGCTATTGTTGGTCAGGTAGAAGTTATTGCAGCAGTTGCAATTTTACCTGCTGTCATCAATTCATTTTTGTTTCTCTCAAGTGTGAAAAAGATAGTTGAACACAGAGAAATTAAAAATCCTGTCAAACACACTGATGACTTTAAACTAAAATCCACTGATGAAAATCATGCGCCAATTACATTAGTAAGATTGCTTATCGCAAAAAAACCATTATCAGAAAAACAAATTTGTAACGAGATTTTGAAATTGACTGCATTCTCAGGAATCTTAGCTGTCATTACTGCATTTATGATGGGAGTGAAAATTTAATGAATACAAAAATTTACAGTTTTATCTTTGTAATGTGGATTCTGATGTTGATTGGTGGTGGACTGATGACATTAATCATCGGACCATTTTCTCTAGGCAATATAGGAAACATTGATCCAATAATTTTATCAGGAGTCAAAGTTGGAATCGCCTTACTTTTAATTTTTGTGTGGGTTTTAATATTAACAAAAGTTAAGAACTGGATATTCAAATCGCAAGTAAAATCTTAGATTCACTTACTTTTCCATTCTGTTTGTTTTTTATTATATTCACTACGTGAATATTTTGGCTTTGCAGGGATTCCCATAACTACAGTATTTGGTGGAACATCCTTGGTGACTACCGCGCCCATTCCAACCACGCTATTTTTACCAATAGTTACACCTGCTTTGATTACAGCCCTGCTACCAATTATTGCATTGTCTTCAATTATTACACCAACTAATTTTTCACTAGGAGGATAAGGATCATTTGTCAGTGCGGCACTAGGTCCAATGAAGACATTTTTCCCAATTCTGGAAAGCGGTGGAATGTAAACTAATCCTTCAATGAGTGTATTATCTCCAATTTTTACGTCATAATCTATATGAGCTAGAGAACCGATCTTGACGTTGTTTCCAATTTCGACATCATCACCAACATAAGCAAAATTCCAAATTTTGGTATTTTCACCAATCTTTGCTTTGTCAGAAATATAGTTAGTAACCAAAATATCTCACAAATGCCATGGTAGTGCCTTCGTTATAATTTTCTCTGGTAATTCCTTAGTGTTTCTTTTTAGAAATTCAATATCTTGTTTTTTATCTCTTAACTCATCAGGCAACATTATAGGAATTTCATCTATTATTGGAAAAAACCTAGAACATTTTTCACAGTACAAAGATCCTTCAGTTATTTTTTCACTATCTGATTTATTCTCAAAAAGTTCTAAGGGATGGTGTTTATCTATAGGACATGCAAGTATTTCTAATAATTTTCTATTCATCTTAGATCAAGATAGATTGGTGTACCTCTTTGACTTGATAAAAGTGCAGCTTCCGCAATTTTTGTAACATTTACAGCCTGTTCTGGTTTTACTATAAGTTCGTTTTTACTGTCTATTGCATCTAGAAAATTTCTTATTTCTAGTGATAGTGGTTCAGCTTTTTCATTTTTTGGGGTTTCTGTACCATAATCAGTCTCAACTCGAATTTCTTGAGTTATGAAATCGGAAAATATTCTAGCTTCAGTACAAACAGCATTAAAATTTCTTACACGTATAGGAGTTATCCAGTTTGAAGAAATTGTTGCGGTTTTGTTATCTTTAAAGCCTAATGTTATAGTGGCAAAGTCCTCATGCTCGTGATTAATTTTTCCAGCTATGGCAAAAACAACTTCTGGTGTGTCATCGAACAACCACATTGCAGTATCAATATCATGAACAGATGTATCATAAATCACTCCAACATCCTTGATATGTTGTGGCATTCTATGCTCACGATAAAATTCAAGTCTGATTAAATCGCCATATTTTTGTGATTTAAGGGAATTTTTTACAGAAGCCACAGCTGGATTAAATCGTTCTATATATCCACAAGTCAGAATTACATTATTTCTTTTTGCAAGGTCAACAAGATTCTGACCATCGTCAGATAGGTATGTCATTGGTTTTTCTATGAAAACATGTTTTTTATTTTCAATTAGCTTTGTAGCAATATCTGAATGTGTAATAGTAGGCGTACAGACTAGTGCCGCATCAAATTCCTCCTGATCTAACAAATTCTCAAACGAACTGTAAGAATTAACAGAATATTTCTTCCCAAACTCTTCTACACGTTCTGAGTTTGCATCACATACTGCAGAAAGTACACCAAATTCTGAAAGTATCCTTGAATGGTTTTTTCCCCATCCTCCAACACCTATCTGAACAACTTTCAATCAATACACCGCGGTTAACCAGTTAGAATAATTTTCGTTTTTATTCATTACGATGTTTGAATAAGTGTCCATAAACAGTTTGGTCATATTCCCAACTTTTCCACTACCAATTTTCTTTTTATCAATTCTAATTATTGGTGTAATTTCTGCAGCTGTACCTGAAAGAAAAATTTCATCAGCGAGTCTTAATTCTTTTTTACTGACTTTTCGTACCTTAATCTTTAATTTCATATCCTTAGCTAATGTAATAATCGATTTTCGTGTAATTCCATCTAGTGCAGATGAGCTAAGTGGCGGAGTTACTAACATGTTATTTTTTACAAGAAATAGATTTTCACCAGGTGCTTCACTTACATTTCCAGATTGATCTAATAGAATTGCTTCATCAAACCCTCTTTGCTTTGCATCCTGCGTTGCTAAAATAGAATTTAGGTAGTTACCGCCCATCTTTGCTTGTGTGGGTGTTGATAGATCACTAAATTTTCTCCATTTTGATATCGTTGCACTAATTCCATTCTTGTTGAATAAATCACCAAATGGAAAAGAAAAGATCGCTGTATGTGTTGGTGCCTTTTTGGTTACGTGTAGATTAATCCCATATTGTCCTACAAAATAAAATGGTCTAATGTAACATGATTTTTTGATTTTGTTTTTCTTACACAGATCTATTACGGCTTTTTCTATTTGTCTATCAGAAAAATTTAATGTGATATTGTAAAACTTGCCTGAATTCCTAAATCGTTTAACATGATCATTCAATCTAAAAACATACAAGTTTTTTGAATTCCAATATGCTCTAATTCCTTCAAATATTGATGTGCCATAATGTATTGCATGCGTGGTTACTGGAATCTTAGCTTTATCGAGTGGTATAAGCTTCCCATCAAACCAAATGTATTTTGAGAGAGAAAATTTCACAGAAATTTGAATAGTTGTCTATAATTAATCTATTTTGAATTATAACCTTCTTTTGGAAATTTCATTCCGGCTATCCTCATAGTCATATCTTCCTCAGAAGCAAATTTCTTCACTGTTTCCCAGTTTTCATTTATTATCTTAGCAACGCCTGATGGTACTGATTTCTCCCATGATGATTTATCGTTTTGTATAGCCCCATACATTTCATTTTTTACTGATGTTGCAGAGACTGATTTTCTAGTTCCCACTTTTGGATTTAACCGGTATAATTTTAGCATGAGACCTTCTGCCTTATCTCCTGTATATGTAAAGTAATCACCATCAATTCCTTGTAGAATTTGTTTCCTTAACGACCATGACTTTGGTGATATAAGTGGTGGAAAATATTTTTTGAATGGTGCCAAGAATGTATAATTTGATGAAACTATAACTGAATCACCAAACACTGATTCAATCATTTTTTTCCTAGTTTCAAAATTAAATGGGAAACTTCTACTATTGATCTCCTTTTCTGCTTTTAGAAAACGTACAGGCATTACAACTACCTCGTTTTCTTTTTTTTGTTCTTCAATAATCTCAACATGTGCGTTTGTCATTGGATTCAAGTGTGCAAGATAGATGCAGATAGTCAATCATGCATTATTAATTATGGTCATATTTCAATGATTGATTTGGTATGGAAACGGTAAGAGTTGAACCCATGATCCCCAGCGCCCGAGGCTGGCAGCATATCAAGCTAACCTACATTTCTAAATTAAATTGGATTAGATAATATTATTTTTTAGTTTCTAGCCGTATGATTCAAACTTGACAGAGAAATTTCCATCCTTTGCTTTGTCTTTTTCTTTTTCTAATAGAAATCCAAGTGGACGTACAAAATTCAAAACACCGTCTACTGTTCCTTGCCAGCCACAAACATAAAAAATAGTATTTTGTGGAGTTATTTTGTCACCAACAAGTTCTTCAAGAGGGGAGCCGCTACCATTTTGTGGTTTTAAGAATTGTTCAACTCTTCCTGTTTGACCGGTCCATGATCTGTTAAACCATTCTTGTGGTCTGCTAATTGCTGCTCTATATTTGAAGTTCCATTTATCAGAACCTCGGTCTATACTTTCTTGATCCAAAGCAGTTAACTCATCCTTGTAGCTCAGTTCATCAACATAACTAGAACCATGTAAGCAGATAAGCTCTCGATGATCACCCACCGCATGAAGATGTCTAGCAAATGCCATGAATGGAGCAATTCCAGTACCACCACTCACACAAACAATTCTTCTTTCGTCCTTGCTACCGTCCGCTAATTTATTGCTAATTTGTAGAGCATTTCCAGTTGGTGGAAGCCATGATACTTCACTTCCTTCACCAGAATTGAATAGTGCAGTTGTTACACGTCCGGGTAGTGGCTTTCGAACCCATCTAATTACCAATTCTATGAATTTTTTATTTTCAGGATGTGAAGCTATGGAGTATGCCCTTCGAATAATTTTATTGTCCTCACTTGGTATTGGCATACCAAGAGTAATAAATTGACCAGTCTCATAATCTGGAATCACACCGTCTTCTGGAACGAGTCTAAAAACTGCTAGATCCTCCTTCATTAATTGAACATATGTCAAAGTAGCTTTTTTATCGACTGCCATATTCGTTAGATCCGCCATTAGTAGTTAATAAAGATCACAGAAATGAGTTACGCCTAAATTAATTTTCCATAATATTACAAAAAAACATAATTTGAATATGATAAATGTTAAAATTTAGCCAACCTTGTTAATTTTTGTGTCCGATAAGAAGGAAGAATCACAACCATCAACGCTTTCAGAAGCAGAAGCGGAACAAGCCCTAGCCAAAGCGGAATATGAGGCAGCGAAAGAAGAAGCAGAAGAAGCAAAACCTGCTGATGGAACACTTAGAACAACGACAATTTCGGATGCAGTTGCTGCATCAGAAGCTGTCGCACAGGCCGAGTCTGCATATGAGGCAGCAAAAGTAAAAGTAAAGGCTGCAAGGGAGACATCAGAAGCTGCTTGGAAAGCAGAATATGAAGCTGCAAAAGCTGAAGCAGGAGGAAAAAGAGAGTCAGGACAATTTTCTAATAAGCGCAAACAAGATCGTATATTTCGAAGAGAAATGGGTGAACCAGAATTTTTCTTGATGGATAGAGACATTCCATTAACACCAATACTTACGGGAGATCAAATAGAAGAGATTGCCAGAGAAGTGCAAACTCCAAAAGATCAAACACCACAATACAATCCAGAAAACATACTTAGTCCTGAATTTGGTGGAGGCTCAAATTATGAGACTGGTCTAACAGATTTAATTGAAGAAGCCAAACAAAAATTGAACAAACTTTTGAACGATCCTGAAGCCACACAACAAGAGGTTCAACTTGCTAAACTTGATCTAAAAAAATTGGAATATTTATATGACAATTTTAACATGGGAATGAATGTTTTCAGAACTGCAAAAGGCGGTAGAGACAAACTTGACTGAAAATAATTTTCAGATCATGAATGCAAGAATTACTTTTAGAAATGTTCCATTGCATAAATTAGCAAACTTTTCATTCAAAGATGTCGCTGTTGCATGTAAATCTTTTATAGAAAATGCTGATGCTTCAGAGTGTCTAATAATACAAACTTCTAGCAGAGTTGAAGTCTTTACAGTTGGTGGTATACAAACAGGAGAAATACCTGATGCAAGAAGAAACTTTGAAACGGATGGAACTCCTGCAAAGGTGCAGGGGAAAAAACTTAATGTAAGTAAGATCCTATCAACTTGGTCAACACTTGCAGATATGGACCAATTTGATCTTGATCACTGGGACCAAACTCTAGAGATTTACAAGGATGTTGATGTGTATGAACATCTCCTAAGACTAGCGTGTGGTTTAGAATCACTAGTTGTTGGAAAGGGTGAGATCGTTGAAGAGTTAGAAAAAGCAATATCAATTTCAAAGGGGGCTAAAACATCCGGTAAAATATTAGATAAATTATTTGACAATATTATGCGTGTTGCAACTGGTATTAGGGATTCTACTGGAATTGGTAAGGATGTAGTAACAATGGGAGATATGGCCGTAAAACTTGCTGAAGAGAGTATAGATAATGTTGGCTCTAAGAAAATTTTACTTATAGGGACGGGAGAAACAGCAGGTCTCGTTGCTAAAACTCTTAATAAAAATCAGTATCCGTTTGACGTTACTAGCATGACAGTTGAACGAGCTACTGGTTTTTCTAAAACATTAGGTGGGACACCAATTGATTTTAAGGATGCGACGAATGGTTTTGATAAATTCGATATTATCTTTGTTGCAACAACTGCGGATACCTTTCTGATTCAATTTAAAAAAATTGACAAAATTATGAAAACCAAAAAGAAAGGGACGTTGATAATGGATTTGTCAGAACCTAGGACAGTTGATGAACAAATAGCTACTATTAAGGGAATAAAGTTAGTAAATCCAGCCCAAATTAATGAGATGATAGAAGAAAACACTAAGAAAAGACTGAATGCAGTTTCTTCCATTGAACAAAAGATCGACGAAGAAATTCCAATTATTGAGGCAACTCTGAAACATATTAGTGGAAAATCTTTAGTTAACGCATAACTGAAAATCAATTAGAAATCCTAAAAGGGCTAAACATATCCTGATTTTTTATTGGGCCGGTCGTTCAGCCTGGTAGGATGCGCCCATGGCATGGGTGAGGTCAAGGGTTCAAATCCCTTCCGGTCCACCACTAAGTTTTCTTACTGGATTTGTTTGTCCTCAGATACTCTAATGCGCCCAAAGCACAAGATTCAACCATACTGCTGGAATCCTTAGATAGCAATTCAAGTTCTGGCATTGCATTTGCATCGCCCCTATTAGCCAACACCAAAGCTGAAAATGCCTTGATGTTTTTATTTTCTGAGCTTAGAGCGTCAATTAAAAATTTTGAAATGTCATTTTTGTTAAGGAAGAGAGAGCTAAATGCTTCACCTCTAATTTCTATTTCAGAGTCATCAAGTTTTGCTATTATTTTATTGATTACTTCCTGATCGCTGGATTGGCTTAAAGATTCTATAATACTAATTTTGTCATCCTTTGTTCCAGAATCTAAAATTCGCTGGATTCTTGCAAGTTTGTCCATTAATAATATCTGGTAGCTATCAAATATGTAAAAATTTCAATCAGCGTTTATTTTTTTATATTCCCATTTTAGGTTTAAATTATACCAGATCGTTAATGGCTACATGTCAAGCGACGCAAATGAAGCAAATAATGCAACTATAACGACACAAGAAAAAAAACATACTGGATCGTCAGAAACTAGGGATACCGTATTCATTGGTAAGAAACCATTGATGGCTTATGTAACATCCACACTGATCCAATTGGCTAATGTTCCATCTGTAACTATCAAGGCACGAGGAATGAGTATTGGTCGTGCTGTAGACGTGTCACAAATAATCTCACGTAAGACAGAAAATGCAGGATATAGTATTGGGAACATCAAGATCGGTTCTGAAGCATTAGAATCTCAAGATGGACGAACTAGAAACGTTTCAACCATTGAAATAGAAGTAAAGAGAAATTAGATCTCTTTACTCTGTTCTTTTATTTTTTATATTGTTTCTCTAATTTTCTATACTTTTTTAATTCTACAAGATCATTAAACTGATCAAAGTTTACAAGTTTGTTGTTTAACTTTCTAGTGGTTCCTGACCTTTTTAATTCCTTCAGGATTTGAAGTGTTGCGTATGTATTAGAAAATAAAACTGAAAGCGGATATAAAATAATCTTAAATCCCATCTCAAAAAGCTTGGATTCAGAACTAAGTGGCGTTGCACCACCTTCGATCATATTAGCAACAAGAGGTGCATGAATGGTGTTTCCAATCTTTTTCATCTCCTTAATTGTTTTTGGTGCCTCGACAAAAATAACATCGGCACCAACTTTTTTGTAGTACAATCCTCGCTCAATAGCGTTCTCTAGTCCCTCAGTTGCCCTAGCATCAGTTCTTGCTACAATTATGAAATTCTTATCACTTCGAGCATCTAATGCTGCTTGAAGTTTTTCCGTATATTCTTCTTTAGTGACAACCTCTTTTCCTTGCATATGTCCGCATCTTTTTGGCCATCTTTGATCTTCCAAAAAAATTCCTGATGCACCAGCAGCTTCTAACTCCCGAACCAGTTTCCATACACTAAGTGCATTACCATAACCAGTATCAGCATCCACTATTACAGGGACAGATACTGCACGGCAAATTCTGCGTGCATTATCAACTGTTTCAGTCGATCCAATAAATCCGTAATCAGGCATACCAAATAGAGTAGCAGAAGTTCCATATCCAGTCTGAAACATTGCTTCAAAACCTACTTTCTCTACTATTTTTGCTCCAATTGCATCATAAACTCCAGGTATCACTAATGGCTTTGATTTGTCTTGTAGAAGTTTTCTTATGCTTTTCACAGATCGTGTATTTACTTGAATTATTTATGATTTAGTCTATCTTGACATTTTTTCCTTTTTTACTAGGTTGGTTTTCCATTTTTTCCATCTCAGACTTTAAGAATTTCTTATATTTTTCAATCTCCTCTTTTGACATTTGACTTGCATTCTCACTCAGCATTGAACCTAAGGTATAAACTCGTTCTATCATATCAAGTGCTACAAAGCGACCCACATTCCCAATTCTGAATAAAACATCGAGTTGATTTTTCACGATATTGTTGATTGTTTCCAGATCGTCTGCTGTTGTAGTACCTCTTTTTGTTATTTTGTATTTACCGCCAGTAGTTTCCTGTATCAATTTTTCATCCAAGAGCCTTCCTAGTAGTGGATAAATCAATCCTGGAGAAGGTTTCCATTTCCCCTCACTTTGTTTTATAGCAAAATCAATAAGCTCTTTTCCCGTATGTGGTTTCTTTTTGAGTGTTTCAAGTATGAAATGTCGTGAAAATCCTCTTGGAACAGAACTTCCAACACGTTGTAGCCATTCAGCCTGCATCACTGGTGATATCGCTAGTGATATATATTAATGCTTCTTTTTGATTTTTAATTGAATTTACACTCATATTTAGCCGAAGTTCAGATGTGATGTCAAGATGACTAATACTAGTGAATATGATCTGATTATTGTTGGTTCTGGTCTTGCTGGTTTAAGAGCTACAATTCAAGCTGCACGTAGAAATTCCAAGATACGTATTGCAGTGATATCCAAAGTACAAGTTATGCGTTCTCATTCAGTTTCCGCCGAGGGAGGAACTGCAGCTGTACTATTTCCAGAGGATGGAGATAGTATTGAATCACATATTTATGATACAGTTAAGGGCAGTGACTTTCTGGCAGACCAAGATGCTGCAGAACGGCTTTGTAAAGAAATGCCTGATGAAATATACCAACTTGAACATTGGGGTATGCCATGGTCCAGACGAGAAGATGGTAAACTTGGTCAACGGGCTTTTGGAGGTTATAGCTTTCCTAGGGCAACATACGCATCAGACAAAGTTGGATTTTTTGAAATGCAAACATTGTATGATACATGTCAAAAATTTGATAACATTGAATTTCTCAACGAGTGGTTTGTAACTTCTATTATACACGATAAGAAAAAATTTGCTGGTATTACAGCAATTGAACTGTCTAATGGTGATTTCCATGTCATTAAAGGTAAGGCATTGATCATCGCAACTGGTGGTGCGGGTCGAATTTACAGTTTTTCAACATATGCACTTTCATCTACACCTGATGGTCTTGATATGGCGTACCGAGCGGGTCTTGCACTAAAGGATATGGAATTTGTACAATTTCATCCTACAGGAATTATGCCTTCTGGTATCTTAATAACAGAAGGTGCTAGAGGTGAGGGAGGTTATCTTATCAACAAGGATGGTGACAGATTTATGAAAAAATATGCTTCCAAACTAATGGAACTAGCTCCAAGAGATATAGTATCAAGATCAATAATGACCGAAATTAATGAAGGTCGTGGATTCAAAAATGAAACAGGAGTAGATTGCATGAAGCTAGACCTTAGACATATTGGTGATGACATAATAAAAGAAAAACTCGGTGGCATTCGTGAAATATCATTAAAATTTTCAGGTGTAGATCCAGCACAAGAGATGCTAGATATCCGACCTGTATGTCATTATATGATGGGTGGTATTCATACCGACATAAATGGGGCTGCAGAACTTCAGGGAGTCTGGGCTGCTGGCGAAGCAGCATGTGTCAGCATCCATGGCTCGAATAGATTAGGTGCAAATTCCACTTCAGAATGTATAGTTTGGGGAAAAATAACAGGAGACGAGGCAGTAAATTACATAGAAAAAACATCACCTGCAACGTCATTCCCTACTGATTTGGTGAATATGGAAGAAAAAAGAATCTACGATGGCATTTTTAGAGGAAGAGGACAAGCAAATCCATACGAAATAAGGCAAGAGCTGACTGATACATTAAACGATAAAGCCTATGTTTATAGAAATCAAACTGACTTGCTAGAAGGATTGAAAAAAGTTCGTGAGTTAAAGGCAATGACTTGGAAGCATGTAGACGATCAAGCAAAAGAATACAACACAAACTTTTCAAATGTAATGGAATTAGATTCTATGTTTAGGGTAGCTGAGGTGGTTTTGATTGGAGCGATCAATAGAAAGGAATCTCGTGGTTCACATGCAAGAACTGACTTCCCAAAGCGAGATGATAAGAAATTTTTGCACCATACATTAGCATATTATGATCCTGAGGAACCAATTATGAAAAAACATCCAGTGACAATAACTAATTACAAACCTGTGGAGAGAAAATACTAGATGGATAAAGATCGAAGAGAGGGCATCAAAGGAATGGCCAACCCAGGTAGGTATGGAATAGAACGTGTGGCATATTGGTTAATGAGAATTACTGGTCTTGGATTGTTATTTTATTTCATTGGTCATATTTATGAAACAAGTAGTCTGCTTGATGGAAAAGCAGCTTGGAATTCTATGTTAGAATTAACACAAACCACAGAGGGCCACATATTCTTGACCCTAGTTATTGGTATGTGTGTATTTCATACAGGCAATGGAATTAGATTGATGATTGCGCAAGCAGGGTTCGGATTTGGTAAACCACGTAGACCTGATTATCCTTACACACCAAGCTCATTAAACATGAAGAATAAATTATGCATTTATGTTTCAATTGGTCTCGCTGCACTAGCTATGATGTATGGTTTGGGAGTGATGTATGATGTCTAATATAATGCGCGAAAGTCACATAATGAAAATTCATTATTTGACTGCTCTAGTAGCTGTTGGATTTGTAATTATTCATATTATGATTAGATTCACACATGGATCATTCGCAAATTCCCTAGAGTTTGAAAGTGTGATTGCAAACTACAAATCTATTCCCTATGCTATAGTGTTAGAAGCTATGCTAATACTCATTTCAGTCCATGGATTCAATGGTTTACGTATAATCTTACTTGAGTTAAAACAGGGAAATGCGTACGAAAACGCAGTTACATACGGGTGTTTGGCTGCAATGATTGCTCTTATTGCATACGGTTCTAGAACAATAATCATGGCAAGCATGGGAATGGTGGAAGCATGACTAAAGGTGGCGCATTACCAAAAGGATTTGAAATGCCAAGTAACATAGACTCACCAAGTCAGTCAAGTTCACAAGAAAAATATGAAGAAGTGAAATCATCTTCCAAAACAATAACTCTTAGAATCTCCAAGTTTAATCCTGAGAAAGATCAAAGAAAGGCATTCCATGCATTTACAGTTCCATATCAGAGATGGACAACCGTGTTGGATGCAATTTTAGATGTAAAAAGTAATCAGGATCATTCAATAGGTGTACGCTATTCATGCAGACAAGCAACATGCGGTTCATGTGGAATGATCATTAACGGCAAACCTAAACTTGCATGTTTTACAAAAATATCTGAATTGGATTCAGATGTAGTTACTGTTGAACCAATGAACAACTTTCCGCTAATACGTGACTTGGCCGTTGGGTTTGAAAGAATGTTCTCAACTCACAAGCGAATGAAACCATACATAATCCGTGAAGACTCGGAAACTAATCCTGGAACAAAAGAATTTTTGCAAACTCCAGAAGATGTTGAAAAATATATCCAATTTTCAAGCTGTATTAAATGTGGTTTGTGTAACTCTGCTTGTCCTACTATGACAACAGATTCTACATTTATTGGACCACAAGGACTTGCTCAAGCATATCGCTACGTTGCAGATAATAGAGACCAAGGCAAAGACGAACGTCTTAGAATTATTGATGAACCTCATGGTATATGGAGATGCCATTTTGCTGGTTCCTGTAGTCAAGTATGCCCAAAGGGTGTTGATCCAGCAATGGGAATACAATTACTACGAGGATATTTGTTAGGATACAGAAAGTAATTATTCTTTTTTGTGTGGATTTGGGCTGTTGTTTACTTGGTTGTTAATCTGCTCAGCCATGAAATGGTTTGAAACATTCACCTTAACATCGTCAACACCATCAATCTTCAAAAGGTTGTCATGTACATCCTGACAAATTTTAAAGCCGAATACAGCTGGACAGAAAGGGCTGGTTAGATGCAGATCAATCTTTACACCACCATCCTGAATATCAACTTCGTCGATTAATTCCAATTCAGTAATTGACACGTTTATCTCAGGATCAACAATTGCCGATAGTTCATCAAAAATTTTCACTCTTAATTGCTTCAGTTCTTGTGCCATGAACAACAAAATAATTTATGCTATATATAGCCATTTTTACCTGTATATACAATGTATCGAGCAAGGCTTGGAAAAAATTTAGAGAAAGTGACTTTGGATTATGTGTCATCGATAGATGACGATGTTGAAATTGCACACTATGACATTTTAGGAAGCCAAGCCCATGCCATAATGCTTTACGAGAATAAAATACTAACAAAAAACGAGATAAAAAAAATCCTTAAGGAACTTGAAAGTCTAAAAAAAGTAAAACTAACAAAGAAAACTGACTCTGAAGATATTCACGAGTTAATAGAATCTCTAGTGATTAAAAAGATAGGAATTGATGCAGGTGGAAAAATGCACACTGCACGATCAAGAAATGATCAAGTAGCGTTAGATATACGGATGAAAATTCGTGATGATATCAACATTGTATGTCAATGTTTGCTGGATACCATAAAAGCACTTGTTGTATTAGCTAAAAAACACCAAGATACTATAGTTCCACTATATACACATCTTCAACAAGCTCAAGTAGGTCTATTCTCTCACTATCTTCTATCTTATGCTGACGCATTGTTTAGGGATCTAGACAGACTTTATGTCACATATGGTAGGGTAAATGAAAACCCATTAGGTGCTGGACCAATTGGCGGTACAAGTATACCTATTGATAGGCTTAGTACTGGAAAAATGCTAGGATTGAAAGGGGTTGTTGAAAATTCAATTGATGCAAC
>CACLIK010000002.1 GCA_902606965.1 uncultured marine group I thaumarchaeote
CGGGAAACCCATATCTCAGACTGGTTGGCTATGGACTAGTAGACACCTATGACGGCAGTGTACAATTAATCAAACATGGAGATGACTTTTTCACTAATATGTTCATGGCACACTATAGCGATAAAGTAATTGATATGCCTACATGGCTTGAAGAACAGGTTAGGTATCCTCAAGAGCTCTTCAACTGGAGAACCGAGATGTACAATATCTATCATGTTACTGATGTAGATATATTCATACAAGCAAACGAATTCTATGAAATACCTCGCGGTCTAGATACCTACTACATAGAGGCAAAGCCACCAGGATTTGAAGAGCCAGAGTTTGTTGGCTTACTATCCCTTGAACTTAGAGGATCACAGGGACGAAACTTGGCTGGATATATGGTTGTAGAAAATGACAAACCAAACTTGGGCAACATGCAATTTTATGAAGTTCCAATAGAATCTGAAACGAAGTTGTTAGGTCCTACATCTGTTCGTGAGGCACTGGATCGTGACCCAGACTTTGCTCAATTAAAGACACTTTTACGAAATCCTCGAATTGGTGATAACATATTATATCAAGTGGGTGAGCATGATACCTACTTTATTCCAGTTTATACTGCTGGTGCAGGCGGTGTTGTAGCACAACTTGGTACAATTGCAGCAGTTGGTGCAGCATTTACTGGAGAATATTATGTAGGATTAGGCGATACTCAACAATCAGCATTTGAAGCATATCTACAAAAACTATCAGGTGTTACTACGGGAACAGCAATTACTACTGCTGGTGGTGTAGTGTTGGATAAACCTGGAAGAATAGATACAGTGTTATCAATTTTTGAAGAAAGCGGTATTAGACTAATCACTCCAACATCAATTCAGATTCCATTATCGTTTAGTATAGGTGATATTGCATTCTATTCAAAATCTGACCTAGAACCTACAACAGAATTGATTACACAGTTGATTAATCAGGCTGGAGCTGATAAGCGTATTCTAATGTGGGAGGAGGACGATATACTCAACTTTGGGTACTTGAAAACTGTTGATAATGTAACCGAGCTGCATTTCATCTCGATTGAGGTAGGCAAGTAGTTGCTACTTGTTGTGGATAACGGTTCAATCTACACAAAAAATCTGATTGATTTTCTCTCCGACAAGAAAATAGAATTTGCCAGTCAAAAGGTTGATCAAGTAAGCCTACCTGACATGGAGAAATTTCATTCATTCATTCTTTCTGGAAGGAGAGCAAATGATAGAAAAATTAACGCCATAAACTCCAAAATCATTAAACACGCGGTCTCTGAGAAAAAACCATTACTTGGTATTTGTTATGGCGCTGAAATTCTAGCGATTACTTTGGGCGGCACAATCAAAAAATCATCCAAGCATGTAAAGGGTGAGGAGACTGTTACTGTTGAAAGCCAAAACAAGCTTTGTAGTGGAGAAATTGGCGTAACTGAAAGTCACAAATACGAAATTTCTCAATTAGGTACAGAGCTTCATAATTTAGCCAGCTCCAAATCATGCAAATATGAAATTGTAAAACACAACAACTTGAATATTTTTGGTACGCAGTTTCACCCTGAAATGAGCACTGATGGTCAAAATATGATTGAGGCTTTTTTGTCTCTCTAATAGATTGAAATATAGTAAAATAATTAGGAAACAGAATGGTAAAAAAACTAGAAATTGATCACAATGAGAAGGGAGAGATTGTTTCACCTTCATACGTTGATATTGTTTCTAAAATCAACGAAATAATTGAAATCATTTCAATTAAAAAAACAGACGACAAAGAATTAGTCTGAACTGGAATATGCGGAGTGCGGGATTTGAACACGCGACCTCCAGCTTGGGAAGCTGACGTCCTGCCTAACTGGACTAACTCCGCTCAATTTGAGTTTTAAAATTAGTGTTATATAGCTTGATTGGTAATTTTTTTTATGGATGCAAAATGCCCAGAGTGTGAAAAGGTTGCGGTTCTTGATGACGAGATTACAAAAGTTAAATGTCCTCACTGTAACTTTGAGGCAGATTACGAAAAGTACTTAGAAATTATGAAAGAGAAAGCATTGAACATGTCAGCAGATTATATTCCAGACAGACCAGGTTTCTAACTCCAAAGGTTAATTAGTAGTTTTATGATTTTTTCGAATACTTGGCTAGTTTCAAGATAACAATATCTGATGTGAAAGGAAAATCAATGATAAAGGAGCTAAAGGACAGCGATGCAAACCCTCTGCTTGGATTGACAGTAGGTCAGGAAACAGATGCATCTCTAGTTGGATTAGAGGGTAAGATCAAGATAACTGGCGGCAGTGATAAATCAGGAATTCCAATGAGATCAGATATACTTGGTGGTACACGAAAACGTGTTTTAATACCACAGGGTGTTGGTCTACAAGATACTGAAAAGGGCTTACGAAAACGAAAATTACTAAGAGGAAATACTATCTCAGAAGAAATTTATCAAATTAATACAAAATTTGATGGTGAAATTAAGATAGAAAAACCAAAGGAAGAAGCTCCTAAAGAAAAACCAAAGGAAGAAGCTCCTAAAGAAAAACCAAAAGAATAGGTTAACATACTAGAGTTCTTAATTTTGCATGATGCATTGGAAAGATACACTTCCTGATTCGTACATAAAAAAATATGGAAAACAACCATGTGTCAATATTGGTACTGCAGGTCATGTGGACCATGGTAAAACAACCTTAATTCAGGCTCTAACTGGCACTTGGACAAGTGTACACAGTCAGGAACTGAAAAGAGGTATTACAATACGTGTTGGATATTCGGACACGGCATTTTACAAATGCAAGGACTGCGAATCACCATTGGGATATTCAACTGAGCCAAAATGTCATAACTGTGGAAAGGAGAGTGAATTATCAAGAGTGATAAGCTTTGTTGACAGCCCAGGCCATGAAAGTCTGATGGCCAATATGCTTTCAGGCTCCGCATTAATGGATGGTGCTTTGTTGCTAGTTGCCGCAAATTCAAAAGTACCACAACCTCAGACAAAAGAACATCTTCTAGCATTGCAAATATTAGGAATCAAACAAATTGTGATTGTCCAGAACAAAATTGATTTGATATCACACCAAGAAGCTTTATCAAATTATTCTGAAATTACAAAGTTTGTAAAAGGAACAAAAGCATCTAGCTCACCCATTATACCAATTAGCGCACAGTCATCTCTTAACGTGGATGCTTTAATTGGTGCCATCGAAGAAACAATTGAAACACCAACCAGAGATGGATCTAGTGATAGTGTAATGCATGTTTTACGATCTTTTGACATAAACAAACCCGGAACCAAAATAACGAATCTTAAAGGTGGCGTAATTGGTGGCAGTTTAACTCAGGGAAAACTATCAGTCGGTGATGAAATTGAGATCAAGCCTGGAATACTTAATCCAAAGAAAAAATCCTATGAATCTATCCAAACAGAAATTGTTTCCTTGGGAACAGGTGCTGGTATTGTTGATGATGTGAAATCAGGCGGTCTGGTTGCAATTGGGACAAAGCTTGATCCGGCTCTTTCGACAAGCGATTCACTAATAGGATCCGTTATTGGCAAGCCTGGTACATTACCTGAAAATTCCACAGAGGCAAAACTAAAGATCAGTTTGTTTGACACAGCAGTTGGTTCTTCTGGAGAAACTAAAGTTGCACCTGTAAAAGTGGGTGAATTACTAAGAATTAATGTTGGAACAGCCCCTGTGCCTGCAAAGGTAAGCAAAGTAAAGTCTGATAATATCGAAGTAGAATTTCGGAGACCGGTATGTCTTTTTGATAAGGGAAACGTTGCGCTCAGTAGGAGAATTGCAGAAAGATGGAGACTTATTGGTGCAGGAATAATTGGTTGAAGTCATTTGCGATACGAGCTTTCTGATTCACTTAGCTACGAGAAAGATCAAGAATATTGATTCTGTAAATACGGAGATTGGTCAAATCCAATTTGTTGTTCCATCTGTAGTTTTAGGCGAACTGGAAAGGCTTTCTAAAACTGAAGAGAAAAGACAGGATGCTACAACAACTCTCGAATTTGCACAAAATTTGAAGACAGTTGAAATGTCCGGCAAGTTTGCAGATCAAGCGATAATTGATCACATAAGGAATAATGGAGGCATGGCTGCCACGATGGATAAGGAATTAAAAAATAAAATCAAAAGCCTAAACGGCTCGATCATTTCATTTTCAAATGACAAAATTGTTTTAGAATCCTAGCAAAATTTAACAGTAGTATGATACGAAATTAAACAAATGGGAAACCTCAAACTTACTAGCTCAGCTTTCGAAGATGGCGGTGAGATACCACGAGAATGTGGTTATAAGAATGGGAATAAAATTCCACCATTAACAATTAATGGAATTCCTGAGGGAACAAAATCTCTAACTCTTATTATGGACGACCCGGATGCGATGGAACCTGCTGGGAAGGTTTGGGTACATTGGGTTGTATGGAATATAGAAGGATCTACCATAGATCTAAAAAAATGCTATCAGGGTATGACAGACTTTGGAGAAGTAGGATATGGTGGGCCAGCACCGCCAGATAAAAGACACACATATGTCTTCAAACTATATGCATTAGATTGCTATCTAGATGGTGACAATGAAACAAAAGCTGAAGTTGTAGATGATATGGAAGGTCACATCATAGAACAGACACAACTTACAGGCACATACGCGCCTTGAAAATCTAATTCTGTTTTTCTGCTATACGTAATCTTGCGTATTTATCATCAGGAGAAAATTTTGCAGGATGCACTAACACAGTTGGTTTGTTACATTTTTTGCATTCATTTTTCAATGTGTATTCTCCACATTCAGAACACTTTCTTAACTGAAACCGCATTATTCTCCACCAGTTTTTCTGGATTCTTCTCTCGTAAATTTAAAACTGCCCTTGTTTTTTCCAATATTTTTTTCTATGCCCTCTAAAACAGGCTTGAGTGTTTTTTCTGCAGATTTAAAATCAGAGTCTGTCACACTTATTCTGTATCTTGGTGCTCCTACATACAAAATTTTTACGTTTTTATCAGCAGTTTCAAAGCCTTCCAAGCTTTTCTTGATGTTCTCAACTCCGTTTGAACTATTGTCTGTTAATTCCAAAATTCCTCTGATTTCTACTGATGGGAGCTTAATTTTGGTACTTACGTCCTCAATTGAGCTTAAAGTTTTCTTAGGAAGTTTTAACTCATTAAAAACTTCGATCCCATTTGTAGCAATGTCAACAATCGCATCATAAACGGAATCATATTTTGAAAGGATTTTGTCTTCTAGCTTTTCAATATCAGTCTTAGATAATTTTGATTTCTCCTGTATGTTTTTCATAATGCCTTTTCCTTTTTCAAATCTTTTTACATCAAGAAGTTTCTTTTTCTGCTGATCCCTTGAAACTTGCTTAAGCGACAAATCAATTTCTTCTCTGCCTTCCCTAATCTTCTTAACAAGCAGGACTTTTTTCTCTCCCCTCTTTACAAATTTGTTAATATTCCGTACCCATCCATGTGCTATTTCTGAAGCATGCAAAAATCCTTGAATGTTATTGTATTCATCTAAAGTCGCATAAGCACCGTGGTCACCTATCTTGGTGATAGTAGCAACCACAATTTCTCCTACCTCTGGCAGTTCATGTACTTCCGTTGTCATTCGTTGTATTTTTTTAACTAGGTAATTTATTGTTGCCGTCTAGAAGTCTATTCCTTTCTTTGCTTTTATGCCAGATTTGAATGGGTGCTTGATTTCTTTCATTTCAGTCACAAGATCTGCTAGTTCTATGACTTCCTCTACAGCATGATTGCCCGTCAATACAAGATCAAGCTCGGATGGCTTTGACTTTATGAGATCTATTACGTCATCCAAATTGAGTAATTTCAGTTGGAGAGCATAGTTAATCTCATCCAGTATAACAACATCAAATTTGCCTGACATCATCTTTTCTTTACTAATCTCAAGAGTATCGTTTGCTGCCTTTACGTGATCCTCGCGTGGGCTTTTGTCATCCAATATACCGACAAATCCCTTGCCCGCAGTAATCATCTCAAATTCTGGAGCCAATCTTTTTGCAGAGTCGAGCTCACCGTAATGCCAAGAACCCTTTACAAACTGTACCATGCAAACCTTGTGGTTGTATCCTACCGCCCTTAGTACAAGTCCTAGAGCAGCAGAGGTTTTGCCTTTTCCACCACCCGTATATACTATAACAAGTCCCTTTTCACTCACACCTACTTTGAATTTTCTCTAAACTAAAAAGATTGATAGTAGATGAAATTCATAGACAAAGAATTGAGAATTCCAAGATTAGTTATTGCCGGGGCAACCAGCGGAGTTGGTAAGACATCGATCACGTCTGCTATTATCTATGGGATCAAGAAACAGGGATATAGCGTACAACCATTCAAAGTTGGTCCTGATTATATTGATCCTAGTTATCTATCTGCAATCTCAGGAAACGATACAAAAAATTTGGATGTATGGTTAATGGGAGAAAGCGAGCTTGTACATAGTTTTGTAAAAAATTCTACGTCTGATATTTCTGTAATTGAGGGTGTGATGGGTTATTATGATGGGTTTGGGGGAAAAACAAACTATGCCAGCACGCACCATGTTGCATCACTCCTAAAATCTCCTACCATTTTAATTTTGGATGCAAGCAAGGCAGCACGTTCGATCGCTGCAACTGCACTTGGTTTTTCAAAGTTTCATCGTAATTCCAGAATTGTTGGCATAATTTTGAACAAGATTGGCAGCAAGAAACATGAAAACATGTGCAAGCAAGCACTTGCAAACCTGAAGGTTCCAATACTTGGCTCTATACAAAGAAATTCTGAGAGCTTGGAATCACGGCATCTTGGACTTATTCCTGTAAGGGAACAAAGATCACTACAAAATACAATTAGGAAAGTTTCACGTGAGATTTCTGACAGCCTTGATATTGATAAAATAATTCAGATTTGTAAAAATGTACCAAGCCTTCCAAAGGCTCAGTTACAAAAAACCAAAAAACCAACAACTACTGTAGCAATTGCACTTGACAGCTCATTTAATTTCTATTATCATGACAATCTTGAAGCGTTACGTAGGGAAGGAGCAAGACTGAAATTCTTTAGTCCAGTAGCAGATAAAAAAATTCCAAGATGTGATTTAATCTACATTGGTGGAGGATTTCCAGAAGTTTTAGGACAGTCGCTTGAGCGAAACACAACTATGAGAAATCTGATAAAAAAACATGCTGAAGAGGAAATGCCAATTTATGCAGAGTGTGGTGGGCTTATGTACCTCACCAAATCGATAAACTTTGGTAAAAAGAGATACAAGATGGTAGGTTTGTTTGATGCGGAAACTCAGATGACTAAAAAAATGACGCTAAACTATACAGAAGGAAGAATAACATCAAGCTGTCTTATTTCTACTCCCAGAAAATTCCGCGCACATGAGTTTCACTATTCGAAGATTCGAAATATTCCAAGAGATGCGAAGCTCGTCTATGAACTAAAGATCGGTGAGGGAATATCTGATAGAAAGGATGCTCTTTCTGAATACAATACGCTTGGATCATATTGCCATCTGTATTTTGATAGTGCAAAATATGCTACGAATCTTATTAGTAAGAGAGTTTAGACTGGTTTCAGCTAACTAATTTTTTTTTTAATAATTATTGATTTGGATTATAATCGTTATTTATTTTATAAATTAGGGGGCCAGTAAGTGGACCTTCTTCATTTCGGTCAAATGATGGAGGAACATATACCAACTCGAATGGTCCGTCTCCGCCATTTGGATACTTGATATCTTGTATATAGATTGCAAGATAACCTGGTTTGTGAGTTTTTGATTGGATTTCAGTATTGTCAGGATCTACATATGCTATAGGTGACAATGGAATCAAATGCCCTAAAAGTGTCTCATCCCAGAATTTGTCAGTGTAGCTCAGCAAGTCACTGTTATAATAATCAGAAACTTGTAAACCTGCTATTTTCATAAACCAGAAAGATTTAGTTTCATCACCACCTTTCTGTCTCAGTGTATACAACTCTAGAACATTTTCATCGGACAACTTTTCAGCTACGAGATTTACTATGATGTAGTCTGCATCTAAACCAGCCAATACAGGTTCAAGAATGTATACTTCTGCAAGCCAATAATCAAACACAGAAGGATATTGGTTAATTTTTCCAGGATTTTGTATATACTTTGGACAACTCCAAAAATCAGCACATACAAGCTCGCTTTCAGCAAACCAAGTTTCCTTTTCTTTTCCATTAACAATTCCATTTCCGTTTGGATCTTGGTCATACCACTCTGAAAATACTTCTAATTGTCTTTCTTTATTACTAGTAGCTGAACTATCTGAGATAGGATTTACAGTATAATTGTCGCCAACATACGTTTCCGCATCAGCAGTCAAAATCTTCCAGGCGTTATCTGGTGTGCCCATGTATACATTTGCTAACTTTGTAATCTGAAAATCCAATACTGTAGCATTATCAGCCAAAGTTTTTCTTTCAGCTATAGAACTAATCCAGTATCCATAATCCCACCAAGCAGCAATAACGGCATCATTATCTGTGTTTTCTATTAACCATTGGAGAGCATCTGGCCAATCATTTGTGGTAATATTAAACTGAGAACCACTGTTTAGTATAGTAATAGGTATTCCAGAATTATTATTTGTCCAATTAAGTCCATCAGTAGGATAGCCTAGAGGTATTGCTAACAGAACCACAATTATCGCTAGAAAAACAAGTTTGGTTATAACACTTTTAGATCCATATTTTGGGTTTAGAATTTTTGATATTAGGATTGATACACCTATAGATGATAATATGATAATTGAGATTGACCCAAATATTTCTAATCTTACAAATGCAGAGCTAAAGTATATTCCAAGAAATCCTATGATGAGAGCAAATGCAGCCAGTTCGCTCTTAATCTTGAAAGACTGATTGATTTTTTTTTGAAACAGAAACCACGCTCCTATCCCTGCGAATACCATCAAGATTGAAAAAAAGAAAAATGAAATATCTGTAGTAGTGGTTGCATGCTCTGATACAGAATCTGTAAGTATATCCCCTGTAATCAAAAACGGATTTGCAGCATTAAGATATCTAAACGACGGTAGACTGATAATGCCAGATGATGCTATGGCAATACCAGCTATTATAGTACCACCTAATAGTGCAAGCCCATTACGTAATTGCGATTTGGTACTTATCCTTTTGACTGTAATACATGCTATTAGAAATATAGTGGATCCAATTAGAAAAAACCCATTTAAACTTGAAATAAATGTAATACCAGTTCTTTCAAACAATGCAGTTACCAAAAAGAATACAGATGTAAAAATAACCGATGATAATATGATTAGTTTATTATCACTTTTCAGGAATGGAAGTGCTATAAAGAAAAATCCAATGGGTAATATGAAAAACTGAATACCACCCCACGATGCAAGACCAACTCCTAGTAAAATACCCGCCCCCACAACCTTTGCAACAGACATCTTCACGTTATCAGACTTTATTGCACTAAGAAGGAGGTAAACAGCTAATAATCCATAAAAAATACCAAGTGGTTCAGATTTGAACCATCCTAATGAGCCTCTCATAATGATTATAGGAGAAATAGCAAAGAATAACGAGGCAATTAATCCAGCAGTTGTTCCCCCAATTAGTCTAACTAGTCCAAAAATAACAATGGCTGTAATAGAGCTCATAATTACTGGGAACAATATTGTAAAATCATATAGACTTGAACCCATACCAAAAATCTGATAAACCGTAGCAGCAGAAACATGAAGCATTACTTGTGATGTTGCTGCAACATCTCTTCCATACGGATGCCAAGTAAGGTCATCATGCCATTCTAGATACTCGGGTAAACCATTATCAACGACAAACTGAGTTGCCCTATAATTGAAAAATGGATCAAATTCATTTAATTCAAAACCATAATCATATGGTGCTACTCGTAGCATGAAAGATAATGAAAAGGCAATAACAAGTATTCCAATGATCAGCAGATAACGTCCATAATGTGATGATTCTTCAGCTTTAACTAACTTACTGTCTAATTCCAACAAAAATGATGCAAATTATCTATCATAATACTCTTTATCGGAATTCACATCCATTTTCAAATTTTTTACTTGTAATATTGTGACAAATCATCACCAAAATTTAAAAATATATGAATTAAAGTCAGATTGATTTTTGTGATAAAAAGGAATATCGTAGTAGGAATTGGGGAAATAGGAAAGCCAATTTTAAAACTATTATCTAAACAGAGTATTACCATCGGATTTGATTTAAATCCTGATTTAATGGATAAAAGAAAATTTGAAAGATACAAAGATCTTCAAACATCGTTCTTACATATAGCTATTCCCGTAACAGCTAGATTCATAGATAACGTTTTGAAACTTGAAAAAAAATTCAAGCCTGAATGTATAATAATTCATAGTACAATCAAACCTGGAACTACAAAACAGTTGCAGAGAAAATTATCAATTCCTGTGATATATAGCGCAACCAGAGGCGTACATAAAAGAATGGTACGTGATCTTAAGCGATATACAAAATTCTTCTCAATTTCAAAAGATGCGCCAAGATCTAAATGGGCCTCTGTAGAATTTGCAAAATTAATGAAAAAATGTCATATCAAAACAAAAAAAATGTCAAATCCAGAAACCCTAGAATTGGCAAAAATAATTTGTGATACTTCATATCTTGGTTGGCTGATAAACTATTCTCAATTAAGTAATAAAATTGCCATTGAGTACGGGGTTGATTATGATGAGATGTGGACTTTTTCTGATGAAATTCATAAATTTCTAGGAAATAGACCAAAAATGTATCCAGGTTATATTGGAGGACATTGTGTTATCCCTAATCTTGATTTGATAAATAATGAGACACTTGACTTAATTAACAAAATGAATAATGATTATGCAAAAAAATTAAAGGATACTAAGTCCAGACATACTAAGAAACATTGATTAGATTATGAAACTTACCAAATCAATTTTTGACAAAGAGGACAATGATATAGAAAAATTCAATGAATTAGATATCGATGAACGTTCAATCGTTTTCTATTCTGAAAGTTCAGTAATTTTGTATCCATATGTTGAAGAAATAATTCAAGAATTACAGAATAGAGATCAAAAAATTTGTTATTTAACTTCAAGAAAAGATGATCCTATTCTGCAAAACAAGAATGAAAATATCCGAGTATTTTACATCGGTGATTCAGAAATTCAAAAAATGAATTTTTTTTTAAAATTAAAAGCTGGGGTATTAATTATGACCATGCCAGATTTAGGGTCTTATCATATTAAACGCTCAAAAGAATTTCCGGTTCATTATGTTTACACATTTCATTCAATGAATAGTACACACATGGAATTCCAAAAGACTGCATTTGATCAATTTGATAGTATATTTTGTGTAGGATCGTATCAAATTCAGGAGCTTCGTGCTACTGAGAAGTTGTATAATCTGAAACAAAAAAATCTAGTTGAGTGTGGATATGGATTACTGGATAAATTAATCAAACTAAAATCTTCTTTTGCGGAAAAAGGAAATTTGTTAAAAAATAATAAGAAAAATATTCTCATTGCCCCTTCATGGGGAAAGCATAATTTGTTAGAATCGATGGGTGTAGAATTAGTAAAAATTTTGCTTGATGGTGGATATCATGTCACAGTAAGACCACATCCTATGACGGTCAAAAAATCACCTAAGATAATAAAACAAATATTAGAAAAATTTGAGAAAAATCCAGATTTTCTTTTAGATACAAATACTTCATCATTTGAACAATTATTCTCTAGTTATGCACTGATTACAGATTGGTCAGGAATTGGTTATGAATATGCATTTGTTTGCGAACGACCTGTCATTTACGTTGACGTTCCAAAAAAAGCTCATAACAAAGAGTATGAAAAAATAGGACTTGTCCCATTTGAAATTAGTATTAGAAATCAAATAGGAGAAATTATTGCTATTCAAAATATAGAAACCATACCAGAACGTATTGAATTTTTGTATAGTAATGATAATAATTTTGAAAATAAAATCCAAAAAATTCGTAATGACTCCATTTTCAATATTGGAGAATCTGGGAAAGTTACGGCTAATGAGATTATTAGAATAATTGGTGAAAAGCGTAAGCAAAATAGCTTGTGATAAACTTGTTCTAACATTATATTATAGCCGACTAATGTCATAAAATACATGCGTGCGATAATTCTAGCTGCTGGTTCGGGATTACGATTAGGTCAGCATACAAAGGATATTCCTAAGGCACTACTAGATCTCAATGGGAAATCTATTTTGGAAAGACAAATTTCATTATTAAGACAACATGGAATCAATGAAATTTTTGTTGTTACTGGATATCAACGAGAAAAACATACATTGAAAGATATTGAATATATTTTCAATCCAAGATATGCTGAAACTGAACAACTTGCTAGTATGATGGTAGCAAGGACAAAAATTTCTGATGATGTTTTAGTAATTTTTGGTGATATTGTATTTGATGAACAAATACTTCAACAAATTTTAGTCTCAAATGATGATATTGGTATAGCAATTGATTTGGATTGGGAAAAATCATATAATGAACGACCTGATAATCCAAAATCATTAGCTGATAAAGTTTTGATTTATCAGAAAAAAATACAGCAAATTTCTGCAAAAATAACATCACTGTCTATGAAAAATCAGCAAATTGGAGAATTTTTAGGTGTAATCAAACTGTCTAGAAGAGGTTCAAAAATTATGGTTCAAAAATATCAAGAGTTAGAAAGATCACATAAAGGGAAATTTCATGATGCATCTTCTTTAGAAAAAGCAAAACTAGTTGATATTTTACAGGAATTAATTGACTCTAAAATTGAAATATATCCTATACCTATTACTGGAAAATGGTGTGAAATTGATACACCTAAGGATTTAGAAAGGGCTAGAAAAATTTTTTAAGATATTGATGTTGAATGGAAGAAACACTTGATAAGACTATAACAGATGCGCATCTAGCATGGGATAATACACTAACTGATAGAAAACAGAACTTTATTGTTGTACTTGATTCTGAAATAATTACAGAATTAATTAAACGAAGAAATGAATTAGATAAACTTACTCAAGACGATTTACCACTTTTAAAGAATGCAGTACTAGGTTTTAGAAAAAAAATATTATTTGAGGGAGTTGGTTTATTTGTAATAGATGGTGTTTGTCTGAAAAATTTTTCATTAAAGGAAAAAATTGCAATTTATACACTAATAGCGAAAATTTTAGGAGAATTAATTGTTCAAAACATACGACAAGAAAAAATTGTGGAAATAAAAGATATAGGCAAATCAATGAAAACTGGTGGAAGGTATCATGAGACAAAAGAGGGCGGATCACATCACACTGACAGCCCACAGTGGAAAGACGTGCCTGATTACTTGGGTTTATTCTGTGTTCATAACGCAAAAAATGGTGGGACGAATCTATTTTTGAGCGCTTATGCAATTCATAATAAAATTTTAAAAGAAAAGAGTGAATTTCTTCACATATTTTATGAAAAATTTCACTTTGATAAAAGAGGAGAGTTCAAAGATGGAGAATCTCCCACGGTTTTTGAACCAATTTTTGAATTCAAAGATGAAAGATTGTATTTTAGGTATCTTAGAAATTATATCGATGCGGGTCATGACATACAAAATCAACCATTATCTAAGTTACAAAAAGAAGCCTTGACGTATCTTGATAATTTAATGCGCAGGGATGAAATGATAATGAGTTATGATCTAAAACCTGACGATATGGTTTTTTCCGATAATCATTGGATTGTTCATGGTAGAACATCATTTGAAGATCATGATGATGAAAATTTGAAGAGATTAATGTTGAGAACTTGGGTTAGGGATCAAAATTATAGAAAATAGTATTGTTGATATTATTTATCTCAGTTTAATTTAGAATGGATTCGTAAAAATTTAGATAAAGTTTTCCAACTTCTTGCCAATCATATTGTTTAACAATTTCAAGGCCTTCATTAGCCATCCTTAATCTTTTTTCCTTTTTTTGTAGTAAATCTTGTATTTCATTTAATAACGCATTACTGTTATTTGGTTCAACAAGCACACCAGTTTTCCCATTTTGAACTACTTCACTAATTCCCTCTATATTGCTGGCTAAAATACAAGTACCACAGCCCATTGCCTCTAGAATTGTAGAACTGATTCCTTCTTCTAGAGAGGGCTGAAGAAGTAAATCAGAACTGTGTATAAAAGAAAGTACATCTTGTTTTTGTTGGTATCCTAGATAATGTATATTTGATTTTTTAGCAGCTAGTTTTTTGACTTTTTCTTCTAACGGACCGGATCCGGCGATAAGTAGATGATAATTATCTGGCAGATGCGCTCCAGTTTCGAGCAAAATTTCAACTCCTTTCTCTTTGGATAGACGACCAGCAAAAATTATCTGGTTTTCATACTGTCTAGTAGATTTTTTTGGGATAATGTTAAGATCAATTGCATTTGGAATTTGGACAACATTAAATCCCATTTCAGTGTAATAATTATAGCCCTCATTAGAGTTGACTGTAATAGCATCTGCTAAATTCAATACTGTTTTTTCATATTTTTTTGATATGTTTGATGTTGTTTTACCATAAAGCTGAGCTATATTTTTTGAATAAACACCATGAATGGATAATATTTTTTTGCCAGAAGCATTCTTCATTGCTAAGGCACCAGCAAGATGATGGGCATGAATAATATCATTGTTTTTTTTAAATTTAGTTTTTAAGAATGATGAAATCATAAAACTTGGATTCTGTAGTCGTTTAATTGGTATCGTTAATGTATTTGCAGATGATATAATATCCACCTGATGACCCAGTCTGGTCAAAAATTGTGACAATCCATCTACATGTTGTGCTATTCCACCAATACCTCCTGAGGTTGGTGAAATTAACAGTATATTCATTGGGAAAAAATTAGATTAATGGAATAAAAGCTATTGTATTAAATAATCATTTACAGAAAATTATTCTGAGCAAATTAGTCACGACAATACTTTAATTTCTATGAGGCAGGCATCAACTATTATGAATGTTTTAGTGACAGGTGGTGCGGGGTTTGTTGGAAGCCATCTAGTAGATAGATTATTAGAAGAAAATCACGAGGTAACAGTTTTAGACTTGTGGGAAAGTCAAGATATCATTAAACATAATGATAACACACTTTATCATTTTGTAAAAGGTTCTATCCTAGATGAGAATATAGTTCCCTCAATCGTGAAAGACAAAGATAGAATAGTTCACATGGCTGCTATTTTAGGTGCAAGTGAGTCAATTACTACGTATGATATTGAGCAGGTAGCTTTAGTGAATGTGATCGGGACAATTAGAATACTAAAAGCTGCAACAAAATTTGGTGTCAAAAGGATAGTTTTACCAACCTCACCAGACGTACCTAGGTTAAATCCCTATTCCATAACAAAACAGACAACTGAAAAGTTTAACAAGTTTTTCAACAAAGAATACAATATAGAGACTGTTTCTTTACAATTCGGTAAAATTTATGGTCCACGTGAACGATGGTTAAATTTCTCTATGGGAGCACCATTCAACTATCAATTTCTAATACCAACTATTATAGTCGAAACACTTCGAGGTAACATAGTACAAATTTACGGTGATGGAAATCAAAAGTCAGAATATATTTTCGTCCATGACGTAATAGAATCGTTTGTTAGAACATTGAAAACTGAAAAAAACCTGGGTGGCGAAACCATTCCTGTTGGAAACAACAAAAATTATTCTGTAAATGATATTATTGAAACTGTAGAGAAATGCTGGGATAGAAAAATTCAAAAAGAATATGTAAAAATGAGATTGGGAGAAACTCCAGCTGAAATTCTTCTAGACAATAAAAAACTGAAAGATGTTTTAGATTATGAATTGAAATGGGATTTAACAACAGGGTTAAAGGAAACAATTCCATATTATGAACAGGCATTCAAGGATTCTAGTTAATAATTAGAGGCATAGTTTATCTAACTGAAGTTTCTGGCAACAGTTATACAAAATGAAGAAATCAAATTTAAATTTAGCAAGAGAATTTAAAGGAAAAAATATTCTGATTACAGGTGGTACTGGATCTATTGGTATGGGACTTGCTAAACAACTAATAAAATACAATCCTAAAGAGATTCGAATTTTTTCAAACGATGAAAATTCTATATTTGAAGCTAAAGAAAATCTAGGTGGAAATCATATTTACAAATTTATGGTAGGTGATGTAAGAGATAAAGACAGATTAAATTTAGCTATAAGAAATGTTGACATAGTTTATCATACAGCTGCAATGAAACACATTGAGATTTGTGAAGAGAATCCTTTTGATGCAGTTAAAACTAATGTGGTAGGAACAAGCAATGTACTTGAATCTTCAATTATTGAAGGAATTGAAAAATTTGTATTCATTAGTACAGACAAAGCAACAAACCCTACATCTACATTAGGTGGGAGCAAATTATTAGCAGAAAGACTAACACTTGACGCTGGCACATATTCTGGAAGGGGTAAAACAAAATTTAGTATTGTTAGATTTGGTAATGTTTTAGGTTCGCGTGGTTCAGTATTTCAAATATTTCAAAAACAGATCAAAATGAAAAAGCCTTTGACCGTTACGGATAAAAATATGACACGTTTCATCATGTCGATCTCTGATGCTGCATCCATGATACTTCACGTAACAAAAATTTTGTCTGGCGGTGAAATCTACATACTCAAAATGCCTTCTATTAGGATAGAAGATTTAGCTAAGGGTATGTTGCATGTTTATGGATCAAGATTTCCAGATTATAGAAATACTTCTTCTCTTAAAATTACCAAACCACGGGGGGAAAGATTCCATGAATTATTAATTTCTAAAGAGGAAATGCCTTACTGTCATGATATGGGTGATATGTATAAAGTATCTAAAACACCGAGCAAAAAACAATTATCAAGCAAGGAATTTAGTTCAGAAACCGCTTCTAGGATTTCCCAATCAAAATTACATAAAACAATTAACGAATTAATAGATGAATATGTTTCATTCTAAAATTTAATTATGACAAATAATTGTAGTAGAAAATAATATTAGCTCTTAAAAAGCCGAATATAACCTCACTATGTGTAAATAGACTTGGAAAAAGCAAAGAAAATAGATATGAATAATATCAATGAAGTGAAAAATTCTCTAGAAAATAAGTCATTGAAGGTTTGTGTTGTAGGAATCGGAAGAATAGGTCTTCCAACTGCATTATCATTTGCTAAAGCTGGACTCCAAACTGTTGGCATGGATATTAATGAACAATTAGTGGATTCGCTCAATAAGGGAAATTTTCCATTAAAAGATGAACCTGGGTATGAAGAAATATTTAATGATGTTATAAAAAATGGAAAATTTTCAGCCACCACTGATATCAACAAAGCAATATCACAATCAGATCTCATTTTATTATCATTACCTACACCCATAAATGAAAAAAATATTCCAGATTATTCTGCACTTGAATCTGTCTGTAAACAATTAGGTGATATTCTTCAACCTAACTCTCTAATCGTTGTTGAAAGTACAATTGAACCGGGTTTTATTGAAAATAATCTGATCAGCATTCTAGAGGAAAATAACAGATTACATGTTGGAAAAAATTTTACAATAGGCGTATGTCCAGAAAATGCAAATCCAGGTGAGATTTTACATGATTTTACAACTTTACCAAGATTAGTAGGAGGAATTGATCAACAGTCTACAAAAATTATTACAATGATCTATGATTTTGTATTTTCAGTTGAATTGATTATAATGCCTGATTGTAAGACAGCAAATGCGGTAAAATTAACTACAAATGTATTTAGAGATGTGAATATTGGATTTGTTAACGAATTATCTTTGATGTTTGACAAACTAGGAATTGATACACTGAAAGTATTAGATGCTGCTAAACGAAAATATAATTTTCAGATTCATTATCCTGGTCCTGGTGTTGGTGGACCATGTTTACCTATTAATTCATATCAATTTCTAAATACAGCAACAAGGACTAACTCAAAGCTAAGTATCATAGAGCATGGTAGAAAAATTAATGAGGAAATGCCTGAACATGTAGTTAATCTGACTTTAGATGGATTCAAAATATCTAAAAAATCTATCAAGGATTCTAGTATTCTGATTTTAGGTATATCATACAAACCTGATGTAAAAGATATTCAATTAAGTCCCGCAGAAATGATAATAAACAAACTAGAGTCTCTTGGCGTAAAAATCAAGATTTATGATCCCTACTTTAAAGGAAACCAAGTTTTTGGAATAAATGTAGAACATAATATTGATGATGTACTTTCGAAAGTTGACGCTGCAATTATTGTTACTGCACATAAAGAATTTCAAGAAATTAATCCTAAAATATTTAGGAAAATGAAAACACCAATTCTCATAGATTCAAGAGGTATAATTGATACTGTTTCCGCAAATAATGTTGGTTTAGTTTTTAGAGGGCTCGGTCGTGGAATCTAATTCCTTAATACCACAACCTTCTTCAGTCACAAATATCCTAACATTGAGATATGATCCATCAATAACACCAAATTTACCTAGAAAAACTTCGAATGATTTTAAACTACCACACGAAGAAAATTCCATTAAATTTATTGAAAATACAATTGTTAAAACCCTTAGAAGACAATTAGATACTTCCTCCGTTAGGAAGACATGTATTGCTTTAAGTGGTGGAATTGATTCTACATTAATTCTTACATTAATAAAAAAAACTATTCCTGATTTACCCATTGATGCTATTTCAATCAAATTTGCTGATAGTGTAGATGAAACAGAAAATGCAGCAAAAATTGCTTCTGAATTAGATGTAAATCACCACGTTGTTTATGTGGATAATTATCTACGAGAATTACCAAAAGCTATTAGTATAATCAAACTCCCATTTTGGGATCTTCATTGGTATCATGTTGTCAAAAAATCACAATCTCTTGCAAAATATCTTGCTTCTGGTGACGGTGGTGATGAATTATTTGCAGGTTATACATTTAGATACAAAAAATTTTTGTCTTTGATAGAGACAAACTCTACATCATTAGAAAAGATCAAAGCATATTTGTCATGTCATGAAAGGGATCACGTTCCAGATCAGGAAAAAGTATTTGGAAAGAAAGCAAAATTTTCATGGGAATGTATTTACAAAACATTAGTTCCTTATTTTGATAATGCATTGTCCCCTATTGAGCAAGTGTTTTTAGCAGATTATAATGGAAAATTGTTATACAATTTTAATCCACTTAACGAACGTATATCGGATCATTTTGATATCCAATCTGTATCTCCCCTGCTATCTGAAGAAATGTTTTCTTATAGTTTGTCTATGTCAATGGAGAATAAATATGATAAAATTAAAAATATTGGTAAGTTACCGTTACGGAAATTATTATCAAAATATAGTATGGACAAATTTATTCCTGATGAAAAATTAGGATTTAATGTAAACACAATTAATCTATGGAAATCAGTTGGTAAATCTCTCTGTCATGAATATCTAGATGATTCTGAAGCAGTACGTGATGGTTGGATAAATAAAGATTGGATTAGTAAATACATTAGTAAAGATGATTTAGACGTTAGATATGTCAATAAATTTCTTGGTTTATTGGCATTTGAGATATGGTATAGATTATTTATTACAAAGGATATGAGTGCAAATACTACACTAAATTAATTTACAACTAAAAACCTAAAAAGTCAATTAATGAAAAAAGATCTTACAACTGCAGGACGAGGAAACTAGGTATGAAAATTGCGGTAATAGGTTTAGGCTTTGTTGGCCTGACACTTAGCTCAGTTTTGGCTTCTAAAGGAATCACAACTCTTGGAATAGATTTGGATAAAGAAAAATGTTCAAAAATTGTAAAAGGAATACCAACATTCTTTGAACCAGAGTTAAAAAAAACATTGAAAAAAGCTTTGAAGAAAAACCTACTAATTACTGACACGGTTTCTTCAATTAATAATTGTGATTTTATTTTTATTACAGTAGGAACTCCACAAAAGAAAAATGGTGAGATAGATTTATCATTTATTAAAACAGTTGTTAAGAATGTAGGTAAAATAATTCCTAAAAACAAAAAGAAACCTATCATATTAATCAAAAGTACGGTAATACCAGGAACAATGAAGGATGTTATATTACCAATTTTAGAGAAGAATTCTAAGAAAAAAGCTGGTAAAGACTTTGGCCTAATTTCTAATCCTGAATTTCTACAGGAAAGTAAGGCAATACATGATACAATAAAACCACATGCAATAGTCTTAGGTGGATATAGAACGCAATTTATGAGTAAGACCAGAAAATTCTTTTCACGTTTTAATCCAAACACTCCAATAATAATTACAAATCATCAAACAGCTGAGATGATCAAATATGCAAATAATTCATTTTTAGCTACTAAGATCAGTTTTATCAATCAACTTGCAAGCATTTGTCAGGAAATTCCAGACACAAACATTGATGATGTAGCAGATGCAATTGGATTGGATTCTAGAATAGGAAATCAATTTCTTGATGCTGGGCCGGGATATGGTGGATCATGTTTACCAAAGGACATGAAAGCGATTATCAATCTATCATTGAAAGTTGGTGTCAAGCCAACCATGCTTAATGCTGTAGAAAAAACCAACAAACAACAGATTAACAATATTATAAAATTGATGAAACAAAACATTGGAAAAATCAAGGGAAAGAAGGTTACTGTTTTAGGTGTCGCATTCAAACCAAACACTGATGATATACGAGATTCAATGAGTATAGAACTAATTCATAGATTGATCAAATCGGGCGCGGTAGTAAAAATTCATGATCCAAAAGCTCTAGATAACGCTAGGAAAATTTTCCATGATAACATCACATATACAGACTCTATCCCATCCGCGCTAAAAGATTCTCAATGTGCTATAATCATGACTAAATGGAAAGAATATGAACGAATTAATAATAAAACGACAAAATACATGAAAAAAAAATTCCTAATCGATACAAGAAGAATTCTTTCTGACAAAAATTTACGTCTAAAATATTATGGACTAGGATTAGGACAAAAAACATGAAGATTCTTGTGACAGGTGGTGCTGGTTTTATTGGAAGCCATATAGCAGAATATCTGATTCAACACGGTGACGATGTAACAATTTTAGATAATCTTAATACCGGAAAACTAGATAATCTTGTAAAAATTAATGATAAGATCAATTTTGTAAATGGTGATATCAGGGATTACAAAGTTCTTGAGAAATTAGTTAATGATACAGATGGAGTTTTCCATGAGGCTGCATTAGCTTCAGTCCAACAATCATTTAGCATGAAGGATGAATATTTTGATGTGAATGTAACTGGAACAGAAAATATCTTAAAACTAGCAAAGGAATATGGATTCAAAATTGTTTATGCTAGCTCTTCTAGCGTATATGGCAATCCGACAAAAATCCCAATTAAAGAAGATGATGATAGAAAACCAATTAATCCATACGCCCAAACAAAACTTGATAGTGAATACTTAGCTAAAAAATACTCTGAAAGTGGGGTCAGTGTGGTAGGTCTTCGTTATTTCAATGTTTTTGGGCATAGGCAATCAAATGAATATGCTGGAGTGATCAAATTATTTTTGGAAAAAATTAAACAAGAAATACCACCAAAAATTAATGGTGATGGATTACAAACCAGAGACTTTGTGCATATAGGCGATGTTGTTAGAGCCAATATTTTAGCAATGGAAAGTAACACCAAAGATGGATTTTTCAATGTAGGAACAGGACATTCTATATCCATACTAGATTTAGCAAATTTAGTTATCAGCGCTTCTGGATTATCGTTAGAACCTATACATGGTCAAGAGTTATCTGGTGATGTAAGAGCAACCCAAGCAGATACAGCATTAATAAGAAAATTGCTTAAATGGGAGCCAAAAATGAGACTAGATTATTGGTTAACTGAAATTATTTCAAATAAAAATTTTCAAGATATTTAGTATATTTTAATAGATTATCTCTTATAGATTGATAAAAGATAACATTACGAAGGGAAAAAGTTGAGATTATTAATTGGTGGATCCAGTACATTTTTGGTTCATCTGAAACAATTTTCTGATATGTTAAACAAACTTGGTGTTGAATCCAAATTAGTTTTTGATGGTGATTATGCTGATGGGTTTCCAAGTAGGAAAGTAAGCAATTGGTTTCAAACTAATAAAAAATTCAATAAATTAATAGATGAGTTTAAACCGGATGCAATTTTTGTTGATAGACAGAGGCATTTTGGAATTAATGCATTAAAGGCTAATATTCCACTGTTTGTTCTTCTGCGTGGTCATTATTGGTCAGAACTTTATTGGAATAAAAGAACAATGTATAAGCCACTTCATAGACGAATTGCATTACGGGAGTGGAACAAACTAGCCAAACAAATCTTTAATGGTTCAACTGTAATTTTACCGATCTGTAAATATTTAGAAAAAATTACCAACAAATTTGTCCCTGGTAAATCTACCCAAGTATTTTTTGAAGGTGTTGATGCCTCAAAATGGTATCAAGTAAAGGGAATGAATCTTAAACATCCATGTGTTGGTTTACTACAACGTGCAACTTGGTGGGGGAAGACTTCTGAAATGCTAATTTTAAAAAAGGTTCTAGAAAAAATGCCCAATGTTAATTTTTACTGGGCAGGTGACGGTCCACTACGAGAACGTATACTTTCTGAACTTGATCAATATGATAATTTTCATTGGCTAGGGGATTTACAATATCCAGATAAAGTTAGAGAATATCTTAGCGCGATTGATGTTTATGCATTGATAACAGGTATGGATTTAGCGCCATTATCTCTAAAAGAGGCACAGTTAATGAGAAAACCCGTTATTGCCACAAATGTAGGAGGAAATCCTGAAATGATGATAGATGGGAAAACAGGATTTTTAGTAGAACAAGGTAATGCTGAACAATTAATTGAAAAATTTGAATTATTACTTACAGATTTGGATATATCAAAAAGAATGGGTGATGAAGGTCGTAAATTTATTGAAGATACATTTAGCTGGGAAACAGTGACAAAAAATTTTATTGACACAATAGAATCATACTTAAAATGAATAAGAAAACTATTAGGAAAATATTAGGTGGATTCAAAAGCTATGTTCCGGGTGGACTATCGATTCATGGAACAGGCGGAACTGATTCGGCAAGGTACTGTTATACAATTTGGCTTAGACATTTGTTGATGCTGCATCAAAACGGATTCTCAAAAATACCTAAAACTATCGCGGAATTAGGACCTGGAGATTCTATTGGTACAGGTTTAGCTGGACTTCTTAGCGGCTCTGAAAAATTCTATGCTTTAGACGTAATAGAACATACTAATCTTGAAAAAAATATTTCTATATTTGATGAACTAGTTAGGCTTTTTGCTAACTATTCTGATCTTCCAGGTGATGATGAATTTCCTAGAGCTGTTCCTCGTTTAGATTCTTATAATTTTCCATCCAAAATATTTGCAAATGATGATATTGAAAGATCTCTCGACAAATCAAGAATAGAATCTTTAAGAAATGAACTTATAGACATGGAAAAGCAAAAAAAATCTATTCAATACATGTGTCCATGGAATGATCCTAAAATTATTGAAAATGATTCTGTGGATTTGGTATTTTCACAAGCAGTTTTGGAGCACGTTGAAGATCTAAAACATACGTATGATTCTATGTATCGATGGGTTAAGCAAGGTGGATATATTTCAAATGCAATTGATTTTGAAAGTCATGGTTTATCAAATGAGTGGAACGGACATTGGTCATTTTCAGATTTAACTTGGAAGTTAATGAAAGGAAATAGACCGTATCTTATTAACAGAGAACCACTCTCCAAACATATTGAGGCTGCACACGATGCAGGTTTTGAAACAATTTCAATAATTCCAGTTAAAACTTTCCCTTCTGATGAATATACAGGTTCAATTAGACGAGACGAATTAGCAAAAAAATTTGTGAATATGTCCGAGGAAGATTTTACCACAGCATCTGCTTACATTTTAGCTAAAAAATAAAACAATTTACTGTTTGGGATGGCGTGCCAGAACGCTTCCATCAAAATTAAACAGAATAATTTCAATGGGGATCTTATTTTCTGAATGGTCCCTCATTTGTTTATGAACTTCCGAACAAATTAGATCAAAAAAGCCCTCAATATTGTTTTCAAGTATAATCTCTTGAACGTTTCTAGCAGTATTTGCATTTTTTATTTTCTGGATAATACCTTCATCAGCATTACATTGTTTTGCTAGTTCCGAGAGAAAGTTCATGTCAACTTTTGAACCCTTTACATGCGTCTGCTTTACTCCAGTTGCCATCTTTGCAAATTTTCCAATAAATCCACCAACATACGCTTTACTCATTCCCTTTTTTGCACATTGTGAAATTGTATATCCAGAAAAATCCCCAAATTGTACGAATGAATGATCAGGAAGATCAAAAATTTTCCTTGAAAAATCTTCACTTCTTCCACCAGTTGTCAAGACAACTGTATTATCTCCCATTGAAAGTACCACATCAAGTTGTTGTCTAATAGCAGCTGCAAACGATGCAGTTGAGTAGGGCATTACAATACCACTTGTTCCCAAAATCGATATCCCATCAACAATTCCAATTCGTGGGTTGTCAGTCTTTGGTCCAAGCTCCTTACCCTTCGGCACTGATATTATCACCTTGATTCCATTTTTTTCTAAAATTTCCTTACCAACTTCAGTTAAATTTTCTATGATCATTTTTCGTGGAGTTGGATTAATTGCAGCTTGACCAATCTCTAATCCTATACCTGGTTTTGTTACTCTACCTACCCCATCACCACCATCTATTTCAATAGAATTTGATTCTGATGTGAGCTCCAGATCTACTATAATTTCTGCGCCATGTGTTACGTCGGGATCATCACCACCATCCTTAATTACTGAGCAACGTGACTTATTTTTTTCAAATTCACAACTATTGATATTAATTTTAATTCTGGATTTTTTAGGAAGTAAAACATCAACCGATTCAATTTTTTTTTGATTTATAATTGATAAAACAGCAGCTATTGAGGCAGCTGTGGCACTTGTACCAGTCGTGAACCCAGTACGTAAATTACCTTCAGGTTTTTCTGGCGGATCCATAATGAGTTACTAATGATATCCTTAAAATCAATTGTTGTATGATTTTTTTCATGTCAAGTACATCTACAAGGATAGTAGTTGTTGGTGCTAATGGTTTTGTAGGCAAAAACCTAAGAAATTTTCTTTCTGAAAATAAACTCGATGTTTTAGGAATTTCTCGGAAAAATTTTCGTAAACATCCATCTGAGATCAAGATAATATCAACAAATTTCTCAGATCCAAAACTTCAAAGTAAACTGAAAAACTATGATGCTTTGATTCATTTAATTGGAATAGGAAGGCAAACTCCAAAATCTACATTCAAAGAAATCAACTTGAACCTAACAAAAGATGTAATTAAAATGTGTAAAAATGTAGGAATAAAAAAAATTATCTTTATCAGCGGTCTTGGCGTCTCCAAAAATAACACATCAGATTATTTTGCTTCAAAATACAAAGCTGAACAAGAAATAATCAATTCTGAGTTAGATTATACTATATTTCGTGCTTCTTACATTATAGGAAAAACAGATCATTTAACCAAAGCTCTTTCTAAACAAATCAAAAGTGGTCTTATAGTCATTCCAGGTTCTGGTAAGTACAGATTACAACCAATATTCGTGGCAGACGTTGCAAAAATTATTCTAGAGGCAGTTCTTGAAAAAAAATTTTCTAAGAAGATTCTAGATCTAGTGGGACCCCAAAAGATAAATTTTGAAGATTTTGTGAAACTTTTTGTTCAAAATACAGGAGTAAAAATTGAAAAAATCAGCATAGAAGATGCATATGATGAGGCAAAACGTAACGCAAAAGCTGTTTATGGTTTAGAATCATTAAACATTCTTGCTGGAGATTATACAAGTGATGGAAAGCAGCTACAAAAGCTATCTAATGTTAAACTTACAACGGTTAGAGACTTTTTACAGGCCAGCAGCCTTTCTTAGATCTTCAGCCTTGTCGGTTTTTTCCCAGCTAAATTCTGGTTCGTTTCTACCAAAGTGACCATAGCCTGCAGTCTTTTTGTAAATTGGTCTCTTTAGATCAAGGTGAGAAACTATTGCAGCTGGTTTCATATCAAAGTGTGAGTTTAGAATTTTCTCAATTTTCTCTTCAGGTATTTTGTTTGTTTCAAATGTGTTAACCATTAATGATAACGGCTGACAAACTCCTATTGCATAAGCAATCTGTACTTCACATCTGTCAGCAAGGCCTGCTGCTACAAGATTTTTTGCGACATATCTGCACATGTAACACGCGGATCTATCTACTTTTGATGGATCTTTTCCAGAAAACGCTCCGCCTCCGTGTCTTCCCATTCCACCATAAGAATCAACAATAATTTTTCTGCCAGTAAGTCCAGCATCACCATGAGGTCCTCCAATCTCAAACTTTCCAGTTGGATTTACATGAATTACAATGTCTTCATGCCACCAATTTCCACACACAGGCTTTATCACTTTGTCAATAATCTGTTTTTTAATATCTTCATTTGATACTTCAGGATCATGTTGAGTTGAAATTACAACTGTTTCAACTCTTTTTGGTTTGTCATCTACATATTCAACAGAAACTTGAGACTTGCCATCTGGTCTTACCCATGACAATTCTTTTGATTTTCTAACATCAGCAAGTTTTTTTGTAAGCTTGTGAGCCAGTGATATTGGCAATGGCATAAACTCGTCAGTTTCGTTTGTTGCATAACCAAACATCAGTCCCTGGTCGCCCGCTCCTTGCTCCTTTTGTATTTCTGATATTGTTACTCCTTGAGAGATATTTGGGCTCTGTGGATCTATCTTTACAACAACTTTACAAGTTCTTGCATCAAATTTCAACGCAGCGTCGTCATAGCCAATTTCTGCAATAGTGTCTCTTACAACTTTTTCAATGTCAAATTTTCCTTTTGATGTAACCTCACCAGCAACTGTAACAAAATCAGTTGTTACAAGCGTCTCAACAGCCACCCTCGAATCAGGATCCTGTCGAATAAATTCGTCGAGTATTGCATCAGAAATATGATCACAGACCTTATCTGGGTGACCCTCAGTTACTGACTCTGATGTGAAAGTATAGGTTTTTGACATTTGTAATTACAGCCTAAAGCTCATTTTCTAATTTGATGAAAAGTACATTGTTTCCTCGCAGAATTACCCGCCCAAATTTTTCTACAGTTTTTCCATCATTTAGCTCTTCTGCATCAGTCATAATCAAATTCATGTAAGAATCAACATTGTCTATTTTACCTCTGTATTCAACATCATTTTTCAGTCTTACAGTTACAGCTTTTTTTGTATTTTTTTGTAATGTAGTTAATGGTCTTTTTGATGTTGTTTGGGACATGATATTCTCTTGTGTTGCTCTCTTTGACAACCAAAATAAAAGCCTTGCCTATTTGAATGATTAGGAAAATTTCATTAGTTTTCCATACAGACACTAAATAGATGATTAGGACCGGGCTAAAACAATTAGATCAGTTTCTTGGTGGCGGAATTAAGGATGGACTGATCACTAGTGTTTCTGGACAAAGCGCTACTGGAAAAACACAGCTGGCATTTCAAATTTGTCTTAACGCTTTACATAATGAAAAGGAAATTCTTTTCCATGATACAACTGGTGAATTTAGACCAGAAAGGATAATTGAAATGATGCAATTTCAGAAAATTAACCTATCAATTCTTGATAAGATCAAAATCAATCGTATTACTAATACAATGGAACAACTTCAATCTCTGTCAAACGCAACGCTTGAAAATTATTCTTTGCTGATAATAGACAATGTAACAGATCTTTTCTCATTTGAGTATTCAAAAAAAGAACAATCTTTTGAGAAGAATGTATCTTTTATGAAGTACATGCATAATTTATCAAGCATAGCTCTTGGAGCTAAAATTCCCGTAATTGTAATCAATGCTGTTAGAAGTATTGACAAACATGAAATGGAAAACTTGGAAGAATCAATCAGTATGTATATACATACTAAGATAAGACTTTCAAAAAATGGTAACGGATATTCATGTCAAGCTAGTTCTCCATTTGATAACAAAAAATTTCAATATACTATAACATCACAAGGTCTTACTGATCAATCTTAATCTATTTAATAGACTAAAAGCCTGTATACTCAATGGCAGGATTTACTGAATATGTTCCTATTATTACAATTATTTTATTTGCAACAGGAATTGTAGGTGCGATGGTCTATGAGCGAGTTAGAACAAAAAATATTGGATAATGATACTACTGAAGCTTTTCTAGAAGAAAAATTTCACTCGTTAGGATTTGAACAGTTAACTGATATTCAAAAGAGAGCTACACCAGCAGTTTATCAAAAAATTGACTCATTGATTATAGCACCAACAGGTTCAGGTAAAACAGAATGCTCAGTAATTCCTATTTTTTCGCAGATAAAAGAAACAAAAAAGCAAGGAAAGATCAAAGTACTTTACATTACACCATTAAGGGCGCTTAATCGAGACGTTTTTCGAAGAATAATCAAATATGCTGAATTAGAAGATTTAACAATTCAAGTTAGACACGGCGATACACCTCAATCAGTTAGAAAAAAAATTTCAGATTCACCACCAGACGTACTCATTACAACTCCAGAAACACTAGTTATTCTTCTTACCCAGCAGAAAATGTTATCTGCACTTTCTGAATTAGAACGAGTTGTAATTGACGAAGTGCATGAGCTTTTGTCAAGTGAAAGGGGCTCACAACTATCAATAAGTCTAGAAAGACTACAACTTAACTCAAATCAGAAAATCATACGTACTGGACTATCTGCTACTGTTGGAAATATTGATGATGCTGCACACTTTCTTGTAGGAACAAAGAGACCATGCAAGGTAATTCAAGATAAATCAATGAGGAAATACGATGTTGATGTCAAATTTGTTAAAGGCTCAATTTCTGAAGTAGCCGATTCAATTATTCAATATGTAGAAAAATTAGAGATAAACTCTCCAGTTCTTTTGTTTACTAATACTAGAGGTGAATCTGAATTTTTATCCTCAGTTTTAAGAGAAAAAACTTTGATGAATATAGAGCTCCACCATGGTTCATTGTCCAAGCAAGTTAGAGAGGAAACAGAAAGCATACTTCGAAGTGGGGCAAGTGGGATAGTTGTATGTACATCATCTCTTGAATTGGGATTAGATATTGGCTCAGTAGAACTTGTAATTCATTATGGTTCACCACGCCAGGTATCAAAGCTAATGCAACGTATAGGTCGAAGCAGACACTTTCGGAATTCCTCGGCAAGAGGTTTAATCATTACAAATAGTGCTGATGATGAATTTGAAACACAAGCAATTCTTGATAGAATAAAAAATAGTTCGATTGAGGAACAAAAAATTCATCATGAGTCTCTTGATGTTTTAGCCCACCACTTGGTAGGTTTGTCACTCCAGATGGGAGAAATATCGATTGATTTTGGTTATAAAATAATCAGACAGGCGTATCCATTCAGGAATATAACATTAGATGACTTTTGTAACGTTCTAGAAATCTTAGATAGTATCTATATTTTGTCCTTTGACAAGAAAAAAATGAAATTCTGGAAAACACGAAAAGCGTTTAGATATTATTTTGAGAATCTTTCAACAATTCCAGATATTTTGAAATTCAAAGTGTTTGATTCAGTAGGAAAAAAGATCATAGGATCCTTAGATCAAAAGTTTGTAGGCGATCATAGTGAGGCGGGGAATGTCTTTGTTCTTCGTGGTCTACAGTGGCGGATACTGAATATTGATGAAAAAGCTTTGCAAGTTAATGTTGAACCATTAAAAAATGGACAAAAAAATGTGCCTTACTGGGAAGGCAGTCAAATACCAGTAGATTATGATACTGCACAAAAAGTTGGATTGTTTAGAACTAAAGTAAAACAAGGCTCATTATCAATGCTTAACAAAATAATTCCGGAACTAGATTTTAACATAATACCTGACGATAAAACTGTCGTAATTGAATCTGTAAGAACAGACCGTAATGTTGTTATTCATGCATGTTTTGGTACAAAAATTAATTCAACTCTGGCAACTATACTTTCTTCATTACTAGAATCTACTCTTGGATACGTTGTTCAATCACGATCTGATGCGTATAGAATTGTTTTGGAATCTAGTGCAAGAATTAGCAAAAAGAATATTATAGATGCTTTGACCGGAAATTTTGTTCTTCAGGATATTGTGACTGCATCTTTAATTGGTACACATAATGTTAATTGGACAACATGGTGCGTTGCAAAAAAATTTGGAATGGTAGGCCGGGATGCTATTTATGATAGAAAATCAGGTCGTTTTATTTACGAACGATATCAAAATACACCAGTTGTTATGGAATCATTAAGAGAACTATTCCATAATAAGTTTGATCTAAAATCTACTGAAACCATTTTGAATAAGATCCGAAACAATGAAATTCAGATTGAGTGGGCTGATGTAAATAAGTTTTCCAAATTAGCAGAACCACTATTAGATCACACTACAAAATATTATTCATCGCCGGCAAGTGTTGATAAAGCAATTCTCGATTTGGTAAAAAAACGATTATTCAAAGCCAAACATCGTTTAATCTGTGCTCGCTGTGGTAAATGGCAGCTAGCAGTGATTACAGAAGAAGTGAAGAAAAATCTTAGTTGTAAATATTGTAAAAGTAGACAAATTACATCTACGTTTTATTCAGATTATGATTTGATTAAGATTATTCAGAAAAAATATAGCGGAAAAAAACTTTCAACCGAAGAAAATCACAGGTTTAAGCGTGCTTGGAAAGTAGCCTCACTGATTGAAACCTTTGGTCAAAATGCTATAATTGTTTTATCAGGTTATGGTGTTGGTGCTGATACGGGTGCGAGAATTTTGCGTAATATGACTGATCAAGACTTGATGTATAAGCAAATTTACGAAGCTGAAAGACAATACGTAATGACAAGGGGCTTTTGGGACTAGTTCTTTTTTACAATAGATGAAAATTGGGTTAAAAACAATTCAGTTCTTCCTTCAAGACCTGCTTTTGCATTAACAGCAGTAACAGAAATTATCTCTCCGCCAGAAAGACCATCTAAAAGAATAGCTTGATTTCTCCATCCCTTAATCCAAATCTGACCGCTAGCATCTTCAACAAACATTTCCGATAACAAGATTGTTTCCCCAGTTTTTGTTTGTACTTCCCGCTTTTCTGGTTCTTTTAAAATTATTGCTTCAACACAGTAATTATTTCCTGATTTAATCTCAGAGATTTTTGTTCTCAGATTAGATAGCTGTGGTATGCTTGGATCATCATCAATTTTTCTTACAAACGAATCATGGTTTATTGTTACTGCATTACCAAACACTTGTGAAGGCATGCATTCTATAACATCTTCAGTATTAATAGAATCTAACATGTTTGAGGAATCCGATAAGTACATCATGTTTTTCTTTTTGTCTATACCAACTGCAGAAGTTTTCCCTCCATCATTTCTTTTTATTGATATAATACGTACAATGACAGGGTCTGCCTCTTTTCCTCCTTCAATTTCAATTAATGTTGCCTCATTTCCATGAATTTCAAGACCTTGATTTCCTACCTTTGTTCTAATACCAAGTAATCTAACTTTTGCATTTTGGGAAATGACTTTAGGCAAAAACGATTCATCTTTTCCCCATATGACCACTCCCTTTGCGATGTCATCTTTTCCTTTCAATCTCATTCTAAGTCCTTTGCCGGGCTCCCCGCGTCGATTAGTGAATTCTAGTGTAGTTATATTACCATCTATTTTACCAGAGACAACTAGATTACTTTGATTTTCTTTAACCTCACTAACATCAACCGTTAGTTCATCAACTGCCCGAATTTTACTTTCTTTATTTGTTGGCTCGATATCAGATCCTGAACCAACATTTAGCGTCGGGCTACCATTAAGATCCGATTTAACATAAGCCTTGATTATTTTTATCAAATCACCAGGCTTGAGATTTTCAATTCCTGGCAGGTTAGCCTTTTCATCCCAAAGCTTAACACTCACAGCCGAATCATTGTCATAAACAGTCATAGTTCTAAGCAGAAAAGGAGAGCCATCTTTTCTAGAAAATTGTTTTGTTGGTGAAATGTTTAGAACTCTACTTTCGATTGATACGTCCTTAGCGCCCACGTAAATGTCCTTTAATCCAATTTCAGTTTTCAAATTTTGTTTTAATGATATTCCTAAATCCCCCGCAATAAGGAAAAGAGCTCCTTCATCAGTCAAATAGCCTGGACCTATCTTTTCCATTTTTTGTTTAATTTTATCATCAATATCTTGTTTGGTCAACTCAGGTTTTTGTTCCTGAATCTTTTCTAACAATTCTTCAAACTCTGACAAGTTGCTCCCTTTAATTTTCCACTTTTCATCTCTTATTAACATTTAAGGAGTCTAGGATTTCAAGAAACATGAAATCTGTTTTTGCTAGATCGCTTTTCAAATCATATGATGGGATAAACGCAGTAGATGGTATAGATCTTGACGTCAATGAGGGACAGATTTTTGGTTTTCTAGGTCCGAATGGTGCAGGAAAATCAACTGTGATTAAACTATTAACCACACTAATCCAACCAACCAGCGGAAAAATTTCAGTTCTAGAAATTGATACTGCAGAGGAACCATTGAGTATAAGGAAAAGAATCGGTGTAGTTTTACAGCAACCAAGTTATGAGCCTACATTAACAGTAGAAAAATCACTTGAAAAATATGGAATGATGTGGGACATTGACAAAAAAACTAGAATGAGTAGAACAGAAGAACTTCTTACATCATTCAATCTAGTTGATATCAGAAAGAAAAAAAATGAAGATCTTTCTATTGGTCAAAGAAGGCGTGTTCAGGTTGCACGTGAATTCATGCATGATATGGATTTATTGTTCTTAGATGAACCAACTGTTGGGTTAGATCCAACTGCTAGACGACAATTATTAGACTTTTTAAAAAATAAAGTAAAGGAAAAAAAATTAACAATATTTTATACAACACACGTGCTTACGGAGGCAGAATACTTCTGTGATAATATTGCAATCATTAACAAAGGTAAAATAATTACTGTTGATTCTCCAAGTGCACTCAAAAAAAGATTTGGTAGTGAAAAAACAATAAAAATTCATGTTTCTTCTGATACTAAGGCATTACAAGGTCTCTTAGGAAATATTAAAGAATGTGAAATTGAATTTAATGCTGGTGCAACAATCACAATACATTCTATTGATTCCGAATTTGTTTTGATGAATGTTCTAAAAATTTTAAATCAAAATAATATAGTAATAGATGACTTATCTGCAATACCAACAAACCTCGAAGACATATTTCTTAAAGTTGTGAGTGATTCTAATGCATCCGATAATTAGATTAGTTAATAGAAATATTACCATCTCGGTGAATCCAGGTTTTTTAATCTGGCAGGTAATTTTTCCTTTGATTTGGATTTTTGTAGCTGGTTTTGCTTACACTGCATTAATTGATAACGTGTCTTTTGGAACTAAGAATCTAACCTATCCGGCATTCTTAGCTTCTGGCATGATTGGATTCAATATTATGAATAGTACTCTAATTTCTGGGATTATAATTTGGAATGATAGACGACACGGAATGTTTGAACAAATAATGTCAGGTCCATTTACAAGATCACATTATATTCTTAGTAATATCACAACTATCGCAATAGTTGGTTTAGTTAGTGCAACGTTAATTGCAGCAGTTGGTTATCCAGTATTTTTTCAATCAGTAGAATTTAGTATAGTCACAATTCCACTAATAGTTTTCAGCTCAATAGTTGGTGCAATATTATTTGGCTCTATTGCTTCAATTATTTCCGCAAGATTACGTTCAAGTGAGGGATTTAATGTAATTATTAACACAGTTTTTATTTTCTTTGCTTTTGTAAGTACTGCTTTTTATCCTGCAGCTGGTGCTCCACAACCTCTTGCAACTATATTTTATTTGAATCCATTGACATATCTTGTGGACATAATTCGTGCTGGTATTTTTGGTACTATTACAGAATTTGTTATTTTAGAAATGGTGGTTTTGATAACACTAGCTTCTGTTCTTTTTATAATCGCAACAAAGATGCTGACCAAAATGGATTTTTAAAAGAGTAGCCCGGCCCGGACTCGAACCGAGGTCAAAGGCTCCAAGGGCCCCTATGCTTGCCACTACACTACCGGGCTTCCGTCATTTTTTTCCACTATCCCCTTATAACATTATTTCAGACAGACTTTATTGTTTTTACAAGCGCATGATAAGGATCTTCCATCGAATTCAGTATTTTTTTAGATCTCTTTTTTATTTTCAAGTTAGATGATTTGAAAACTTTTTCAATTGAACTGACTACTCGTTTAGGATTTGTTTCCCTTATCACCAATTTTTTCTTAACAAGGTAGGTTTCTATAATATTGGGAACAGCATTATACGAAATTGTTGGAATGCCAAGCAGTGCAGATTCAGCAGTCATTGTTCCACCAGATCCAATGAAAACATCTGTATTTTCTAACAATATTTTGCTGTCAACAACCTTGCTTAACACCCTAATTTTCTTGCCAAAAACTTGTTCTAAGCGTCTAACTTGAGATGTGTATCGTCCCATCACAATTATTTCTTCATCAGAAAAATTTTTGGCTATTTCTTTGATAATAGGAATTGCCGGTCTTTTTTTTGTTGAATATGAAGCATATTCTTCTTCAACCCTCACCACAATTACTTTTCTCTTATTTTTTTTACTTCTAATTTTATTATTTTTCGAAATCTTGCGTTTTGCAATTACCGCGGCATCAATTGCCTTGTAATTGATGATATCCTTACTATCTATCCCAAATTTTGTAAATTCTTTTTTTGGAATAATCCATGGGATAAGAAGTTTTTGAACTAGAGGTATAACGAGTCGCATAACTGCAGTGGCATGTGGTGAATCAGAAAAACATACATGAGCAATGTCCAATCCATAGGAAACTCTTGCTGCTTCAGGCGAACAGAAGCTTATTGTGATATCAGGAGAAAAATCCTTTATTCTTGAAGATAATGATTTTGCTCTCTCAAGACTTGCATTTAGCTTATCATGTCTTTTGGATCCACCATGTTTCCCTACTATTATCAGCTTAAGGCCTCTTATTTTTGATAATTGTGTTACCTGCTGATAATTACGTGAGGTACATAACACAGTATGATTTTTTTTCATGCGTTTAATCATGGGTTCAAAAAAAAGAAGCTGTTTTGGAGTTAAAACATCAAACCAAATCTTCAAGAATTTGATTGAATTTCAAACTGCAATAAGTATTTCTTAGCCTAGATTCTAGTATGAACATAATATGAAAGAAAAAATTGTGTTTTTTGGGCTTAGCACAGAGGGTTATCATCTTGCCAGCAAGATGGTTATTGATGGTGCAGAAGTAAAAATAATCGATGAATCTTCTTCATCTGCAATTGTATTGAACTCTGAAATAGCAAAAACTTACACAGATGTAATATCTCTTAGAGAAGATGAACCATTACTTTCTATGGAGCCAAGCAAGATGGCAATCTCAAAAGCTAAATACCTTTTCTTTACACCACGAATAAGAAAAACCGGTCAGGATTTAAAGACAGAAGTAAATTCCAAATTTAAAGATGCAGTAGCTGAATTAAAGAAAGGCAGTTCAATAATTAATTGCCTTCCAACTGGATTTGGTGGTAATAATGAAAACATTTCACTTTTAAAACATGTTACTGGTCTTGAAGCTGGAGAATCAATTTCATATTTCTATTTTCCACTAAATGATCTGAATAAAACGCCTGATGTAATAGGTTGCCTAAAACAGACTGATGAAAAAAAACTTTCAACACTTTTAAAGACAGACAAAAAAGAGAAAAATTTTGTGGATATTTCTACAGCAGAGAATTTACATGCAATTAATACAATTCAAAGATTTTCAAATCTATGTAGTATCGTAGAGGTATGTAAATTTGTAAAACCTAATGCAAAGCGTACTACGTCATTCAACGATTTCAAGAGTCTATATCTTGACGATATGGTAAATGGCCTTTATGATCTACGTATGTTAGGTTCCTCATTTGAAAGTGCACAAACTTTGATGTATCTAATTAATGGAAGCGTTAGAGGAATTTCAGGTTATATCAAGAGATTAATTGACACAATTAGAATAACTCTGAAAAAGAATGATCTCAAAGCTAGTAAGACGAAAATTGTATTATCCTGGACATTGGATACAAACGAGATGCGAGGAGACAAGATTGAGATGTTAAACTCGATTGCCTCTAAACTACGTGATTATATTGGCGATGTAGAAACATCATCTGGTTCTATCGATCTATTTCATCAGGATAAGGTAACAATAGTTGTAGCCTGTTCCAGCTATGATTATAAAGAAATAAAACAAAATCTAAAAGACGATAATACTTTTGTAATTAAGGCAAACCCTTTGTGTGAAATCTAGTCACAAAGATAAAATTATCTAAAAAATTAGAAGACTAATGGCTGAAAACGAAAATAATGCTAAAAGCTTTAGACAAGAAGCTGACGATAAGAAAGAAGCTGATGGTAAGAAAGAAGCTGCAGTTTCAGAGTCAGTAGACGCAATTTTAGAAAAAGAGAGACAAAAATCTCTACGTTTACTTGCGGATTATCAAAATCTTGAAAAACAGATCATTGATAGAGTAAACTCACGTGGAGATAAAATAATTTTAGACTTCTTAACTGTGTATGAGGATTTTATTCGCGCAAAAGATGCATATGAAAAGGAGGGAGGAAACGTAGACAATCTAAACGGAATAATAAAAAACATGGAATCTATCTTGGGTAATTATGATGTAAAACCAATAGAAACAGAAGGAAGAAAATTTGATCCCAAGCTACATGAGGTAGTACAAGAGATTGAAGATAATGATCATGAGGAAGGAACAATTGTCAAAGAGATCGCAAAAGGATATATTATTCGTGGAGAGGTAATGAAATACTCGAAGGTATGTGTTTCAAAAAAAATAATTAAAGAATAGATGATAAAATATGGCAGAAAGAATAATTGGTATTGATCTAGGAACAAGTAACTCAGCTGCTGCAATTATCCAAGGTGGCAAACCAACAATAATTCCTGCAGCCGAAGGTCAAACAGCACATGGTAAAGCATTCCCATCAGTCGTTGCATTTCCAAAGGATGGTAGTGCTATGCTTGTTGGTACACCAGCTGTAAACCAAGCTGTAACAAATCCTGAAAATACAATTACTAAAGCAAAGAGAAAGATGGGAACAGATCATGTTTACAAAATCGAAGGTAAAGAATACAAACCACAGCAAATCTCTGCATTTATTTTACAAAAAATTAAGAAAGATGCTGAAGCATTTACCGGAGATAAGATTACAAAGGCAGTAATTACAGTTCCTGCCTATTTTGATGATAATCAGAGACAAGCTACTAAAGATGCAGGAACAATCGCTGGGCTTGATGTAGCACGAATAATCAACGAGCCTACAGCAGCAGCTCTTGCTTTCGGTCTTGACAAGGCAAAGCAGGACATGAAGATATTAGTATTTGATTTTGGTGGTGGTACACTTGATGTAACGATAATGGAAATGGGCGGAGGCGTCTTTGAAGTAATGAGTACTTCTGGTGATACTAAGCTGGGCGGTACTGATATGGATTTAGCAATAATGGATTATGTCAAAGAAGAATTCAGAAAGAAAGAAGGTGTTGACATTTCAAGCGATAAGAAAGCTATGGAACGACTTAGAGAGGCTTGTGAAAAGGCAAAGATTGAACTTTCAGGTGTAATGGAAACTGACATAAACTTACCGTACATCCATGAAAAAACTGCCCTTGAAGTTAAACTAACGAGAGCTAAGCTAGACAGTCTTGTGACATCACTAGTTGAAAGATGTAAACCTTCAATTGACAAGGCACTTGAGGATGCGAAAATATCTACTTCAGATATCACCAAAATTGTCCTTGTTGGCGGACCTACCAGAATGCCAATTGTGAAAAAATTTGTTGGTGACGCGATTGGAAAAGATGCGGAATCTGGAGTTGATCCAATGGAGGCTGTGGCCTTTGGTGCTGCTGTTCAGGCTGGTATTATGGCAGGTGATGTTGAGAGTGATATTGTCTTACTAGATGTGACTCCACTTACATTAGGAATTGAGACACTAGGTGGTGTGCGTGAACCAATTATTGAAAGAAATACGACAATACCTACATCCAAAGACAAAACCTTCACAACAGCGGCTGATAACCAAACAGCAGTCACAATAAACGTGGTTCAGGGAGAGCGACCAATGGTTGCTGACAACGTTTCGCTAGGAAGTTTCAATCTAACTGACATTCCTCCGGCTCCTAGAGGTGTTCCACAGGTTAATGTGAAATTTGACATTGATGCTAATGGTATCATAAATGTAACAGCAAAGGATCTTGGAACTGGAAAGGACGCTAAAATTACAATAGAATCTACTACAAAACTCTCAGATGAAGAGGTAGAAAAATTGAAGCAAGATGCGGAAAAGCACGCAGATGAAGACAAGAAGAAAAAGGAATCTGTTGATATCAAAAATGAGGCAGAAAGTTTCATCTACACGACAGAAAAATTGGTTAACCAAGATCTCAAAGACAAAATATCACAGGAGCAGGGAATCAAGATTACAGACGCAGTAAAGGAAGTAAAGGAAGTGCTAAGTCAGGATTCAGAACAAATTAAGACAAAACTAGATGCATTGAAAGCTATAGTTAATGAAATTACCACTGAATTATACAAGAATGCTACTCCACCACCAGGTGCAGCACAACAGGAAGATGGAGCCAAATCTGAAGAAAAATCAGAACCTGAGCCAGAACCAGAATCTAAACCTGATGAAGAGCAATCTAAATAAAATTCAAAAAGCAAATTATTTGATTAGAGATGAGTGCAAAGCGTGATTATTACGAAGTCTTAGGTGTTTCGAAGGATACTCAACTGAATGAGATCAAGTCCCAATACAGAAAACTAGCTTTAAAATTTCACCCAGACAGAAACAAATCTTCTGAGGCCGCTGAACATTTCAAGGAAATTTCAGAAGCATATGCGGTTTTGTCAGATACAAAAAAACGCAGTCTTTATGATCAACATGGGCATGCTGGTGTAGATGGACGATACAGTACCGAGGATATTTTCAGAGGAGCTGGCGCTAACTTTGATGATATATTTAGTGATTTGTTTGGAGGAAGGGGAAGAAGAACAACAGGAGGTTTTGACTCCATTTTTGAAAACCTTTTCGGAGGAGGAGCACAAGGATTTGGTGGTTTTGGAAGACAGAGAGGATCTGACATGCTATACGAAACCTCTGTTTCGCTTGAAGATGTATTGAACGGAAAAAAAATGGATCTTGACTTACAAAAAAATGTCGACTGCCCTGACTGCAACGGTTCGGGATGTTTTCCCGGTACGTCTAAAATAAGATGTTCAGATTGTGATGGTCAAGGACAAGTTAGGGTAAGTCGTAACATGGGATTTTCTACCTTTGTAACTGTTCAACCATGTAGAAAATGTAGTGGGCAGGGGATGATGATAGAAAAACCATGTAAAAAATGCAAGTTAGGAAAAGTAAAAGGTACCAAGCACATATCGTTTGAACTTCCTGCCGGTATAGACAATGGTGATTATGTAATATCCGGCGAGGGTGAGTCAATACCAAGTGGTGCAAACGGCGATCTCATAATAAGAGTTAACGTTCAACCTCATCCTAAATTCAAACGTGACGGGAGAGATATTTTTTATGACGCACAAATATCAATAACGGATGCAAGTTTGGGAAAAAAGTTTGAAGTTCCCACGCTGGAAGGATTCAATAACATTACCGTCGAATCTGGCAGCCAACCAAATTCCATAATCAAACTTAAAGGGAAAGGCTTGCCTGGACGTGGATTTAGAGGTAGAGGTGATCAATATGTTAGATTGGTTGTTAACATTCCAAAGAAACTAAACAACCATCAAAAAGATTTGTTAAAGGAATTGGACGATTCGTTCGATTAACATCAATTATTCTAAGATTTTTTTTTATGAATTTTGATGTGGTGTCCGCCACGAGTGTGAATGACATGTATTGTTTGAATTAGTTCTGCTATCATATCTGATGAGTAATATTTTGTGTTGTACCTACCAAGCATTTTCTTACAGTCATTACAGTATATCTCTCTGAATTCCACTAAATTGATAGGGGATACTCGGCTATTTTGTGTTTACTCACGAAAAAGAAACTTATTCCATGTTTTTTCTTTTCTTGTTGCGGGGGTCGCCCAGCCTGGTCAACGGCGTAAGGTTCAGATCCTTATCTCCTAGGAGTTCGTGGGTTCAAATCCCACTTCCCGCATTTTACATTATTTTATAACTCTGAGATCTTTTTGCGCAGGAGATCATTGACCATTTTTCCGGAAGCCTTGCCTCTCACTTCTTTCATCGCAAGTCCCATCAGGGTGGTTATAGCTTGATCTCCTAACTTCTTAACAAGTTCAATATTATTTTGAATTATTTTATCTAAAATTCTATTTAATTCGCCCTCATCCATACTTGAAATATCTGTACTTTGCATAGCCAGCGAAACATTTTCTGATTTTCCAGACATGATATTTTCAAAAATAATTTCTAGTGATTCTTTTGGTATTTTGCCAGACGCTAACAGTTCAAACGATTCTATGATGTGTTCTGGCTTCAATAGCGTCGCGTCAAGTCCCTGTCTCTCCAGGTTTGTTACACTAGAACAAAGTATTGAGGCTACAAAGTTTGGTGAGATCTTTTTATTTTCACAGATTTTTTCGAACAGTCCCATGTATTCTGAGTCAAAAATTTGTTCAGATAGTTGAGAATTTAGATCGTATTTTTGTTGAATTTCAGCGATTGATTCATCCCACGATTTCGGAATGTTTTCTCTTGCGAGTTTTACTTCTTCAGGGATTACACTAATCGAAGGGATATCAGTTTCCGGATACATCCTGGACGCACCTGGACGTGGTCTAAGAAAAACAGTTTCACCATCTTGTGTAGCAGCTCTAGTCTCAGCTGGAACTACGTTTATTGCATCTTGAATTCTCTTTACTATAGAATTTACAGCATAATCCAACTTTGAATCTTCGCCAGCTATAATCAGAAAACCATCTTTGTCTGCTAATTCAAGATGTTTTCTTACCCTACCAACATCGGAATCATTAATTCCGTAATTAGGAAGCTCGTCCGAATGGAAAACTCCTCCAATGCCAAAAAATCTTACAAGCTGTCCAATTTCTTTTCCTAATCTAATTTCAGGATATGGTTCAAAACCAAACATTCCTGAAAAATTTCTTATACGTATTGCCTTAATTTTTGCATTTAATTTTAACGCCTTTTGAATTATTTTCGAGTCGCTAGCTTTGAAAATTTCAGTAACATCAAGGACATCTTCTTTCGTGATTGTTATTGATAATTTTTTGAGTTTTTCGGCAATCAGGATTAGCCCGTGTTGTCTTTTGGCTTCATAATTAATTATTTTTTCAAGTTGATCTAGTTGTTGTACACCTTTTACTTCTACAACTCCATTATTCATAACTGAAATATTTACATCCTGTCTAATTGAACCGATTCCCCTTTTTACCATCCTTGTTGCTCTTAACAATCTTCCAAGCGTCAATGCAATTTCCTTAACTTCAGAGGGCTTGGTGCTTACAGGCTCTAAGGCAATTTCAACTAATGGTACACCCAAACGATCTAAACTGTAGTTTGTTTCGTTTTGTTCATTACTGAGAAGTTTCGCTGCATCCTCCTCAAGACAAACTGCTTGTACCCCAATCTTTTTTCCACCTACCTTTAGATTTCCTCCCTGGGAAACAAGCATAGTTCTTTGAAAGCCAGAGGTGTTAGAACCATCAATAACGGTCTTTCTCATAACATGAATCTCGCTGAAAATTTTTGATTCAAGCATGCTACTAATCAGTAATGAAATTTTCTTTGCATTATGATCTAGATCATGAGGGGGTTCTTCGTCTTTTTCAACCAGACAACTACTTTGAGAATTTGCATAGTAATTGATCTTCTTTGATTTTGTTTTCTCAAATAACGCAGCCGGATCCAATTTACCAAGCTCACTTTTTGCTGTTCTTAGGCTTCTAGAGAATTTTTCAGTATATTCATCACTTTCTATCGGTCTGCATTTACAAAACAATTTTTTGCTAGTGTTCAGCTGTTGGTGAATCTCTAATCCAACCTTCAAACCGATTTTTTCAAAATCAATTTCTGCCATAGTTAAAACTCTGAAGCAATATTTTCCAACATTAGTGATTTCATCTCATCTACATCTTTTGAATTTCCCAAAGCCCACATTGCTTTTACAAGTGAAGTCTCTGGTGTCATATTTTCAAGAGGTGTGATTCCTAAATCTAATAAATCTCTGCCGCTTTCATAAACTGTCATCCTAACCCTGCCATCGATACACTGTGATGTCATTCCCAAAAACAGATCGTTTTCTTTTGCATTTTTTACAACATCGTACATTGTTCGTCCAACATGTCCCAGTCCTGTTCCTTCAAAAATTATTGCCTTGCATCCTGTTTGTATCAAGTTTTCAATTAATTGGGGGTCATAGCCAGGGTGATATTTTACAAGAGATACTTTGGTGTCAATCTTCATCCTTGGGTTATATTTTTCGTTTTTAAAAAAATCATCTTGTATATTTTTCTTAATTTTTCCTTCAGCAATTATGAATGCTGGGTGACCACCCATTGTCTCAAACGCTCCACGTTTGCTTGTGTGATTTTTTCTGACTCTGGTTCCCACATGACATGCAACTGTTTGATCATTATCATTATGATGCATAACAAGAAAAACACCCTTTGTGTTGGATTCAACAAGGAATTTTGAAGCTGCAATCAGGTTTATCGCTGCATCAGACGACGGTCTATCAGACGATCTCTGTGAGCCAACAAGTGCAACCGGAATGGGAAATCCGGCAAGCGCAAAAGACAAAAAAGAAGATGTGTAATGCATGGTATCTGTTCCATGCGCAATTAGTACTCCTTTATAGTCAGAGTCCGTAAGTGAATCAAGTTTTTCTGCAATTTTTGTCCAATGGTCTGGCTGTAAATTTTCTGAATACTCAGAGAACAAAACTTCCGCATCAATATTCGCAATTTTCCCAAGCTCCGGAACAGCTTCATTGATATCAGAAGCAGTAAGTGCAGGTGTAACAGCACCAGTTCTATAGTCAACCTTGCTTGCGATTGTTCCTCCCGTAGAAAGAAGTAAAATTTTTGGAAGTGTTGAATCCTCTTTTCTTTCTTGTTCTTGCTTAGGCTTTGTTTCAGAACTAGAAACAATCTCTATTTTCTGGATCTCGTCAACATTGATCCCTACATTGTAGCCACTTCCTAATTTGACTACCAAATGCTTGTCATCACCAGACTCGTATCTGGGCATTAGAATTCCAGAGTATGTTAAATCAGCAGTAATCTTGATTGAATCGCCTACCTTGGCATTATTTTTTTTTAAACATTCAAGCGATTTTCCAGAATATCCTTGGTCTTCTGACATTGTGGTGGTTTAAGCAGTTATTTTATTAAAACTACCTGAAAGCAGAAAGTTCCACTTTCTGTCCAATCTTCAGGTCCTTTTGTTCTCTTACCTTCTTTATAGCGTCTTCAAAGTGCTTCATTGTAACTTTAGCACTCTCAGCAGCTTTTTCAACTTTAGAAATTTCTTTTTCCTCTTTGGCCTTTGCAGCTTTCTCATCTTCTGCTGAAGAAGCAGCACGTGCCTCTTTTTCCTCAACTATCAAATCTGCATTCTTAGGTGGTACCTTCTTTTCTACATCTTTTGTTTCAGTAACTTTTGTTTCGGCTTGTCCACCCATAGCATATTTGTCAAGGTGCTCATGAATAACAAAAGATACAGCAGTATTTGCTATGGCTGCAACATCTGCACCACTAAATCCATCAGTTGCCTCCGCTAATTTACTAAAGTTCACATAGTCTGGACTGTTAGGATCTTTTTCGAATGGAATTTCTTCTGCGTTGATCTCCAAAATTCTTTGTCTGGATTCCTTGTCTGGTAATGGAATCTGGATAATTTTATCAAATCTACCAGGTCTGAGTAAAGCTGGATCAATCATATCTGCTCTATTTGTAGCAGCTAATACTACTACACCATGCATGTCCTGCATACCATCTAACTCTGTTAATAATTGACTAACAACTCTTTCAGTAACTTGTGTCTCTGCTCCTCCTCCTCTAATTGGTGCTATTGAATCAATCTCATCAAAGAATACCACACATGGTGATGATTGTCTAGCTCTCCTGAAAATTTCTCTAATACCCCTCTCAGATTCTCCTACCCATTTTGATAACAATTCAGGACCTCGTACGGAAACAAAGTTTGCCTCACTCTCAGTAGCAACTGCTTTAGCTAACAATGTCTTTCCTGTACCACTTGCACCATGAAGCAAAATACCACGTGGCATTTTATGTCCCAATTTATCATATAGAGTAGGATATTTCATTGGCCATTCAACTGCTTCTTGAAGTTCCTGCTTAATTTCAGTTAGACCACCAACTTCTTCCCACTTTACATCTGGGTTTTCAATGAATACTTCTCTCATGCCGGATGGTGTAACTTCAATTAGTGCTTTTTTGAAATCTTCTCCATTAACAATTAGTTTGTCAAGTGTTTCAGGAGGAATCTTTTCATCATCTAAGTTAATCTCTGGTAACAATCTACGTAAACACTTCATTGCTGCTTCTTTACACAAATATTCCAAGTCAGCACCAACGTATCCGTGGCTAACTGAAGATACTTGCTTGATATCTACATCATCATGTAATGGCATGTTTCGTGTGTGGATGTTAAGAATGTCAGACCTTCCTTTTTTATCAGGAACCTTAATTTCAATTTCTCTGTCAAATCTACCAGGCCTTCTTAACGCTGGATCAATTGCATTTGGTCTGTTTGTTGCAGAAATTACAATTACTTTACCTCTAGCTTCTAATCCATCCATGAGTGAAAGCATCTGTGAAACAACTCTTCGTTCTACTTCACCAGTAACTTCTTCCCGTTTAGGTGCTATCGAATCAATCTCATCAACGAAAACAATTGATGGTGCTTTTTCTCTAGCCTCCTTGAATATCTCTCGTAATCTAGCTTCACTTTCACCATAGAATTTGCTCATAATTTCAGGACCAGAAATACTAATGAAGTGTGCATTACTTTCATTTGCTACTGCTTTAGCTAACAATGTCTTTCCCGTACCTGGAGGTCCATAAAGTAAGACTCCTTTTGGTGCTTCTATTCCCAACTTTTCAAATATTTCTGGGTGACGTAATGGAAGCTCAATCATTTCTCTAACTTTCTTAATTTCGTCAGTTAAACCACCAATGTCTTCGTAAGAAACTTGTGGAACACCTCTTAACGTCTCTCCTTTTTCAGCTATGGTGAAAACTGTTTTTTGCGTTACAAGTACAGCATCAGCATTAGGAGTCACTCCAATTACCTGAAAAGTTAACCTACCACCAAAGTATGGTACCATCACATTATCACCCTTAATCAAAGGTACACTTTCTAAAGCGTCTGCAAGATATCTTTCATCAATTGGTGGTATAGCCTCTAATGGTGCTACAATAATTTTCTCGGCTGCTATAGCTTTGATCTTTTTTACTGATATACTATCTCCAATTGCAATTCCAGAATTGTTTCGTCCCAATCCATCTATTCTGATAATACCCTTTCCTTCATCTGATGGATAAAGAGGTAAACATTTAGCAACAGTTCTCCGTTTGCCTTTAATTTCAATAACATCTCCAGTTGAAGCATTTAATGTATCCATAGAATCATAGTCAATTCTCGCTACGCCACGCCCAACGTCCCGTGTATATGCCTCCAAAACCTTGAGTGAGATCTCATTTTCGCTCATAATTTACCACCCTCCAAGTATCGTTTATACCTTTGTCGTTAAATTTCTCTACAAAAACTCCAGTTAATCAGAAGCTTAAAATCTGTTGAATAATCAAAAATTTTCACATTGGGAAAAAGACCGCTTGTTAGAAGACGTGGACGTGGAGGATTACAGTTTAGGGTATCTGCTACAGGAAAGATCGCACCAGCAAAATATCCTAGTTTTGAACTATCAGAGAATCATGATGGAGAGATCATAGATCTTGTTCATGAACGAGGCCGCGATGCTCCATTAGCTAAAGTTAGGTTTAATGATGGTTCTATTTCATTTGTTCCAGCAGTTCTTGGTGCTAAAGTTGGTTCACATATTCAGTTTGGATTAAAATCTAAAATTGAAGATGGAAATGTAATAAGCATTCAAAATATTCCTGACGGCACAACTGTATGCAATGTCGAAAAACAATTTGGAGATGGAGGATCTTTTATGAAATCTGCTGGCGCAAATGCAACAGTATTTTCACATGAAGACAAGGGTGTTACACTAAAGCTTCCTTCTGGGAAATTTACTACACTTAATCCAAAGAATAGGGCGATGATAGGAACTTTGGCAGGTGGTGGTGTTGGTGATAGGCCGCTGATGCGTGCGGGAGTAGCAGTAAGGCGGTTTAAGGCAAAAGGACAAAAATATCCAATTGTTAGAGGTGTAGCTCAAGGAGCGTATAATCATCCTCATGGAGGTGGTAGACATCAGCATGTTGGTCAAAGTTCAACAGTTGCACGTGATGCGCCACCAGGAGCAAAGGTTGGTAGCATTGCAGCCCGAAAAACCGGAAGAGCACGAATTAAGGAAAGGAAGAAGTAATCTTATCTTCCTAAAATTGATTAGCATCTTCATTTTTGTATATCTATGAAACAGCAACGTGTACATATTTTGGTGAGCGGTAAGGTACAGGGAGTTTTTTTTAGACAAGCTCTGAAGGTTATTGCTAAGAATAATAACGTTGTAGGTTGGGTTAGAAATCTAACTGATAAACGTGTAGAAGCAATACTTGAAGGCGATAACAAATCTGTCAATTTAGTTATTGAATGGGCTAGAACTGGTCCTGCAAATTCACGTGTAGATAACATTGAAGTTAGCAATGAAGAGTTTAAAAATGAATTTTCAACGTTTGAAGTTTTGTATTGATTTTAAAGTTTAATACGGTAGTAGTTCTGCTGGTTCTAGGCTAGATCAATAGCCCCATTTCAAGGCACGCAAGATCCGCCACGTTGACGAGGAAGCGTGAATGTTCCACCTTAGGATTGCTCCCTCCCGGACCTGATCCCTTTCGATGGTTCGGTCTTAGAAATTATCCCTTCGGATAATTCTAGTCCTACAACCACCCGCCTCGGCGTGATTTCATTTCCGCACACCAAGTGGGTACCACCATTCTAGAGATTTACCCAGCAGTTGCTGACCTCTGCATATAGCCGGTTTCAGAACAGGGCACGGCTAGCACCCCGGTCCTACCTACTACCGTTCATACTTTGATTTGATGTTATATTTGAATTTGGATCATTCCTTAGTCAAACGCGTTATCATTTTACATACTGAACAAACATTTCCACTACATTCATTACCACATATTGAACATTTTCGTTTTTCTTTTTGTTCTGCTTGCTTAGTAAATTGGGAAATTTTCATAATAGAACTATACATGTTATTTTTTATTCCAGTATGGTTTGATTCTAGTGAATTTAGGAATTCACGTAGCTCCGTTCTAATTCCTTCATCCATATGTGGACATGGTTCCGTTTGGAACGGAAGGTTATTTGTGAATGCATAAAATACAATTTCTGATTCATAAATCTCAGATAATGGCTTAATCTTTCTTAGTTTGTTTGAGGATGTATCAGGATCCATCCAACCTATTTTTGTAGTATCTCCAGAAAGTGTGTTTATTAGAAATGTTTGAAGAACATCGTCTAAATTGTGACCAGTTGCAATTACATTTGCATTAATTGATTTTGCAGCATGATCTAACGCTCTTCGTCTAAATGTACCACAAATTGAACAGGAAGAAAGTTTCTGGTCATTTCTTAATTGTAAGGATTCCTCTAACGTTAGATCAAACAGTTTCTTGTATGAGAAAACTCTATGCTGTACGTTTAATTTGGTACAAAAACTTTCGACAATTTTCAGAGCCTCATCTCTGTATCCAGGGATTCCCTCATCAATTGTTACAGCCATTAGCCTAAAATTATGAGTTTTTGACATTTTATTCAAGACATCTAATAATACTAGAGAGTCTTTTCCACCTGAAACAGCAACACAAACAAGCTCGTTGTTTCTGATCATCTTATGTTTTGATATTGTTTTAGCCGCTTTGTGTAAAATAGAATTAGAAAAACACTCAGAACAAAGCGTTTCTCCAGAATACTTTCTGGTATATGCTGCTTGTTTTTGGCATTTGTCACAACTCATTATTTTGTAACTAAATTTTCAGTAATTTAGGTTTTAACGCTTAGATGGTAAACCATCCAGATTTTACATATGATAATGCTATATTTAGAGCAAATAGAACGAAAGTGAAAGCATAAACAGTATACATTATTACGTTAATTTTTTTCTCTGAAGCATGTTTCTCAATAATTGTGTAGATAAATTTTCCTCCATCCAATATGGGTAGAGGAAGCATATTGATAATTCCAATGAAAAATGAAATCATCCATAACCAAAGAAGAAACATAGATACCTGAGGATTCCATTCTATGAAATTCAAAACTGGTTTGTAAGACATCGAATTATCTCTTATGATCCCAATTAAACCTCTATCAGGATCATCAGGAGAGGGCATAATCTCAACAGGCAATTGTATCTGTTGACCATCTCTTTGAACTGTCACAGTAGCAGTATCACCCGGTTTCAGATCAACCTTTTGAAAATCAAACGGTGTTACTACTACTACACTGTTTACTCCTGTTATCAGATCATCTTTTTGTAAACCAGCTTTTTCTGCTCCACTACCTTCTATAATTGAAATAATGAGTACACCATCAGGCGCCTCGTAAAACCACCCCAAGAGTGGTTCTGGTAATACTAGTGCAAAAATTGGGTTTGTTAATAGTAATGCTCCTAAGGCAAATGCAAAGATTACATTTGAAGTTGCACCCGCTCCTATGACTCTAAGTTTGGATATTTTTTTTGCACTATCAAATTCCTTTTCATCTGGTTCCACAAACCCCGCAAATAATGCAATAAAAACTGCAAACCCTCCAGTTTTGATCTTTATTTTTTCTAGAGTAGCTACTATACCATGAGCACCTTCATGCATGATCAGGACAATTGGGATAGACAATAGAAAATACAGTATAGCCGAAACAGAAGTTAGCGTAACGCCAGGTATCAATACTGTTAACTCAGCAAATTCAGTTGGTTCTACAAAAAAGTTTGAGAGATTATTCAATAGAAACCAGAATGCAAATCCCATCATTAGAAAACCCGCTACTACACTTACATCTGCAAAAACCCTAATTCCGCGCTTTGTTCTAGTCAGCATTTTTGAAAGTGCTGACTGAACCTGAGTGTTTTTGTACGTAAGACTGTATGGCTTTATTTCAAAACCATGTTTTTCCAATTTTACAGCCTTTGCTATACCTAAGATTACAACCCAGGCTATGAGAACGTAAATTATTGCATTGTCAGTGAGGAGATCAAGAGCCAAATCGATTGGTACTTTTTTTATTCACGTAAATTTATCGGTTACTGTGAAGCCTGTGATTATTGTATCAACATTTCCTAATAAACAGTCAGTTATGGGGATTGCCAATAAACTGGTAAAGAAAAAACTAGTTGCATGCGTCAATATGACAAAAATTTCATCCGTTTATACTTGGAAAGGGAAAGTAGAAAACCAGAATGAATATCTGGCATTTTTTAAAACTACTAAAAAGAACCAACTAATTCTAAAAAAAGAATTGAAAAAACTTCATCCATACGACGTACCAGAGATTGCAGAAATTAATGTGGAATCTATTAATCAACCATATATGAAATGGCTTGTTGATTCTACTAACTAGATTCTACCGCAAATCTTAGAATTGAAATAATACCACCAAGTCCAGTCACCCTCAGACCCATGTCAGTAGTTGCATCAACACTGTATACTATGCCGCCTTTTGATTCTACATCATTTAGAAAGTTGATAATTTCCTGTTCGTCATTACTTTGTATTGCTTTCTCCGAAAAAATTAGCGAATCTATAGCACCATATTCATTTGCCATTCTAGTCTCCTCCAAACCCATTGTGAACTTACGGCTTTTTCTATTGGCAAGAATCATAACTTGATCAATAATATCAGAAACTTTTGCAAGCTTACTATTTGATATTATATCTTGCATTGATTTCGATTTAGTAAATATATGGATACCATCTTCACCGCTAGAATCTACGCCTTCAACAATCTTAATTTCATGGTTTTGAGCGATCTGTGTTTTAGTAAGAAAGTTTACAAATTTCTTTTTTGTTTCTCCTGGCCCAAATACTATAAGCTGGTAGTTTGGCTTTACAATAGCCAACAATGCCTTTGAGATTTCATCAAAGAAGTTTTCTATTTTAAAATTAGTTTTGTATCTTTTTCCACTTGATCCTGAATAAATGTTCGGCATTATATGCAAATGCGTTCCTTTTAGTTTTCCAACACCGCAATCACTAGTATCTATTGCAATCAAGATAAATGTCAGATTATCACCTTTAGTTCTGACAAGTTTTTTTTCTACGGACGTCCACTTCTTTTTGAATAAATTAAATGGTTCATCAATTTTGATAACAAATGAGTGATGTGATCCATGGGGAACTGATTCATTATTAGATTCTTTAATTATTCCACCAACACGTATTCTATCTAATACGTTGTCTAATGATATCTTTTCAACCTCTATTGATAGTCTAATCTTAACACGTTCACCTTTATCTGGTCTCGCAAAGTCTTTTTCCTGTTTAACAACACGAACAGTTTCTCCAATAATTTTATCACCTTTTTTGATAACTCTACGTAGTGTAATTAGATCATCTGAATCTTCTGGTACACATGAAATTGAATTTTCATCAATAATTTTAGTTCGCATATCTATTTTTTATTCAAAAAAGAAAAACAATATCAATTTTCTTGGGTTTTCTTTCGAACATAGTTTTCTACCCAATCAAGCGTAATTACTCCACTTTGTGCTAAGTTGACAAGAGAATTTGATGATGCCTCACCTGTCACTTTACCGTTATTACGTCGAATTTGACGCCACTTCAGTTTTGTATTTCCACTCCTAGAATTATAGATTATTCCCAGTACATCTCTGGCATTTACAAATGTAATATCTCTAATTTTCTTCAAAGTTACCTTATCTGCAGCTTCAACGTATATGGAACCAAGATCCTCCTCACGCTCTGGAAAAACTTCTGTATCATCGGCATAGCTTTGTGGAGCAAATGAACTACACGTACTAACCATTATGAATGATCTAAAACTTTCCATTGACGCTGGCGTATCTATTTTTACCATTTTGTACTAATGTCAGTTGTTATTTATCTAGCTTTGTGTTTCCTTTCTTATCTTATCAATTTGTTTGGCAAATGCCTTTTGGAGCCTCTCATTTTTCTTAAGATTTAAAACTCCCCCACATGATGTGCATTTAAAAAATTCTTCAAGTGCGTCTTCAAATGTTACCCTTGGACAATCAGCATTTCCACAATGATAAAATTGTGATGAGTTTTCATAATCTAATCTTTGTTGTAACCTATCACCAATCTTTTTTTTCTGATTCTCAATAAAACTTTCAACTTCATCTCTTCTAGAACGCCAACGATAGACAAACCAACCTTTTCTTTCATCCTTTACTCTAACTCCAGTAATGAGAGCCTTACCAAAAAGATCATAGAGGACTTTTCTAACCATGTTAATTCTTAAACCAGTAGAACTTGCAATTTCTTCATCTGTTGCATCCTGCGATTTTAATAGTGATCTTGCAACCTTGAGGTATTCATCACCACCAATCATATATGAAATTTTAACAAACGGATCTTCGTATTTATCAATCAATAAAGATAACTCTATTTTCCATTATTAATCAGTTGTTTTATTCGTCACAACATTTTTGCCATGCTCCTGAGGAATTATTACTCTCTCGGGATTATCAAAATCTGATTCAAATTGTTTTCCTTGATGAATACGATCTAATAGTATACCCAAGGCGCTTATTTCTGAATGTGGTTGATTGCCTACTGCTACATTGTAATCTGCCATTTCGTATATTTCTCTCGGAACTTTCTCAGCTCCAACTACAATCAAAATTTTGTCTTCATTTCGAATTTTCATTTGAACATTATTGATATTTTGACCATACATTGTAAGATGAACAATTTTTACTCCAGCATTTTTTCTCTCTTTAATGATCTCCTTCCATTCAGAGATAATTTCAATTTGAAAATTACCACCCCATGTTTTGTTAATATCAGAAATTGTTTTTTCTATCTCAGAATTCACCTCATTCATATAGATTTTATTTGCACCAAATGATCTTGCAACTAAGGCTACATGTGTGGTAACCCGATCATCTCTAACAACACGTTGACCAATCCTTACAACTTCAATTTCCATATGTTTTTACCCCAACTTTCTCCCTATTATATGAAATATCATTATGAAAAATATTATTGACTATTTCTTCAAGTTTATCCATATTTTTTTTTGTAGCCGCGGAAATGTCAATCCATTTCTTATTTTCATTCAATTCTAACAGATCAACAACATCTAATATTTCATCTTGATTCAATAATTCTGATTTATTCAAAGCGAAGATCATTTTATTCGTCTCCACACCGATTTCATTCAGTGTTGCATAGCAACTTTTGAATTTTTTTTGTAGCTCGTCATGATTATCACTAGCATCAATAACAACTATTACAACATCACTATACACCAGCTCTTCTAATGTTGATCTAAATGCTTCAATCATATATGCAGGTAGTTTGCTGATAAATCCTACAGTGTCTGAAATTAGTGCCTCTTTTTTGTTTATCATTACCTTGCGTACAGTAGTTGAAAGAGTAGTAAACAGTTCATCATTTTTTTCTTGTTTCTCTCCTGTTAGGGTATTGAATAATGTAGTTTTACCTGCTGAGGTATATCCTGCCAATGAGATTATTTTAAAACCAAGTCGTTTTCTTGCTTGTCTATGAAGTTTACGTTGTTTTCCAGACTTTACGAGTTTTGATTTTATACTAATCATCCTTTTTTTGATCTCATTATAGTAAACATCAACCTCAAATGTTCCAAGGCCCATAAATCCTGGCTGTTCTCCCTCTCTTGCCAGCCGTACTTTTTCTTTAGCTCTCGACATTTCATATCGTGCTTGCGCAAGTTGAACTTGAAGTTTCGATTCCGCACTAGAAGATCTTTTCTCAAATATACGTAAAATCAAAGCTTCCCGATCCAATATTTCCATTTTCAGCTCGGAAGCTAGATTATAGTTCTGGCTTGGTTTTAATATCTCGTCAAAAACTACTACATCCGGTTTTATCCTAGATATAATCTCTTTAAGGCCATCAATTTTTCCACTGCTTAATCCGTATCTTTGTTTCTGTAGAAAGTTTTGTTTTATGATATGCTTTACTTTGTAGTCAGCTGATTCACAAAGTGCGATTGCTTCATCGACTATGTCATCTTGTTCATATGTGATTAGAATTGCCGAATTCATGATGAAATTCTACATTGATCTTAATTTAAGATTAGCAATTCATTTAATTCATAAGGTTTTTCATACGTACTATAAAAAACTCTATCATCAACTAAACCATAATTCGTTTCAAAGTGAGAATCAAAAACTATTCTAAATGAATTTACTGGTGTCACATCATCAGAAAGTAAATCATATTTTCCATTAGGAAAATAATATGCATTGATTATAGACATTCTATCAACTTGATGTTTTTCATTCATTGTTTCTCCAAACTTTGTGCTAGGACCTGTATCAGATTGGACAATAATTATTGGTTGATTTTCTGAATTTTCTTGAAGGTTTTTAATCACATCTTTCAAAATTTTTGTTAAATAAATTAACTGATTAAGGTATGCAGTTTTTTCTTCATTGGGGTCTAAGTATGCAGTACCAGTTGGTCCAAACGTGTATTTGTAATCGACCTCTTCTCCATCAGGACCAAAAACATATGGATCATGTGGTGCCATAACATGCATAAATACAAAAACAGGTTTTTCTGTTTCCTGTTTTATTTTTGTGATATCATCAAATTGACAAGAAATTCGATCTCTTCTTTCTTGGTGGAAGATTTCTGAGGATGGATCCTTGATAAATATGTCAAAAGCTCTAAAGACGCTTATTTGTTTTAATGCATGCAAAGTATGAAAGTCCATGTTTTGATTTTTTGAGCAAAGATTTACATCAGCAATTTGTAAACTTCTAGTTCCCCACCAACCAGAATCAAAATTATAAATTTCATATCCTACAGATTTTAAATTCTTCATTACATGATTATTGCTTATCATCTGATATGGTATTCTTTGATCCAAAGACTCCTTCCCTACTGTATCAGATAAATAATTTACATATTTCATATTAAGTGTGGAAGCCATTGCCAAAAATGTCTCAGCATAATTACTATGACTGTTTTTTGCAACGTAGAAATTACGTTCTTGCAAAAATTTAACAAAGTCACTATTATCATAGTCATAAACAGTATTCAGCGTTCTCAAAGGTGCATATTCATCTAATACGATATAGTAAATATCTGGGAGACTGTTTGGATTATTTCCTGCTATAGTGGGTTCATACGCTTCATCGTCAAAGCTACTAAAATTTTCAAAATTATATACAGTGATATTAACAAATATTAAAGATAATAGTATTATTGATACCACATTAGTTGTTGATGTAACATAACTAAAATTCCTACGTGTTTTTACAATATAGTATGTTATGAAAACAACAAGAGAAGTATAAGTGATGAGAAGTAACACATGAATTAAAATAAGATATTCTTCAGTTACATTTGATTCTAGAATTTTAAAAATTATACCATATGAAAAAAACAAAAATACGTATAGAGAAGTCAGTAGTGCTGATTTTCTTGTATTTTTTAATACAAATCTAATACTTGCCCATATCACGATTGTTATTCCTAATATTATTAGGGTAGGAAAAATTATTCCCTGAATTA
>CACLIK010000003.1 GCA_902606965.1 uncultured marine group I thaumarchaeote
TCTGCGTGTGGAATTGTTGTAAAAGGCGAAGTCGAACAAAAGATTGCAATAATCAAAAACTTGCTAAAACAAGTTAGAATTCTAAATATCTTTGAAGCAGAGGATGCTGGAATAGAATCAAATCTGACTAAAACAGATCTTGATGTGATTGAGCAACTATTGAAGAACCCACGGGAACAGATTGATGTTGTTGCCAAAAATGCAAAGATCTCATCCAAGACAGTTACCAGATCCATAGAAAAGCTTCAGGAAAATCCTGCATTCCAATTTACTTTAACATATGATCCTGGGAAAATAAAACCATACATTTCGCATGCTGTGTTGTGTGTGGTTAACGGAGACATAAAGAATTTACTGAAAACACTGAAAAAACAATTCGAGGAACATTTTATGCAGATTCCATTTATCGCAAAAAACCAGATTGCATTATTTTTGTATAGTGAAGATATATTCCAGATGGATGAGATGGTCCAGAAAGCTAACTCTGTCGAAAATGTGGTTGCGGTTGAAAATTTCATGCCAAAAAGAATTAGCCTCCCACAAGACTGGATTAGGAATGGAATTAGGGAAAACCGCAAATCTGAAAGACTTCACTTAGTGAGGGTATAATGTAGATGAAAAAAAAGACTGTGTACAAAGGAAAGCCAGTCAACATTGATGTTTATAATCTGACAGTAGAAGGCAGAAAGGTTCGCCGTGAAATAATTCAGCATCCAGGTGCTGCTGCAATTTTGGCATTTGATGAAAACGGTAAGGTGATTTTAGTAAAACAGCATAGATTTCCCCATGGCTATATCCTGGAAATACCTGCAGGTACACTGGAAAAACGTGAAAAACCAATCAATTGTGCATACCGTGAGATAATTGAAGAAACTGGATATGAAGCAAAAAAAATGACTAAATTGATTTCTTACTTTCCATCAGTTGGCTACAACAAAGAGGAAATTCACATTTTTGTTGCGTCTGGTTTAAAAAAGAAATTTGAGTTAGAATTGGATAATGATGAGTTTATCACGGTAACAAAAATGGATATTAAGAAACTAATTGGTATGATCAAAACTGGTAAAATAATTGATTCCAAAACAATTTGTGCAGTTATGGTATATGCTGCAAAGAAGAAACTACTGTGAGTTATTTTCTATAAGTTGGTTGAACTAGATCAGATATGTCTGACCAAGATTGTGCAATTTTTTCAAATGTGTAAATTAGGTTCAAAAATGCAATTGGTGCCTGTTTTTTCTGTTCAAGTGACAAGCGAGTTTTAGCGATTTTGTCCTGATACTGTCTGTGTAATTTTATTGCCTCTATTGCAAGAGAGCGGTTATTTGTGATAAATGCATCAATTGACTTTTTCTGAATTTGCTCAATATCTTTTGCAATTTCGTATATCTTCTTCTGATCAGTGCTTGATAATGTGGTGTCAGATATGGATTTTGACAGGTCAACGATTGTGTCTCCGGCAGTCTCAAGAATGTTCCCAGCTATCCTATAATCTAGAATATCTATATTTTCCAGATTAAAAATTCCAGCCAATCTCCTGTCAACCATAGTACTTCTGATGAAACGAACTAGGAGGAAATATTGCCTGTTTATCTCATCATCACGGTTTGGAATTGTCTGAAGGTTTGTACTGTCACCTGTTGTCAGTGCGGATAATGTTTCATCAAACATTCCAAGTGCAATTGAGCTCATTCTTTTGAAAATTTTTTCCGGGTTGAGCGACGTCTCATCAAGCAGGAATTGGCCTGTAATGTTTGAGGCATCTTCGTCTAGAATTTCCATGCCGACCAACCTCCTCATTGACTCACGTATTACTTCCCTGTCTTTTACCGAGATTGTAGATTTGCCATTAATTTTGATAATGTCATATCCAAGTAGATATGCGCCAGTAATGTTAGCAGCTATGTTTTCCTCATTTGGAAGTGGATATTCTATCTCAATTTCCTTAGATAGTTTTTTGCCCTCTCCTGCGGTGATGGACAGACTATTTTCTGAAGTCTCAATCTGAACCTGTGAGCTTTTGCTTAGATTGTGTGCATCTACCCATTCCTTTGGAAGTGAAACCAAGATGCTACTACCAATCTTCTGCAGGCGTCGTGTAAATTTAGACAATTTAAACTAGTTTAATTAGTATAAGCCATATTTTTATATTTTTATTTTAGTTTAAATCGATCCATGATGGCAAGTGCATTTTGTCCAGCTCACATTACAGGTTTTTTCAAGGCGGAGCTTGAGGGAAAAGATCCGAATCATCTTGGTTCGCTGGGTGCTGGATTTTCAATTCAAAAGGGAGTAAAGACAACAGTCATTCTAAGTTCTAGAAATTCTAGTAATACAACAAAATTCCATATCCAAATCAAGGGATTCAAAACTGGCGATGTTCGTGTTTCTGAATATGTGCTAAACGAGTTTCTTGCTGACAACGATGATTATTTTGTTGACGTGGTTCACGAGCTAGATGTGCCTGTGGGATATGGGCTTGGCTGTAGCGCAGCTGTTGCATTATCATTAGCACTTGCACTGAACCAGGCATTGGATGCCGGCTACTCAAAAACAGAGGTTGCACAAATCGCCCATTTGGCTGAAATAAAATGCAAGACTGGTCTTGGTGATGTCTTGGCATCATATCATGGTGGGTTCGAGATTCGTACTAAATCTGGCGCACCTGGGGTAGGGGAGCTTGAGAAGATAGATCCCAAGGAGAAGCTGGATGCCCTGATAGTTTGCTTTAACCCAATCTCCACTAAGAAGTTCCTAGACGAGAAAATTTCCCTAGTGAATGGATTGGGAAGCAAGATGGTTCAGGAACTAATCAAGTCCAAGGACATAAACGAATTTCAGGATAAATCGATAAAATTTGCAAAATACATCAAGGTGGTGACCCCAAAAATGAGCAGGGTTGTTAGTGAGCTTCGTAAAAATGGGATAAAATGCGGCGTTGCGTTGTTTGGCGAGACAATCTTTTCATTGGTGCCTTCCAGTGAAAAAAAGAAGGTTTTACAAATCTTAGAGAAATATGATGGCCTTATTCTTTCTTCAAAAATTGATAATTCCGGTGCCAGATTAGATTAAAGATTACTTGTGGTGGTTTGTTGAATATTCCTAAATCTCATCCGCGCTTTGTTTCCCTCAGTATACGCGAGAAAATTGTCAAGGGGTATAACGAAGGTCTTGTTGCAAAAGAAGGTCTTTTGGCTCACGGACGTGGTGAGGCATTTGATTATCTGATGGGAGAAAAAACTACCAAAACTGCAAAGGCTGCTATCAAGGCTGCTGCAGCCAAATTGCTATCTGCCCAAAATCCAGTAATCTCGGTAAATGGAAATGTTGCAACACTTTGCCCAAAAGAGATTGTCCAGTTAGCCAAAACAACCAAGGCCAAGATTGAGGTAAATTTGTTCTACTATGATGAGGCTAGGAAGAAAAAGATTGAAAAATCATTGAAAAAGGCTGGTGCAAAGCAGGTTTTAGGCACGAATCAAAGGTCATATCGCAAGATTGGTGGTCTAGACAGCCCTAGACGTATAGTAGACAAGGACGGAATTTTTGTGGCAGATGTCGTATTGGTTCCACTTGAAGACGGAGACAGAACTGAAGCATTGAAGAAGATGGGAAAAACTGTCATTACCTTTGATCTTAATCCACTTTCCAGAACTGCCCAGAAAGCAGACATTACAATAGTAGACAATATCATCCGAGGAATGAAACTTCTTGTCTCAGCTTGTAAGAAATCAAAACCAGTAAAAACCAGCTTTAACAACAGAAGGGCTTTGTCTTCTGCAGTTTCAGAAATTAAGAATAATTTGAAGAGGAGAGGATCACTTGCATAAGACTGTAAATGATATAATAGCAAAAAAGGGAAGTAAGAAGATCTCTGTAGTTACCAGTTATGACTATACCATGGCAACACTTTGTGATCAGGTCGATATTTTGCTTGTAGGAGACAGTGCCGGAATGGTCATGCTTGGCTATGAAAATACTGCTCCTGTAACTATGGACGAAATGGTGTTGTTTACAAAGGCAGTCAGCAACGCAAGGGAAAGTGCCCTCATCGTGGCTGACCTTCCAAACAAGTCATATGAAAATGAGGCTGATGCAGTGGCCAATTCTGAGCGGCTGATTAGGGCTGGAGCAGATGCCGTAAAATTAGAAGGAAGGCTTCCAGATATCATCAAGGCAATTATTAATGCTGGAATACCTGTCATGGGGCATCTTGGGCTTTTGCCACAAACTGCCAAAAAATACACAGTTCAAGGAAAGACGGAAGAAGATGCCAAAGCGCTGGTAGCTGATGCCAAGGCATTACAAGAAGCAGGAGTCTTTAGCATCGTTTTGGAGATGGTAGCAGCTGAAACAACAAAGCACATTACAGAAGCAGTTTTTGTTCCAACAATCGGTATAGGCTGTGGAAAATACTGTGATGGTCAGGTTTTAGTCATTCATGATATGTTAGGGCTTTTTGAGAAGATGACGCCGAAATTCGTCAAAAAATACCTCTCTTTATCAGAAGAGATCAAAAAAGCCGTGGCTGAATATATAGAAAACGTCGAAAATCGTACATTTCCAGCTGAAGAGCATACTTTCCATATGGAGGTCCAGAAATGACCAAACACCCATCCATGGACATTGTAGAAAGCTATGGCACTGAGCTCACTGGAAAAAAGATTGTCCTGTGCGTTGCCGGCTCGGTTGCCGCATACAAATCAATCGAACTTGCAAGATTACTGATGCGACATGGTGCCAACGTCAAATGTGTAATGAGCGGTGCCAGCACAAAGCTGATCAAACCAGATTACATGAAATGGGCGACTGGAAATCACGTCATTACCAAACTAACTGGAAACATGGAACACATTGATCTTGCGGATTACAAAAGATCTGATCTGATTATTGTTTACCCTTCAACTGCAAACACTTTGGGTAAGTTAGCAAATGGAATAGATGATACGCCAATCTCTACTGTACTCACTGTGGCGTTTGGCTCAAAGACTCCAATATTGATGGGGTTGGCAATGCATGCATCAATGTATGAAAATGCCGCAGTTCGCAAGAATATGCAGTTTTTGAGAAAGAAGGTGGATTTCGTATCTCCGCAAATGATTGAAGGGAAGGCAAAGGCACCAGAACCAGAAGATGTGCTGGACTTTGTTTTGAACAAGTTTGGACAGTCAAAAAAACTGAAAGGGAAGAAGGTCTTGATAACAGCAGGTCCAACAGTTGAGAAGATTGACCCTGTCCGTGTAATGACAAATATCAGCACTGGAAAGACTGGAACCTTGTTAGCCTCAGAATTAGTCTCAGCAGGCGCCAAAGTGACAATAGTTTATGGACCTGGAACTGCCGAACCCCCAAAAGGTGCCAAAATCATTCGTGTAAAGACGGTTTCAGAGATGTTTAGTGCGGTCAAGAAGGAACTCAGGAAGAAATTTGATATTGTGATTCTGGCTGCTGCCGTATCTGACTTTATCCCAAAAAACTCAAACTCCAAGATTAAGAGCAACAGAAGCACTGCCATCAAACTTACCAGAGCCCCAAAGATCATAGATCACATCAAAAAGATCCACAAGGGAATTCTCATAGGTTTCAAGGCTGAAGCTAATGTATCGAAAAAGGAGCTTGTTTTCAGGGCAAGGAAGAAACTGAAAGAATCTGACGCTGACTTGATGATAGCCAATGATATTGGTTCTGGATACAATAACTCTGACTATAATGAGGTCTTTCTGGTAGACTCGAAAAATGTGGTAAAAACTGGTCGCAAAACCAAGGCTAAGATTGTAAAAATTATCCGTAAAAATATTGAGAAAAATCTTAACTAAAAGAGAGTGATGATGATACTATGGTAGGACCACAAGACGGCGGATTTGGATTTGACCAATCCAAAAAATATACGTCTGTTGACAATATAGAAAAAGTCTGTGTTCAATGCCAAGCTGGTCAGCACAAAAATTGTCTTGCAAAGGCAAAGAAGCAACCAAGCTGTGATTGTGAGCACTGTCTAATTTACGGTTAAAATGACAAAGCAGCCTCTGTTTTCTGCCATGACGACAGACTTTGATGCGGACATCAAAAACTTCAAGGAAATACTAAACGAGTTGGAGCTCAAGACACATACAAAGAACGGTTACAAGTTTAGCCCTGATGCCAAGATGGCCGCTGGCTGGTGGTTTTTTGAGATTTACATGGAGCAGGAATTTGCAAGAAACATAATTGAAAGTGATATGCTCAACAAAAAGAAAGGACGCGACAGAATCCTCAAGTATATTGAAGAGCAGTTGAAAAAAAGAAAGTCAAAGGCTCGACTCAGATTCTTTGATGATTACCCTCTGATGCGCAGGTACTGGAGCTGGCTCATGAAATGAGCTCTAAAAGCGTAAAATAGACATCTAAAAGCCCAAAATAGAGCTCAAAAAACGTAAAATAGGAGATAAAAACTAGTCAAAGAACATGAAGATTAAAACCATCACAATGATGCATGCCAGAGACAGAAAATAGAACGGTGGTAATCTCTTTGGTTTGTCAGTGGCAAAAAACGAATCCTTTCCACTGTCAGGTTTCATAACATTATAACACGTGTCAAACATTTATCATTTCTAGAATGCCGTACGGATATGATAAAACTAGATCAGAAAGAAGATGTAAGGATTGTAACAAACTGCTTTACGTTTTTGAAACTGGAGAATATTGCATAGAGTGTTCAAGAAAACAAGCAAAGACTTGATCAGCATACTTACAAACAAGATTAACAGAAAAAAATTATGACAGAACCAGAAATACCACAAAAAAGGCCATACCCAATGCAAGTTGAAGCAGGAAAAGAATATCATGTTTGTATGTGCGGAAAATCCCAGAACCAGCCACTGTGTGATGGATCTCATGCAGGATCAGGTCTTGGACCAAAAGTTTTCAAAGCTACCGAAGCAGGATTCGTTGCGTTTTGCGGATGCAAGCACAGTAAGGATGAGACAGGAAAGTGTGACGGAACCCACAGTTCATTGTAGTCAGATATACTGTAAAAAGAAATTATTTTTTCTTTAGCCAATCCCATTCGGGACGCTCATCATCATCTATCATAATTGGCTTCAAACATATTCTGGTTTTTATTTTAGATAATAAATTTCACTACTCTAGAATAATGATTTATTGGGATAATATTTTTCTTATTTCTTCTAACTTTTGTTCAAGTATTGCATCCTCGGGTCTGTCTTGAAACCTGATTATTTCAACAATATCGTCGAGTATTCGTAAAATGTCTTCTCTTCTTTTCCTATAATCTGCTATTTTTTCTTGCTCAGCTTCTGTCATGCCTGTCTGATCAATTCAGAGAGTTGCTTGGTTTTTCCTTCTGGCAATTCCGTAATTCCGCCAATCAAGCTGTCTGTCATAACACCTTTTGTTGCAAGTACTTTAGCAGCCATAAGTGAAGTCTTTCCAGCCATACATACCAGCAGTGGCTTGCTGTCACCTTCTAGGTCTTTGCTTAGTGATTCTGGAATTTGCTGTGTTTGCAGTAGTTCCTGTGCTGTTCTTGCGTCTGGAACACAAATCTTACTTTTGTCTACGCCTAGAGATTTTGCAATCAGCTCTATTCCAGGTTCTTGTGGAGTATACTGAGCATGAATCCAAATTACCTTATCATAGCCGCTTGCGTTTGCTTCCTGTAGGGAGACCTGCATAGGGCCTTCCTGTCCAATCGTTGCAAGGTTCTTTTTGTACTTTTCAATTCCGTCACAAATCATTGCGACAAACTTTCCACCACCTTCAGCACTTGCCTTCTGCAATATGGCATAAAGTTCTAGTGCGCTGCTTTCGCCCATGTCATGACCTTTTTCTACAAAGAATTTTAGGAGTAATTTTGCCTTCTCCCAATCCATTTCTTGTTGTTCAGCGTATACCTCAGGATTGTATAATGTCAAGCCGTCTGCGTTTGCTTTTGTCCTAATTCCCGCAACGTCTTGGTTGGTAGGTGGAAATATCACGTATACTGATTTTTTTCCGTATTTTTCAGAGATGTATTTGCTCAAACCGCCAGATGTTCCGCCTGTACCAAATGTACAGAAGATGTTGAAATTTTCTAGCGAGTCTCCGTTTTCATGTAGTTGTTGGTCAATCTCAGCTGCTGTTATAGTTCTATGCGCTTCGATGTTTAGTTGGTTATCATATTGTGCTGGACAGAAGAAACCGTAGCTCTTGGCAAGAAACTTTGCCAAGTTTATGATGTCTTGTTTAGCTAAAAGTGATTCTATTTCAGAAATTTCTTTATCGAAAATGTCAGTGTCAAAACCCAAATTAGATAATTGTGAACGAACGTTAGCAGCAGTTGCTTTTGCAACCATAAGATTTTGTTTGCCTTCCATTCCTGGTGCAGGACAAATATCCATATCAAGATCCATGGTGCGTATGTTTCCGTTTCTTAACTCTTCAAACACTCCTTCCTGTAACTTTCTTGAAACAAGCGCAATTACAGTTAGTCCGAGTTTAGATAACAGTCCAAGTGCGATTCCAAAGTTACCTGATGTGGCTTCTATTACTGTCTGATCGCTCTTGAGCTTTCCAGTAACAATGGCATCATGTATGATGTTGGCTGCTGGTCTAACTTTGATTGAACCTGTTAGCAGGGTAGAATCCATTTTGCCGAAAACCTTCAGGTCTGCATTGTCAAGATCCAGTTTGAAGACGGTTCTTGCACATTCCTTGAAATCTGTAGTCATGTCAACAAGTGGTGTTGCGTTGACAACCTTTGTCTCGCTTCCTTCTTCCAGATGTGGCACCTTGCTCCATACCTCTTGTTCAAAGCGCTCAAGCAGTGCACTGTCAGTACCTTCAGACATGTGATCAAAGAGATTAGAGGATCAATTTAGAACTTTACACGATTTTTATTGCTATTTTGTATGTAAAATTCATGGATTTCATGCTGGAAGAGGAACTGATTGATCTCTATACATTCTGCCTACAAAATCCAGATTCACCGGAAGTAGAAGGAAAAAAGGTGCGAATCACAGAAGTTGGCAAGGAAATCTTTGATGACGGGGGAGTTGATGCTTTGGAAAATTTCTATTTTGCAATATCAAATAGGATTCAAGGTGAGATAGAGAAGGACATAGCGCCTTTCCGTCCATTATGGAATGGCTTTTCTGACGAATGGAAATACTAGCCAAATTAAAAACAGGCAAGTTTGTAGAATATAGATGCTGAAAGAATTTTTGTCGGACATAATTAGTGTCGATGACGTTTTGCTGGTAGTCAAGTCAAACGGAGCCACTAGCGAGATGAGAAGCAATTCTCTAAGCATAAGACAAAAGGATCAATGGATAACAATAGGAGATAACGACGGTCCGTGCCACATGCACGTTAATCCTTACATGATAAAGCATGCAGAATTCGTGATGGAAGAAAAACCAGAACGTACAAGCTTCAGTGTAAGATTTTTCGATAACAGTAATGAAAGGGTTCTTGGTTGTTTCTTTACAAAAATGTACGATGAAAATAAAAATCTCAAGTTAGAACGGAAAAAACTTTACGACGACTTGTTGGAAAAATATGGTCAGAAGATAGAGATCAAAAGGCTAATGAATTCTTAAGTGTGGATGGATAAGTTATGGGACCACAAAGAATTGTGACTTTTCTACCAAGCGCAACTGAGCTGATTTACAGTTTAGGTGCAGATGACAAACTTTTTGGTGTAACACATGAATGTAACTATCCAATCAATGCGAAAACTAAACCACGAGTCATCAGTTCTGTATTTGATCCAGCTTCAATGTCAAGCAAGCAGATTGATGACAAAATTTGCCAGTTAATGACTGATGGTAAGCAAATTTACAATCTAAACAAAGAAAATCTCCTAAACGCAAAACCAGATTTAATTATTTCCCAGAACATCTGTGAGGTCTGTTCCGCTCATACGGAACACGTCAAAATAGCCGTGGATATGTTAGAAAAAAAGCCTGAGGTTTACACGATGGATCCTCATGATGTTGATGAGATTTTGGTGAGCATTAGAGATATCTCAAAGATGATTGGTAAGGAAAAAGAAGGTAATGAACTGGTTGATTCACTATCAAATAGACTAGAGCTTATCAAGAGTAAAACGTTTGAAGAAAGACCAAAGATTGTTGCAATAGAATGGCTGGATCCGTTTTTCACTTCAGGTCACTGGATTCCAGAGATGATTGAAAATGCAGGCGGAGAAAATCTCATAAGTACAGAAAAAATGCCATCAAGAAAAATGAAATTAGAAGAGATCAAAGAAGCAAACCCTGACATTATTGTAATGATGCCGTGCGGTTTTGATGTCAAGCGGACTATATCTGAATACAATAACGTGTTGGCAAATAACCCAGATTGGAATGAACTGAAAGCCGTTAAGGAGAAGAATGTTTATGCAGTTGATGCAAATTCATATTTCAGTAAGCCAAGCCTTCGGACCATAACTGGAATTGAAATATTAGCTAAAATTATTCATCCAGATGTTTTTGGTGACTTGCAGCTACCAGAAAATTCATTTACAAAAATCTAGCTATCCTTGCTCAAATACGCGATATTCCCCAATTATTGAACTGCATTTGCCGCATGTGTACTGACCCCTCTCTTTCAGAATCAATCCATCTGCAACTGGTTCGTTGGGACTTTCTTCTATCTGAATTTTAGGTGGACCGTCAAACTCAGACTCGCATGTCTTGCAAAAATATTTCTGCATCTTTTGCTCCTCAAGCTTACCAATTGGTGCAAGGAAGCATTTGCCTACACCAAGATCCGCCTTTTTTGCCTGTTCATCTGTAACGTCCGCAAAAATATGACCGCCAGATCCATGAAGTTCTAGTATCACCAAATCAAATTATATGCAAAAACTAACTAATATGAATATTTAGGGAGAACTTATTGAAAAAAAATATAGTTTTATTTTTACTGGTTTTCTGCATGTTTTTCCATGTAGATTCCGTATATGCCCATCAGCTAATCTTTTCAGATGGTAATAACACCACCATGGAAAATGCTCTCTACATACCAGATCCTCAGATCTCATGGGCCATGTATGGTGAACTTGAAAACAATGTTTTGTTTTACAAATTTCAGGCTGAGCAAAAGGAACCACTCTATGTTAGTCTTGTAATACCTGCGTTAGATGGTTTAGAAGACTTTAGCCCATCCCTTGCAATAGTCACACAACAGCAAAACATCGCGATAATCAGCTCGCATACTGGTGAAAAAAACACTGAGGTACCTTTTGTCCTACCAGATGGATACCAAGCAATTGTTTTTGATTATGACGGTAAACCTGCAAATAATGTGTTTTACGAGCCATTCACGCAAGTAAACTACTGGGAACGTCAAGAAATTAGAACTGAGAACATCAATCCGGGTACATATTATCTGGCAGTTTTCCATACAACTGAAAACGGAAAGTTTACGCTGGCAGTAGGAGAAATTGAAGATTTTTCAAAGGCTAACTTTTTTGATTCGTTTGTCAGGGCATGGTTTGAAACAAAAATTTTCTTTAATGACTATCTAACGGCAGCAATTTCCATCGTTATTGTTATCATTATATTTTCAGGAATTGGATATGGAATATTCAGAGTTGTACGAAGAATTATTACGAAAAGTAAAAGATAGATTTTATGCCAAAATTCAGCTTTACAAAAATAGTTAATGTCGATAGGGACAAGATATTCAATGTCATAACAGATTTTGAAAATCTGGCTAAAATTTTCCCAAAATATTTCAAATCACTGAAAATAATATCAAAATCTGGTAATATCACAAAACTTGAAGAAGAATTAGAATTCTTGGGTAAAAAATTGAATGTCACTGTAGATCATATCGTTGAAGAGCCAGACAAGCACACAGTCATAATGCTTGACGGACCAGGCAAGAATACAAAATTTGAAGAGATGTTTGAAAAAATGCCAGAAGGAACTAAAATTACCATTGATGTAGATCTTGTGCTGAATGGCAAGTTTAAGGTAATGGGTTTCTTTGCAAAGAAGCAGATTAAAAATAAGATGAGCCAAGCATTAGACGAATTTGCAGAGGTTGCAAAAAATAATTAGTGTAACCAACGTGGAAGTTTCTTGATCACATGTGAGACAGAAACTCTACCAGGTCCGGCAACTATTACAACTAAACATGAGGCAAGCAATATGAGGTCGAATTCAAATCCTCCTTCTCCGTCCAAACTACCAGCCTGTTTGACATAAAATATTGCACCAAGCATAACTATCGAAAGTAGTGAAGCAGACATTCTTGTACAAATTCCTATTAGGAGCAGTATACCCGGAATCATCTCTGCTAGTGCAATTGGAATCTGCATCTCAGCAGGAAGTCCAAGATATCCTGTCAAGAATCCAAGGAAGCCTTCGTTAAATTTGCCAGCTCCATGGACGATAAAAATAACGCCAACTGCTGCACGCATACCCATATTGGCAATGTCATGAAGTTTGTGCTGGCTTAGAGATGCCTCCATGCCTGAATTTTTTGTATGGCTATAATAAACTCCATGGTATAATGATCAAAATTTTACGAATTTAACGCCAACCGTAGGGAAAATATAGTCGGTTTTGTTGTAATCGAGCATGGACGATCCCACCGGTGGAATGTGGATTTATCTGATATTTCTAATTATTCCGCTAGCACGAATTATTCCTAGATTATTGCGCAAGTATAGGAACAAAGGCGTTATGCCAAGATCAGATCAGCAATACTCTCAGGAGGAATTTTTCACAAATCAAAAAATGCCAGAACCACCAAGATTTAGAGAACCAGAACCACAAGAACCACCAAGATTTCGAGAACCAGAACCACAACCACAACCAAAGCCTGACAAGAAAGATGGTTGGGTTGGAAAAGACGATTTTAAGTAATAAAAATAGGGTGTGACCCCCTCACGCAAAACATCTTTTGGAGACTACCTCCAGTTGCTCTTCCAAGAGAGTTTCAATTATTCTGTTTTGCGAGGTCACACCATTCAGTCGTAAGCCTTGTGAGCTTTCAGCATCGCAGGCTATACTACTCTATAATATTTAAGATTGAGAAACATCTGTCTCTTTTAGGATCAATACTTCACCGTCTAGTACATTATAGTTTACCAACGCGCGGTCCGGATCAAAATCTACATGTGGCGATTCTTCCCTGCATAATGCAAGCTTGACATCTTTTTGTAACCGAAAATGCATTCTTGAACCAAGTATAACGTCCTTTATTCTAGTGGATTTCTGAAATGTAGTTTCCCATGTTCCTTTTGACGTCTTTACATGGACAAGAACTTGATTTACCATCAAAAAAAAATACTCCCAAGAAATAAAATAGTGTTTAGTAGGCAGAATTTGTAATTCATGGCTTTTACACATCTCCCTAAAAGAGAAATTCCTGAAATCAAGCAGATAAAGGTTGATGATGTAAGGCATTATGAAACACCAGATGGTACTTTCATCAGTATCACATCACTTTTGAAGAATTACACGCCTGATGGCATATTATCATGGAGAGAGTCTGTTGGCGATGATGTTGCTGATCATGTTATGAGAACTGCAACCACTAGAGGAAATAAAGTGCATAAACTTATTGAAAATTGTCTATCAAACAAGCCTGAAACTGACCTTGTTGGTAATCATGGCGTACTCGCAGCTGGTCTTTTTCAGTTAATGATACCTGCACTAGATAAGATTGACCAAATCAGATTCTTGGAGAAGGCAATTTACAGTAAACGTTTGCGTCTAGCTGGAACAGTTGACTGTATAGCAGAGTATGACGGCAAACTGTCCATCATTGACTTTAAGACTGCGTCAAGGAAGCGCGATGAGATAAATGAGAATTATCTTGTGCAGGCTACCTTCTATTCTATTGCCTGGGAAGAACTCACGGATGAAAAGATTGATCAGGTCGTGATTCTTACTGTTACAGAAGATGGAACGCTTAGTGTACACAAGGATAATCCCGCTCTATATATTGAGAAGCTAGAACAGATGGTTGCGGAACATAATTCCTAGTTTTTATGACAAGAGCATCTGCAATTGATGTGCCATTTCTTGAACGGATTTTTTGTTAGTGGAAAATTTTGACCGTACTTTTCTGCCTTCAAATTCAAATTTTTATGCCAGTCGGCACATTTCTCACAAGAAATAGTTTCAGCCAAATCCTTTCATCTGCTAATCTTCTACAAAGACCTCATCTGATTCTACCGTAACTTTGTACGGCGCTAAATCCTTGAGCTGTACTCCAAATGCAACCATCTTGCCTGTCTTACAATCCCAAGTTGCTCCATGCCATGGACATGTAAGAGTGGAACCATCTAATGATCCTTCAACAAGACTTGCACCTGCATGTGCACACGTATCGTCCATTGCGTAATAATTTCCATCAACATTAGTTATCAGAATGTCTTTCCCGTCTGCCTCTACCTTGATCATTTTTCCGGCTGGAATGTCAGAAACCTTACCAGCTAATATTTTGGCCATTTTATCACTTTATCATTGATTACAGATCGCTATCTCTTTTTCTGTTTGGCTTTTCTGCGATCAGCCTTTTGGTCTGCCCATCTCTTGTGTTTTCCTTTCTTTCGTAACGCCATAATTTATCAGATTTTTCTGGCTTTATGAAGTTTGCAAAAAAGATGTTTTGCCTAGAAAACTCCTGCCATCTTTGATGATGTAGTTGGTGCATCTTCTATTTTCGCCCGCTGCTCTCTTTTCTGAGCGCGTTTGAGTGCTCTATCTGCTGTGTTTTCACCATATTTGTCACGCAAATATCTCATAAACACAGTTGACACACGACCAGAATTTTCTGTCTTGTGGCAATTCAACTCTATCTCGCAATCCCAATCATCGGGATTTTCTTCATGTACACTATTGTCTCTTACCTTACCATCAGAAAGGTGGTCAGGATCGTACCAATTGCTCATGGTTTCTCTGTAAAAAATTGTTAAAGGGCGAAAAAGTCGACAAAGATAGACAAAGCGGTCTGTTTTGGTTTTGTTTTTTACATGAAGAAACAATGTCTCCTAATGTCTCCTAATTTCCATCCCTAGAAATTCAAATTTGAAAAATAAAGAAACCTAATTATGCTGTTTTAAGAGATTTTAGGAGACATTAAACAGTACTTGATTTATTCATAACAGTTTCCTTACCATATTTTCTGAAGACTTAAGAATCTGTTTCATTGCGTTGAAATGTTGGTCAAGTTTGCTGTTATTGCGGGAAGTGCATCTAAAGACCTAGGAAAACGAATTGCAAGGAGATTAAAAGCACCATATGTAGAAGCAAAAACGAGGGTTTTCCCTGATGGCGAAAGCAAGATTACATTCGGCCGTATACAAAAAAATAGTATCATACTAGTCGTACAGTCCACATATCCACCTGTTGACACAAATTTGTTACAAGCACTATCAATTATTTCTCAGGCTAGAAATGCGTCCTCAAAGATCTATGCAGTAATACCATACATGGGCTATGCAAGGCAAGATAGACAATTTCTAAGCGGGGAAGTGGTCACCATGGCAATAGTCGCAAGAATGCTTCAGACAGCTGGTGCAAAAAAAATTGTTGTTGTTGACATACACAGCAAAATCGCACTAAATCATTTTAAAATTCCTAAAGAAAATGTTTCTGCCATTCCAGAGCTTGCCAAATATTTCAAAAAGATGAAACTGAAAAATGCGTTAGTTGTCTCACCAGACATGGGTGGAGCTTTAAGAGCAAAAAAATTTGCTGCCTTATTAAACACTGATTTTATTACATTAAAAAAATCTAGAAATAGAAAGACTGGAAAGGTACTGATTCAGTCTTCAAAGGTAGATGTTAGTGGGAAGGATTTGATTTTGGTTGATGACATAATAAGTACGGGTGACAGTGTTATCAAAGCTGCTCAGTTTCTAAAGCGGCAAAAATGTAAACGGGTTTTTGTGGCATGTACGCATGGATTGTTTGTGGACAATGCGGAAAAGAGGATCAAAAAGGCTGGAGTTGCACGTATCATAAGTACAAATACTATACCTGGAAACACTTCAAAAGTTGATGTATCTCGCGTGATAGCAGATTCAGTTCGATAAAACCATGGAACTCATTTTTTTAGGAACTGGTGGTGCACAGCCTACACTTGAACGCTCTACCACGTGTGTTTGTTTGGTCAGAGACGGAGAAATCTTGATGTTTGATGCAGGAGAGGGTGCACAAATCTCTTACCTCAAATCAAACCTAGGGTGGAATAAAAAAATGAAAATTTTTGTTACGCATTTGCATGGGGACCATTGTATTGGTATTTTGGGATTCTTGCAGACAATGACTTTACAAAATAGAACAGAACCCATTGAGATTTATGGTCCAAAAGGAATTGAGGAATTTATTGCTGCCAACACAAAAATTATGAATTTTGGTTTGTCGTTTCCCGTTCTAATTACACCAGTTAATGAGGGAATGGTTGTAGACGAAAAAAAATACCAGGTTCATGCCTGCGAAGCAGAACATTCTGTGCCAACGTTTTCTTTTCTATTTGAGGAAAAAGAAAAGCCTGGAACATTTTATCCGGAAAAAGCTAATTCACTCGGCGTTCCAAAGGGAGAACTCTGGCATAAGTTGCAGCAGGGAGAAGAGGTTGTGGTTGAAAGTAAATCGATAAAACCTTCCGATGTTATGGGACCAAAAGTTCCTGGAAAAAAGATTGGTATATCTGGTGATACCAGACCCACAAAAAAACTAGAAGTGTTCTTTAAAAATTCTGATTATCTGGTTTTTGATTCTACTTTTTCAGATGAATTGAAAGAAAAAGCGGTGGAGTCTTGCCACTCTACCGCAAAAGAGGCTGCTACTTTTGCAAAAAACGCAAGTGTCTCTAACTTGATTTTAACACATTTTTCTGCAAGATACAAAGATGACAAGGTTTTGTTGGACGAGGCAAAGGCTGTTCATGATTCAGTGGTAGCTGCAAAGGATCAATTAAAAATTGAGATTGTGTGAATAAAAAATAATTATGTTTAACTAAATCTTTACTGATTCTCTAGTATGATTAATTCTGATTATTCAACATCAGATACAAGCCAATCTATCACATCTTCAATATTTTTTGAATGTAATACTACCTTAATTGGACCTAATGGTGATTGATCCTCTTCATCGCAGAGAGCGATAACATTCGCAAAGGCGGCCTGCTTGTTAAGATAAAACCAGGTAGAGTCTTCTGTCATGTTACGCATTAGGTGGCGTCGATATGCACTTTTGATCTTTCTTGTTCTCATGGTTTCATAGATCTTTGTCAAAGATTCATAGTTGTCTGAATTCGCAGCAAAAGAATTGTCAGTTAACTTTTCATCCATACCAGTTAGAATATTTGATACAGCTGTTCTAACCTTGTTCACGTCTTCTGATTCGTTTATGGTACAATAAACGGATATTTTACAATCTACATCTAGGGATCTCAAGTATCAGTCCATTTTTCAATTACTTTGTATGCTAGTTCAGTAAGTTCGTCTAGTGTAATATCGCTATTAGAAATGGTTTCATCAGCTATTGCTATGGATTCGCCAATCCCAACGCCCAACTCCCTGTTGTCGCGCTCTTCGAATTTTTCCCTTGTTGCAGGATCGTCTGAACGTCCACGTGAGCTCAAAAACTTGTAGCGAGTATCGGCTGTTGCCTCTATTGATAATAGTTTTACAGATCCAATACTCTTTAAAACTTCAATCTCTGCGGTTGATCTGACACCGTCAACAATGATTACTTTAGATTGAGAATTTTTTATTGGCTCAGTAAGTAGTGCTGCAATAGCACCTGGACCGTTTTTCTCACGTAATTCTAACATTAGTTTGCCTAAGTTGTCTCCAGATGGTTCCAGATTACGTCTTTTTGCCTCTGCACGGACTCCATCACCTAAATTCAAAGCCTCAAAACCTCTGGTCTTTAATGCGGATACAACGGTTGATTTGCCAGAACCCGGCATGCCTGTAAGACAAACTATCAGTTTAGACAAGATAGAATTATTTACCAACTCGAGTCTATGAAGTTACCGGAATGCGAACGTTTGTTGCTATTGAAGTAAATAACAATAATGTTTTAGATTCCATTCAACAAATTCAGTCAAAATTAAACATCAAATCTAAACCAGTAGAACTTCACAACATGCATTTTACTGTACAGTTTTTAGGAGAAGTTTCAGAAGAGATGATTAGAAAAATTTCTGATGCACTAAACAGTATAGAATTTTCTGCATTTTCAATAACTTTTGCCGGCATTGGAGCTTTCCCTAAACCAAATTCCCCACGAGTAATTTGGGTCGGAGTTAACGATGGTATCAATGAACTTGAAAAACTAGCAGAAATAATACGTTCTAAATTATCAGATATCGGTTTTAGTCCAGATAAAAAATTCAAACCACATGTGACTATATTTAGAGTGAAAAACAAGATTGAGAGTCTCACAAGTAAATTAGAAAAATTTTCATCATATTCTTTTGGTAAGCAAGAAATCTCAGAAATTAAATTAAAGAAAAGCGAACTCACGCCTAATGGACCAATTTATACAGATCTGTTGGTTGTGAAAGGAAAGCAATGAAATCAATCTTAAACTCTGCAAAAAAAGAAGCAACGCCGCCAAAAAAATTACAGGAAAAAAAGATGCGTATAGCTAAGAAAGCCTGTGATTTAATTGAACAGACGATAGAAAAACATCCACAGATAGTTGGCTTTGAGTTAGGCGGCTCATATGCTAAAGGCACATGGCTAGCAGAGAAAGCTGATATCGATGTTTTTGTTAAGTTCAACAAAAAAACATCTGAAAATGATTTTGCAAATCTTGGAACGAAGATAGGTTTTCAATCTTTAAAGAAATACAAGCCGTACACTAGATATGCAGAACACCCATTTGTAGAAGCGGTGATTGATGGAACCAAGGTGAACATTGTTCCATGCTATGATGTAAACAAAGGAGAATGGCAGAGCGCTACAGATAGATCCATCTATCATACAAAATTCATGTCCAAAAAGTTATCAAATTCTATGAAGGAAGAGGTAAGAATCCTCAAGAAATTTTTTCATCACATAGGTGTTTACGGTGCTGAAATAGCAAAAGAAGGCTTTAGTGGTTACGTCTCAGAGGTACTAATTTCCTACTTTGGTAGCTTTGAAAAAACAATTAAAAAAATCTCAGAGTTGAAGAATGGACAAGTCATTGGAAAATCCGGGAGAAAATTTGATTCATACGTTGTAATAATCGATCCCGTTGACAGCAATCGAAATCTTGGAGCTGCAATTTCAGTAAATAATCTGGGAAAGTTTATCTTAGCAAGTAGAGCGTTCTTGAAAAAACCTTCCAAGAAATTTTTTAAAAAGCCGACTTCTAAGCGTAGTATGAAAAATACTGATAAAATCGTAGTAGTGCAGTTCGGGTTTAAAGAGAGAAGTGATGATATTATTTGGGGCCAAATAAAACGTGCATCAAATGCGCTAAAAACTCAGTTAGAGTTAGGCGGATTTTCTGTTTTAAGGAATTCGGCGGTAAAGGATGAGAGTGGAAATGCCGCACTGATCTTCTTACTGCATGCAAAAAAAATTGAAAACAGTTTGGTTCGAAGTGGACCAGAAATCTCTAGCAAAGAGCATTGCGACAAATTCATTTCAGCTAACCTCAAAAAAAGTCAGCTTATGTGGATTAACGGTGAAGGTAAGATGCAGTCCCTGCAGAAAAGAAAACATAGCGATGTAAAATTATTTTTACGGGATATGTTGAAGAATGATCTAAAAAATTCTGGTATACCCAAAGGTCTTGCAAAAGATTTCAAAAATGGTGTAAAAATTTTCGATGCGAGTAAAGTATCCACAAAATCCATTAAAGAAGCAATTACAGATATCGCTGTAACAGATGAAACCGTCTTTCGTTAAAATTAGAAAAATAACTGAATCTCCATATTCAGATATCTGGGCTTACCCAAAAGGAACCAAAGCACAGATAAAATCACGAATAAAGGAGTTGGGAAATCTTGGTGTAGAAAGTATTTCATTTCAAGGTAGTCTGGAACTTGGTACCATCAACATATTGGGTAAGGGATACGTTGGAATGGTAGTTTTAGGTAAAATAGGAAGAAAAAAAGTTGCTGTGAAAATAAGACGAAATGACTCTCCTAGGGAAAATTTGAAAAAAGAAGCGGAGTTACTTAAAATAATAAACAAACACAGGATAGGACCAAAACTAGTAGCCTTTAGTAAAAATTTCCTTGTGATGGAATATCTAGATGGTGAAAAAATTGGCAATTGGGTTAATGGGTTAAAGAAGAAAGAGGGTTCTTCACAACTCAAGCTAATAATTAAAAAAATTCTAGAAGACTGCTACAGTCTGGACAGAATAGGTTTGGATCATGGAGAATTAAGCAATTTAACAAAACACGTGATTGTTGGCAAAAAAACAACCATTATTGATTTTGAAAGTTCTAGTATGAATAGAAAAGTTTCGAACGTTACATCTGCAACTCAAGCGCTTTGTATAGGATCGGGTATTTCAAAAATTATAGGTCATGTATATAAAATTCCTAAAAAACAAAAAATGATTACAGTGTTACGTAGATACAAACAAGAAGAAACTAGAGAAAGTTTTGAGAGTTTGTTAGCTGTTTTGAAATTATAATGGGACCGGCAGGATTTGAACCTGCGACCACTAGCCCCCCAGGCTAGTATCATACCAAGCTAGACTACGATCCCTGCTTTAGGCACTAACTGTGAAATTATTAAACCGTATGATAGTTTTGATTTTTTTATCGTTCTTGGGTAGTAGGTCTTACTAGAATTTCGTTTACATTCATGTGTTCTGGTGATTGTACTGCAAATAAAATTGCATTTGCAATATCATCCGCCTTTAGTCCTTGTGTTTTTTTTGCAGTCTCAATAAAACTCTGTAGTGATTCATCAGTTATGGTGCTTAGCAATTCAGTTTCAACCACTCCAGGTTCAATACATGTAACTCTAATGTTTGAACGTGCACTAAATTCCTGCCTTAATCCCTCACTAAAAGCAGTAACAGCATGCTTTGTTGCACAATATACACTTCCAGAAGGAAACACAAGTCTACCAGCAACTGATGAAATGTTAACTATGTGACCTGATTTTTTTTCCTTCAAATGTGGAATGGCTGCCGCAGTACAAAAAAGCACGCCTTTGATATTTACATCAATCATCTGTTCCCATTCTTCAACTTTGAGGTTTTTTACAAAGCTAAGTGGCATCAGGCCTGCATTATTTACTAAAATATCAACCGTTCCCCATTTTTTTATTGTCTGAGCAACGATGGCATCACAATCATCTTTTTTCGTAACATCAAGCTTTTGCGATAACACCTCGCCCCCGTTCTTTGTAATTTCATTTGCCAATTGATCTAGCTTATCAATTCGTCTGGCACCTATTGCAACTTTTGCACCAGCCTTCGATAGGGCTAATGCGGTCGCATAACCAATGCCACTGCTTGCTCCTGTAATAATGGCGACTTTGCCTTTTATTGTCATATAAGGAAATTTTCAATAAACACTAAATGTGTTTTTAAAACTACATAATAGCTAATTTATTAGGAAAAAACCAAAAATTCAGCCATGCTGGAAGAAAAGTGCGCCTATTGTGGTGATATGACAGATATGCCATTTGAGTGTAATTACTGTAAAGATCCTTTCTGTGCTGAACATAGGCTACCAGAAGACCATCGCTGTGTGAAGCTTACTCAACTCAGGGCAAAAAGATTTGGTGAAAAACGAAAAATTATTCGTGATGGTGGAACTGGGAAAAAGAGTAAGTTTCGTAAAATGTTTGGCAGATTTGGTTAGTTAGTAAAGTGACTCTTCTGGATTGGTTTTAGCTCGCCTTGCCTGAAAAAATAGAGCGCCTGCTAATGCGAGTAAGCAAAATGCAGTGATGGCATGCGGTTCAACGTTATGTGCCTTGTCTGTATTTGTAAAAAATGGCATAAAGCCAACATAAGCCACAGCAAATCCAACCATGGTTACCCCTTGTATTGATAGCCTGAGCCAAGAAGGAACTGGCTTAGATACTCTGCTAACAATCCTGCTTGAAATTTCAATGATAAATAATGCAGCTACTGGGTAAACTGTCAATAAAATAAAATCAATTATATCAACAGAGCCTGGGTGGGACATAACATCTCTCTATTTACTCATCGACTGTCCAAACTGTGTGGTTCTCCTCTCAAGATTCCAGATAGAATGGTTTCCCTCCTTTCTGCCATTTCTGCGCTAGAATCAAGAATGTATTTCTCTTCATCAAGCAAAACAGATTTGTTTGAATTTTTCAAAGTGGCTTTTTCCAGCCTTAGTTTCAACAGCGTTGACGTTATGTCGATTATCATATCTATCATGGCTTGGTTAAGTTTTCCTTCTATCCCATCATGTTTCTCGTTTTTCAAATTTTTAAGAAACTTTGAGATCAAATTGTAAAGATCTGAATCAATTTCTTGAACTATATCAGTTTCTAATTCCTGTAAGGCCAGTCTGTGAAGATAGTTTATGTTAATTTCGTTTTGTTGTGACATTGAAACTCATCTAATAATCCTTAAATCACGGGGTTATTTTTGTTCTGTTGAAGAAAGAAATTGCCATATAAAGTCATTGGTGGTAAACCAACCAGAGTTGAATATTCTGCTGATGATGTCTTTACTAAAATTAAACACGAAGAAATAAAATTTATCGATCTTCAGTTTACCAGCTTGCCTGGTCGTTTTCATCATACCACAATTTCTTCTAATACATTTACAACTGACCAAATGGAAGATGGGCTTCCAAAACTTGATGGTTCTTCCATTGTAGGGTTTACCAGCATTGATGATTCTGACCTTATCCTAAAGCCAGATCCTAACTCATTTGCCATAATCCCATGGATGACGGATAAAAAATCTGCAAGAATGCTATGCGATATTTATCGTGGTGCTGGCAGGGGCAGACTAGAAACTGATCCTAGAGGCATATGTCAAAAAGCCGAAGAATATTTGAAGACGCAAGGATTTGATGAAAGTTATTGGGGTCCAGAAGTAGAATTCTTTGTTTTTGATAAAATTCATTGGGATGTATTAACTCCATACAAGGGTCAGTCATACTCAATAGAATCAAATGAAGCGCCTTGGAGTCAAGAAGGAACTGGCTATCCAATGGGATTACAAGAAGGCTACTACCCTAGCACGCCTTCTGATACATTAACCGGATATAGAAATGACTGTGTAGAAGTTTTGAACGAGAATTTTGGAATTTTATGTGATAACCATCATCATGAAGTAGCTACTGCTGGTCAATGTGAGATTGATATCAATTATGATAAAATGACCAATGCCGCAGACAGTGCTCAATCTTACAAATATGTTGCTCGAAACATTGCGAAACAACATGGAAAAATTGCTACTATGATGCCTAAACCAATCTCAATGGATTCAGGATCTGGAATGCACACCAACGTCAGCCTTTGGAAGGCTGGAAAAAATGCATTCTATGACAAAGATGATCCAATTGAATTAAGTCAGGCAGGACGTTATTTTTGTGGTGGAATTATGGAACACGCTAAGGCATTGGCTGCAATTACAAACCCAACAACCAACTCATATCATAGACTTGTGCCAGGATATGAAGCCCCAGTTTACATTGCATGGAGTACTGCTAACAGATCAGCTACTATAAGAATTCCAGGTCACTTTAAAGGAGAAAAATATGCTCATCTGAAAAGACTGGAGTACAGAGTTCCTGATCCATCGTCTAATCCTTATCTTGTCTTTTCTGCTGTTTTGTCTGCAGGTCTTGATGGAATAAAAAAGAAAACAGATCCTGGAGAGCCAATACATGAAGACATCTACAAAATGTCTAGATCTCAGAGAAAAAAGCTTGGCATTGGTGTCTTGCCTGCCAATTTAGGTGTGGCTTTAGACGAACTTGAAAGTGATAGAAGTTTTCTAAATCCTATTTTTGAAGATAGTGTGGTTGATAGAATTATTGAGTTAGAAAGAAAGGATCAGCGTGAGATCTCTATCAGGCCACATCCTCACGAATTTTATCTATATTTTGATGTCTAGAGTTGGTAAAATTCTAACTTCCACCATTCCTGTATCATAAAAATTAACGCCAGAGACATTGCAATCAATGCAAACCCAATGGCGAAAAGAATCCCACGTTTTTTGTCTGATGTTGTAGCTTTGAATAATAATATGCCTCCAGCTAAACCTAGAAACAATATTGCTGTTCCTCCGATAACAAAACTAAAAGCGTCATCGGCTCCAGTTGTAATTAGTGGGAAAAAAACGCCAGAAAGTAATACAAAGATTGCTATCAGGTAAACATATCTAGGAATTTGAGATAGAATTGAGTTAGAAGTTTTAGGAGTCTCAAGTTTTTGGGTTTCTTGGGAATAGTTTGTTTTGTCAGAAATTTTTTCTGGTTCAGTTGGTTTTGCTTCGTTTATTTTAGATGGAGAATTTTTTGATGCCTGCTCTGCTCTTCTTCTCTCCTTTCTTTTCCTCATACGTGCCCATTTAGTCATTCAATCTGCCTCGGTTAACAATCAAAGAATAGCTTTGTAAAGTCTTTCTAATGAATTTATGAGCCTACATCATTCCGCCCATATCAGGCATTCCAGGTGGCATTCCGCCCATTCCGCCCATTCCACCCATTCCAGGTGGCATTCCGCCTTCCGCGCCAGGTGGTGGGCCTGCTGATTTTGCAGTTGCAATAACATCATCTATACGCAAAATCATACATGCAGCTTCAGCTGCTGCTGAAATAATTTGGTGTTTAACTGCCAGTGGCTCAACAATATCACTAGATTTCAAATCTACCACTTTTCCCTTCATAACGTCAATGCCTGTCCATTTGTTGCCAGCAAGCTGCTTTGAGCGAAGGGAAGCAAGTGTGTCAATTGGATCCATGCCGGCGTTTTCGCTAAGTGAAAGTGGGATGGATTCTAAGGCCTCCGCAAATTTTTCGGCCGCAAGCTGTTCGCGTCCTTCAAGTGATTTAGACCAACTTCTAATTTTGGTTGCCGCAAATGTTTCAGGAGCTCCGCCGCCTGCTACAATTGACGGTAATTCCATAACATCTTTCACTACCATGATAGCGTCATGAACTGATCTCTCAACTTCGTCTACTACTCTTTGTGAGCCTGCTCTTAGCAAAATAGTCACAGATTTTGGGTGTTTGCATCCTTCAACAAAAACCCACCTGTCTTCTTCAATTTTTCTTTCTTCAACTAAATCCGCAGCTCCTAAATCTTTCTCAAACAAATCGTCCAGATTTGTTATTATTCTTCCTCCAGTTGCTTTTGCAAGTTTTGTTAGATCACTTTCCTTTACTCTCCTAACGGCAAGTATGCCTGCCTTGGATAGATAGTGTTGCGACATATCGTCTATCCCTTTTTGGCAAAATACTACTGACGCACCAGAACCAACAACCTTGTCAACCATCCTTTCAAGCATCTTGCTTTCTTCGTCTAGGAATGATTTCATTTGTTGTGGGTTTGAGATGTTTATCTTAGCATCAGTTTCTGTCTTGCTAATTTCTAATGCAGTGTTAATAAGTGCAATTTTTGCGCTGGTTATCTTTTTTGGCATTCCCGAATGGACTACCTCCTTGTCAAGAACAATTCCCTGTAAAATTGAAGAATCTGCAATTGAGCCGCCTGATTTTTTTTCTACTTTTATGTCATCTATGTCCACGGTATAATTACTGCCATTTTTTTCTGCAACAGCTAATACAGATTTCACAACAATATCAGATAGTTTATCGGAATCTTTTCTTACTAGTTTTGTTTGCATGGATGTCTTTGCGATCTTTAATAGAGTTGATTTGTCGTCAGAAGCAACTTGATCAGAAATGTCTTTGATGTATTGTTTAGCTTTGTTTGCCGCCTTTCTATAACCATCAACAATTACTGTAGGGTGTACTTCCTGTAGCAAAAGTGACTCGGCTTGCTCTAACAATGCGCCAGCTAGAACCACTGCGGAAGTAGTGCCATCACCAACTTCATTGTCGGTTGATTTTGCAATCTCAACTAGCATTTTTGCAGCTGGGTGTTGAACATCAATTTCTTTTAGAATGGTAGCGCCATCGTTTGTAATTGTAACATCTCCTAACGAGTCAACAAGCATCTTATCCATGCCTCTTGGGCCCAAACTGGTGTGTACTATATCAGATATGATTTTCGCTGCAGCGATATTGTTTTTTTGTGCGTCTCTACCTTTAGTTTGAGTTGCGCCATCTTTGAGCAAAACAACGGGCATATTTGCCCCTGAAGCTTGAACTGCCATGTCAAAAAACTTCCTTTGCCTATATTATACCTTATTTTACTCATAGCCCAAAACAATAGGTATTTTTTAATTGGGAAAACAAATGTGGATAACATGACAAATAATTCGAATAAAGATGCTTATGATGAAGTTTTTGCGAGTCTAGAAAAACACAACAAATGGTTTGAAAACTCAATTCCGTTAATAGCTAGTGAGAACATTCCAAGTCCCGCCGTAAGGGAAGCAATAATCTCTGATTTTGGTAATAGGTATGCAGAAGGCTGGCCAGGAGAGCGAGTTTATGCTGGCTGTACCTACATTGATGAGGTTGAGAGCCAATGTATGGAACTGGCTAAAAAATTATTCAAATCTGAGTTTGCAGACGTAAGACCTATTTCAGGAGTTGTTGCTAATCTAGCAATTTATTCAGCCTTTTCAAACCCAGGTGATGTAATGCTTGCTCCATCAATTCCAGCTGGTGGTCATATCTCACATGGTAAAAAAGAACATTCTGGAACTGCTGGCCTTGTACATGGTTTAGAAATTGAGTTTTTCGCATTTGATTCTGAAGAGATGAATATTGATGTTGAAAAAACAAAGGCAAAAGTTGAAGAATTAAAAAAGCAAGATAGGTTACCCAAGATAGCAATGTTTGGTGGTTCTGTGTTTTTGTTTCCACATCCAGTTAAGGAACTAGCTGACTTTTTGAAAGGGCATAACATGCACATCAACTATGACGCTGCACATGTTGCTGGATTAATAGCTGGAGGTGAGTTTCAGGATCCATTAAGAGAAGGTGTAGACACCATGACAATGAGCACACATAAAACATTGTTTGGTCCACAAGGAGGACTTGTTTTAGCGTTTGAAAAGAATGCTGAAGTAATTAAAAAAGCAACGTTCCCAGGATTAACAAGCTCCCACCACATTCACCATATGGCTGCAAAGGCCATTACATTCGCTGAGGCTCTAGAATTTGGAAAGGATTATGCTGCTCAAACTGTTAAGAATGCGAAGGCTTTGGCTGTCGCATTAAATGACTCGGGCTTCAAAGTTTTGGGTGAAAAAAAAGGTTTCACACAGTCCCACCAAGCTGTTGTAAACGTGCTTGATTATGGTGATGGTGGTAAAATCGAAGCAGATTTGGAGAAGGCAAACATAATTGTAAACCGACAGCTGATTCCTGGCGACCTAAAAGCCAAGAGGCATTACATGCATCCAGGAGGAATTAGGCTTGGATCTTCCGAGGTTACGCGTTTAGGTATGAAAGAATCAGAAATGCAACAAATTGCCTCATTCATTAAACAAGTAGTCATTGATAAAAAAGATGCAAAGGAAGTTGCAAAGGAAGTTGCAGAGTTCCGAAAGAATTTCCAGAAAACCCAATATTGTTTTGATAACAAGCTTGGTGCATATGAATATGTTAAATTAAGATAAATTTAGCCAGCAGATACGTTTCTGTTCTTTCGGTTTCTAGTTTTAGTTATTCCCCATGTATTCTTCTTGGTCTGAGTTTTTGAGTCCTTACCATGTGCCTTCTCAGCATGACGTTCTAATCGCTCTGGCGAAGAAAACTCTAAATCACATTTCTTACATTTTGTCTCATTATCCTTTTTGCCAAAGAAGCCCATGCTCAATTAGTATGGATTTAGTTTCAAATAAAGTGGATCATTAAGACTAAACGCCTGAGGTTTCAGCCTTTGTGAGATCTAAGTAGACTTTGTCGCCTACTGAAAGACCCAATTTTTTGTATTCAATCATATCTAGTTTTATGGATGTTGTGTTACCCATCATGCCCATTCCGCCAGACATCATTTTGTTAAGCTCCTTGGCCATGTCATTCATGTTAGAGAATCCCATAACATTGGATTTGCCAAATGGAGAAGATAGTGGTCCGTTGTTATCCTGTACATCCTTTTTGGATGATAATGAAACAACCACATAAGGCGCAGCGTCTGGTGCGGCGTCAATGCGTACTACAACATACTCTTTTCTCATACAGACAATATTGTTTTTGAGTATTTTATTGTAACTTGTAAAAACTTCTAATCTTCGTTATCAGAACAGCTGGAGCGATAAAATACATGCCTATGTTGAGCAGTATGAGCCCCATACCATATACCAACATTTCATGCTCAGAGTCAATGTCAGTATATTGTAGCAGAGTTAGTGATGCCAATAGAGGAGTAAGCGTGAGTTTTACAGCTTCCTTGAAGATCACATTCTCTCTTTCATAATCAGCTACTGTTGGGCTGAAGGAGTAATAAAATTGGTTGAAACCAGTCATGAATACAGAACCAGAGTTTGTTTGGAGTACAGTGTTGTCACGAATTTCTCTCAAGAATTGGACTTGGGGCGCTAGTTCAGAACCAAATGTTGCTGTTGCAATGAGGCAGCCGCCGTCTATTCTCACAGGTGGTAATGGTTCAGGTTCCGGTTTTACTTTTGCGTCCTTGATCAGTTGTTGAAAAACCGGGCTTTCGTCAAATTCCAACGGTTGCATTCTTCCGTCAATCATAATTTCAAAGTTGTCTGCTGTTTGAACAAAAGAGTTAACCTCGTATCTAAACCACTCCGCTAGGTTAACATGTATTATGGCATAGTTTGTCTCTGAATCATTGAAGTGCATTTGTATTATTTTAAACTGGTTTCGTTCCGTTGATGTTCCTACATTTTGCGTTGTAATCATCAAATGTGCCTGCTGGCCTGCTTCATTTTCAAAGATATAATTGCTTAAAACTTTAGGGTCGTCTCCGCCTGCTATTGAAAAGAATCCGGTGCTAAGAAGGTCATTCGCAATTTCCGTATCAGTTCTTGGTTCTGTGCGCACCAAAACCAGTGGTTCAAATCCAGTCTGTTGTATTAGTTGCTGTGCGTTATGTTCCTGCAAAGAAGGTTTCATTTGTATGTCTAGGTTTACTCCTGTTCCTTCGATAATATCCCATCTGTAAGGAATGTCAAACTCGACTTCGTTTTGTCCGTTAGAGTATACTCTGACCTCACCGCCGCCTCTTTGAAGATTTTTTATTATTGAGATGTTCTTCTCCGGTTCACCGAATGGAGAGCTAAAAGGTTCGATAACACCGGCTTTTTGTATTGTAGCCTTGTAAACATCGAGTGGTCTATCTCGATCATCCGTTTCAAGTTCTGCAATGGCGTTAAGTCCCTGTGGCAAGCCCGGTACTAATCTTCCAAAGGCGGTATACTTACCATCAAGTGCTGGTGAGTTTTGGTGTACGATAAAAAATTGTGAGCCGGCGCTGTCTGGATGGTGTGACCTTGCCATAGAAACAATTCCCTCTTTGTGCATTATTGTGTTAAACTCTTGCTTAATGCTATATCCAGGACCGCCTTGCCCCCAACGCGTTTGATCACTGTCTGAACCCTTGGTGTTTGGATCACCAGCCTGGATCATAAAGCCCGGTATGATTCGGTGAAAAACTATACCATCATAGTACCCGCTTTCGACTAATTTCAAAAAATTGTGGACTGTATTGGGTGCGTCTTCAGGAAAGAACTCTATTGTGAATGTTCCCTCATGCATGTAAATAATGACCGCTTTCTGTTTCATATCATCTATCTCCGCTTGTGTGAATTCTTTCTCCACGCTGGTGGATTGTGCGAAGGCAGTGCCTACCAAAGCGGATGCTAATATTATTGAGATTGTAAGAATTACAAAATTCATGTTTGGGGATTTTTTTATCTTCAATAAAAGCTGTTCCTAGCATTAGTTTTTATCAAGTTGTTGTTATATTCACTTATAGACATGGAAGAAGAAATTCAAGCTCACATTCTTTCTGTATGGAAAGAAGCCAGAGGATTTTTCAGTGGTAAAGGAAGTGAAGGTATGTTAATTCTAACTGACAAACGTTTGTTGTTCATCAAAAAAACAGAGGCGCCGATGAAATGGTGGGGTGCCATCAGAACTAGGCAGATTGTTAGGTTATTACAGAATAAAGACGTGATGTTTACAGAAGATGGATATGATGCAACAAACTTGGAAATAGATTTGGAAAATAAGAAGAACCAAAAAATTAGTTTCAATAACATTTTACAAATTGAAGTAAAGGAGAAGGTCTGGGGCAGTGTGTTGTTTTTGGATGTAATGGAGGATGCAAAGGAAAAAAAGTTTCAGTTTTCCATTGTGCAGGACTGGGTAAAATATCCGCTTAGTGCACCAACTAAATTCTTGAAGGTGGACTGGTCAGGGTTTGTAAAGTATATTAAAGATAAACAAATTGTGACGAATTAAAATGGGTAAGGTTTTTGCTGTTGGTGTTGGTCCGGGATCCAAAAGTTATGTAACGGAAACAGTAAGAAAAACTGTGGAAAATGCAGATATTGTCGTGGGCTACAAGTACACACTTGAAGCTATATCCGATTTGATTAAAGATAAAAAAACTCATGTAATCACGATGACGGATCAGGAACAAACATACCAAAATGTTAAGGAAGAATTGGGGGATAGAAGTTTGGTTGTTCCATTCACTGGTGATGTGAACTTTTCTGAATCTGAAGTTGTAGATAGGTTAGTTGAAATTTTTGGTGATGTTGAGTTGGTGCCTGGAATTAGTTCTATCCAAGTTGCTGCATCAAAAGCCAGAGTGCCGCTAGACAAATCTAAAGTAATTACAATGCATGTAACCACATCAATTGAAGAAAAGAAGTTGGAGCTTCAAAAAGCAATAATCGATGGGCAAAATATTATACTAATTCCTAGGCCTTGGCCAAAGGAACCCAAAAAACATTTCATGCCGTCAGAGGTCGCATTTTATCTCAAGAATAATGGTTTTGAGACTTCAAAGATCCCAGTTTATGTTTTCGAGTCTCTGACTAATGGAAAAGAACAAACGTTTTCTGGGTTTGTCTCTGAATTGGAAGGAAAGGAATTTTCTGACCTATCAGTAATGGTAATCAGCCAAACAAAGCCGGAATCCTACATTAATTTGTGATTATAAGACGTCTACGAGTATTTCGTCAGATTTGAGAGTGTTTTTGACTAAATCTGGAGTAATTGTGAGGTTGAATTTCTTTGTATTTCCATGAATTCCTTGGTGTATCATTTTACCAGTAATGAGACCGGATAGCTCTATTTCATTAAGCATTTGTGTAACACGCCTCTGTGTGAGTGTGTTTTGGTGAGTTGTTTTACAAAGTGATTTGTAGCCAGCGTAGATGTCACCAGTTGAGATGTTTGGTGATTTCATTACAGTGATTACAAGTAACTTCTCGTGTAATGAAAACGCGTTAAGTTGTTGTGATTCCTTATCTATCTCAATTCTTTGAGATGCCAAACGTATGTGTTCGTCCGTTATGGATTTGTCCTGTTTGAGTTCTGCAGTCTTTGCAGCCACATCTAATAGTTTTATTGCCCTTCTGGCGTCACCGTGTTCTCTACATGCAATAGAAGCACATAGATTCAAAGCTCCACTTGAGACTGCGTCTTCCTCGAATGCTAATGGTATTCTATCCTCTAAGATTTCTTTAATCTCGTTTGTCTCATATGCTGGAAAAACAAGTTCTTCCTCACTAAGTGTGCTAATCACTCTTGGGTCTAGTTCGTCTTTGAATCTCACATCGTTAGAAATTCCAATTAGGGATAACGAGCCGTTTTTTAGTTTTAAGTTTGCTCTGGTAATTGAGTAAAGAACGTCTTTACCAGTCTTGTCAACAAGTTTAGCAAGATGATCAATTTCATCTATTACAAAAACAGAATTAATTTTGTTTTTATCAATAATGTAAAGAATGCGATTGAAGACTTCACTGATTGACAATCCTGTGTTTGGTAACCAAAGTTTGTCGTCAGGCGTCTTTTTTGATTTGAGACCAAGTTGTCTACCCAAGTCAACTAACACGTTGTAAAGATTTGATTGGTCTTTTGCGTTTGTCGTTGCTATTTTAATTTGGTGCGAATTCTTGTCTACCCTGTTTTGAATTTGGCCTAATACTTTTTTTATTACAAGAGTCTTGCCAGTTCCTGGTTTGCCGTAGACTAGTAAGTTTGGTGGTATTGATTTTTTGTATAGTGGGATTAATGATTGTGTTACTAGTTCCTGTTGCTTGTCTCTGTGTAAAATTCGTTCTGGAATGTAATCATGGCGTAATACGTTGGGGTTTTTGATTAACAAGTTACCTTGCTCTGCGTTATCAAGCAGTCTTTCCACTGGATCTAAAGTCGTTGTACTCATTTTGAGATCATTCTCTATCGTAATTCGGCACTTGAATGGATCCAGTAGTTCGTTTTCACCATATTGATCGTTCTGGTTGACATTCTCTGATCGACCTGATCGATGACACACACACCATCATTTCTAATCTATTTTAGAAATAATGTGTTATTTTGATTTGATTCTTGTTAGTTTGTTAATGTCATAAAAAATTTTTTTAAAACAAAAAGACTAGAAACGAAGGTGTGTGGGTTCATAACAAAAAGATTTGTTAATTATGAGTTATAGTTTTACCAAAGAAGGCAAAAACAGGCTTATTTGGCTGTTAGGGGTGTTAATAAGACCCTTAACAACTGTTAACGGACCAAAAATACCCCCCAGTTTCCACTCTAGGCATAAAGCCAGACCTTACCCCCCTATTTCCAGTCCAGCCTCTGTTAACAACTAAAAACACCCCAGCGTGGGCTAGGCAGTCAATCTTAACACATTTGTTTGTTAACAAAACTTGTAGGATCCATTGAAGTGTTAACACAAGATCCTCATAGATCTCGATATGAAACAGAAAAGGATACGAATAAACCTGGAGGACACTGAAGGTGCCAAATTCAAGTTTGACATTGAGGGTAACGTCACCAAGGACAAAGTCCTAAAACTATTCGAATTAATGGATTTAATGAATATAGAGGAAGAACAGGCCCCAGACTTGGACTCTGTAGGAGGCAAGATCTGGAATGTTGTAGAGGGCCACTTCCCTGCAGGCAAATTCACCTCCTCAGACGTGCTTGAAAAGTACGAAGATGAGTACAATGAGCCTATCAAACTAAGCATAGTTTCTACCTATCTGGCAAGGTTCGCTTCACGAAACAGGATTGAGCGTGCACGTGTAGGAAGGGAATGGTCATACCAAATCATTCGTATAGCCCAAAAACATCCTTAATCGCTTACTGCGATACTGCGTAAACAACATCGCCTTCACCAGAACCAACCCGTTCTCTACCTTTATCGGTAATTGTATACCTATAAGGCCTGGCAGAAGTGTCTCTATTAACAAAACCATCCTCAAACAACTTTTTCATCAACCTTGAAACATGTTCACGTGATTTTCCAAACGTCACTTCAATGTCACGTGATGTCATCGGACCCTGTGTGATTTTTTCCAACACAAATGTAACCGACTCTTCAAAGCTCATGTTGGGAACTCGTGCAGCCGCTTTTGGTTTCGGAGCAACAAACTCTGGTTCCTTTACTTCTGGCGTATCGAACGACTTGACTTTTTTCGTTGGCAAGTCAGGTTTGGTGTATTCTTCACCATCTAACTCCATAGCATCTAGGCGTATTTTCATGTCAATCAACTCCTTTTCATAGTAATCAACACGTTCTGAGTTTGTTGGAGCAATCTTTTCTGACACTCCAACTGATCGTGTCTTGTTGTACAAGTACAAAGTTACAAGACCGCTAAGAAACGCTAGCACTGCAACCAATATGATGCCCGCATCTGGAATGTCAATTATCATCACAACAAACTAACTACGAAATGATTTATCATGACGGGACAACAATAGTTTACAATTTACGAATAAAAAATCATAACATCACAAATTTTGTTAACTAAACTCACAAACAAAATCACAGGTTAACTAACTGTTTCACTGCTTGTTGTATGACATCCATAATCTGACCTTCATTTTCAGGCGTAAAGTCACTCTCTTTCATCACATTAAGCTGTTCTGCGAGCCTAAACATCACATCACTCTCAGGAAGTATCACATCGTACGCCTGCAGGAGTAATATTGTGTAGTACAGACTCTCAATCTTACTTCGTGCTTGGCCCAGCTGTCTGTAGTAGGCGCCCTTAGACACACCAAACTCTACCTGTAACATTTTCTTCTGTTTTAGAATAATTTCAATTTGTCGCTCTGTAAACAGTGATTTTTTGATAATTTCTTGCATAATTGTATTAAAATTGGATTTAATGGGGTCGCTCATAGCTATACAAAACAGTATAGCTTCTTTCAATTAAGTTTTAATGCTACGTTTCGATCGTACCGTAGGTATGCGAAATAAGGTCGAAACTAGGCTAAAAAAGTGTAAAAAGGGGGGTAAAACGGCAATATTTTTGCTGGTTGATTCTGAGAACTTTAGCTCTACATCCAGTGTTGAAAAGACGGCAAAGGAACTCTTCAATGCCACCAAAAACATCAAGGACTTTTACCCCGTAATTCTGGTTGGAGGGTCATCCGCCACTGATCAAATGGGGATGGATAAGGCAGTCAGAATATTGAGAAGAAGGACCAAATTGGACATTGTCCTATTTCCTGGAAACATTACCGGAGTAGTCCCAAAAGCACACGCAATTCTGTTCAGTTGTTTGATGAACTCGGAGAACCCATATTACATCACCCAGGCCCAAGCGCTTGGAGCGCCTCTGGTGAGGAAGATGAAATTGGAGGCTCTTCCAACAGCATATCTAATAATTGGAGAAGGCACATCAGCTTGGTTCTTTGGCAACGCCAGAGGCATACCTTTTGACAAGCCAAAGATCGCCGCAGCTTACGCAATGGCCGCCCAATACATGGGTATGAGATTCGTATATTTAGAAGCGGGATCCGGAGCTAAGCAAAACGTCACCCCAGAGATGGTTCAGACAGTCAGAGCCGTATTTGACGGATTTATCATGGTTGGGGGAGGCATTAGATCGGCAAAAACGGCCAGCTCCCTGATCAAGGCCGGAGCAGACGGATTGGTGATCGGAACGTTGTTGGAGCAAACTGGCGGTCTAAAAAAATTCACAGATATGCTCAAATCAATCTGAGAATAATACCAACTGGGAGTATTATGATTTGTAAAAAATGTGGTCTAGACGGTCATTTCACATGGGACAACCAACATTTTGAAAACACCGGACAATGGAGACTTTTCGATCTTAACATGGAAAGACCACATAATTGTCCTGGGATGAAAGTTGAAGAAGCTTCTCTGGAAACAACAGCACCAAGACCACTTGTAAAATGTCCACAATGTGATCCTTTGAAGGACAGCTCTTGGATCAAACGCGAAAAGTTCCAGGACCATATCAAGACCGCACATTTCGGTTTTTGGTAGCTTTTACGCCTAGATTTGGTACAAAAAACAGCTTATTTTGGTAGTTTTTGACATATTTTATATGTTAAAATGTTATATTATTACATATAATTTACATACAAATCATGCCTAGATCAGACTTAATTGAAATAAAACGATCTTCAGGTTGATGAACCCAATTCGCAAATACTATGTTGTTCCGATTGTAATTACTATTGTTTCTATCATCGCGGTCTTCGGATTTGGATCATCAGATATCCATGAAAGCCAAATTACCAGAGTAATTGATGGTGATACACTCATAATTGATCTAACAACAATCAGGCTTTCCCTAGTAGACACTCCGGAACGCGGCGAACCAGGATATCAGGAGGCAAAGGACTTTGCATCAACTGTTTGCCCAGTTGGGTCTAACGCTGAATTTATCGAGGACTCGTGGCAGAAAGAAGACAAGTATGGAAGATCACTTGGATTGGTTTTCTGTAACGACATGTTTCTGAACGAACTACTTCTAACAAGCGGCCATGCGAAGATTTTAACAGGTTTTTGTGACAAGAGTGAATTTGGCACAGAAGATTGGGCTAGAGCATACGGTTGTTAATGCATGCATTATGCATACATATCATTACTGTCTTCGTTGCTGATTTCTCAGACGAGATGCCTCTAGGCGAGCTAGGAAACTTTGATGTTCCCGCAAATACTCCTGGTGTCTGTTATAGTAAGAGGTGTTAGCCATAACTTACCATACAAAATTTGTATTTAAGACAAGATTTGAACCATTTTTCTACATACATTATACATGCATTTCATACCTAGATCATATTCTAGTAATTTACGTAGAGTATGAAGCCGACAACACCGGCTATTACGATAAATATTTCTCTATAATATTTGCGAATTGGGGAAGTCATACTCCTCACTTTCTATGAGCTTGTTTATCTTTGTGTTTTCGTTTGTGTTTTTTACTCACTTGTGACTTAGCAGATGATCTACGATTTTGTTTTGCTTTTCTTCTTTTGTTTATCTCATGTTTTCGCATTATTCATCACACTCGTCTTCTATCATAACTATGCCGATTTTCTTACTTTGACATAAAACAGCTAATTTTACTGCTTTTTAGACACTTTTTTGTCCAAAAACACTAGTTTTAGACACTTTTTGGGATGGCTTCCTGTAGAGAGTCTACCATCATCTGTTTGAGTCCTTTTCGTCTTGGACCGGCTCGAAGTTTTGTTGCGCAGCATGGACATCTGACACCTTCCCAATGAATGAAAAGGTCACAGTTTTGACAACGTTTCTGACCATTCAAATATCTCATACCGCCGACTGGCTTCTTTGCCCTATAATCTTCACAGATGTTTCTACACACCATTTTCTTTTGCCCTCGGAATCTCGGTTCTAAGTTTTTCGTATGCTATTGGAGCTTGATCTTCTTTCAATATCAATACAATGCCATCTCGGCTAAATAACGCGTCAACCAGGTCTATGCCGTTTCTATGCAAAATCTCTGTTACATAAGAAACGACATCTGCTCTATTTTGCTCCGGCACTTGGATTCTGATTTTTGCCAGCCCGGAACTGTACACATTTTCTTTTGGAAAGTTTTGGAATATTCTTCTGGTAACATCAGAGTCGTCAGCTAAAATTCTAAAGGAATCACCTAACCTGAAAAACTCTGAATTGGAAAGTGCCTTTTCAGCTTCTCCCAACATCCTGGCCATATCCTGATCAAGAAGATCTTTCAGTGTCCACTGCATTCCCATGATTCTGTCTGTCATCGAAAGTCTTGCATCTTTCAAAACTGGCTCGTCTACAACTTCCTCGTTTTTCTCATATGCATCTGCGTATCGTTTAATCGCTACAACGATGGTATTCAGATGAATTGGATTGCCAATCTGTCTTTGAACTTCTGGTTGGATTTTGACAGCTAGGGCCGTATAGTTAATGACATCCATAGCCATACAGTCATGGATTGATCTGTTTCTGGTAATTATCTCACGCACAACATCAGGAACAGATAGGCCTACAGTTCTCATAAAAACCATATATTATGTCAGGTATATTAATATTATGTAATAATAGTAGAATGAGTGTAATATTACTCATTAATAAGAAATAAACTATATATAATGTCATAACTATTACATACTTAGGTGAAATATGACAATGTTCCACGATGATGAGTTCGACAGGATCTTTAAACAGATGTCTGGTTCGTTCGTGAACCTAGACGATGTTTTTGAGATGCTAAAGAATGCAGGAAATGTTTCGGGTCCAGTCTTTTATGGTTATACCATGACAACTGGTCCTGACGGCAAGCCTGTAACACAAGAGTACGGAAATGTCCAGCCAGACAGACTTCCAACTGAAAACAAAAGAGAACCATTGATTGACACTCTAGTTGACGAGAAAGAAAAGACACTGAAGATTGTCGCAGAAATGCCAGGTGTCGAGAAAAAGGACGTCAGCGTAGTTGTGGGAGATGACAAAGTAATTCACATTGACGCAGAACGTGGTGAGAAAAATTACCACGTAAAAGTGCCAATCAAGCACAAAGTTGATGCAGAATCTCCCAAGGCCACGTACAAGAACGGAATACTTGAACTAGTGTTCAAGTTAGAAGACGAGAAATCAAAGGGAAAATCTATAGACGTACTCTAAACTCTTTTTTTTATTCTACAAACGCAATAGCCCTAACCGGCGAACCTGTTGCGTTTTTCAATTTTAAAGGCAAAACAACTAGGTGAAATTTTGATGATTTTATTTTGTCTAGATTTGCTAAATTTTCAACAATTAACATTCCTTTTTTTGCAAATATTTGGTGGACGGAAAATTTGGAATCTTTGCCCAAGTCAATACTTGGAGAATCAATACCAACCAAACTGATTTTTTTAGATGCAAGATATTTTGCAGCTGAAACTGACAATCCGGGGTTCTTAGTAAAGTAGTATTTTTTTTGTAAATTTATCTGCCAGCCAGTTAGAAAAATTACGGAAGAAAAATTCTCAATTTTTCCATGCTTTTTTTCAAATTTTTGGATGTCTGTTTTTGTAATGGATTGGCCACTGCTTTTTCTGCATTGTATCAAAGCCGCTTCTGATACCAATTTTTTGAGGCTAATTTCATGAATTTTTGCTGCCTTTTCGAGGAAGTGGTGTGGTGCATCCATGTGTGTTCCCGTGTGCGAGCTCAAAAACAAAAGTTCTAGGTTATAGCCATCTTCTTTGATATTTTCCCACGGAATGAAACTGGGCGGTGGTGAGCCAGGAAACGTGGGGATCTTGTCTGAAACAGTCAAAGTTAGATCTACAATTTTCATAACAAAGAACCAACGATCTCTTAAATATCATTTTACTAATTTTTAGTGTGCCAACCTCATACATTCTCATTAATTCTGATCTCGGTACCGACGAATCAATAATCACAAAAATCAAAGAAATACTAGCTGATGAGAAAGACACACAGTACGAAATCCAAGGCGTGTATGGAGTTTATGACATTGTGCTAAAACTAAGCTCAGACGACATTGATTCTTTGAGGTCTACCATTACAAACAAAATTAGGAAAATTACCTCAGTTCAGTCAACGCTTACTATGATGGTTATAGAAGAACAGGAAAAATCATAGTTTATTTCTGAAAAGCCCAGCAGACATGGATTCCAAAAAACCAACTATTCAAAACATACTGGAACAAAACACGGCAAACATGATTTTCTACGAGGATTCATTTACAAAAACGTCCTTTTTTACAAGAGAAATTTCAAAATGGCAAGTTCCCATATTTTACTTTGATTTTGATTTGCAATACACCGGCTTTGTCAGATCTGGGATGACACCAGAAATGAAAAACCTGACATTGCTTAGCCCAGAGAACGGAAGCCTACGCGAAACTTTGAAAGCAGTAATTGAGAAAGTTTCGACGGAACGATCACTGATAATCATAGACTCGCTAAATGGGTTCTTCAATATACTAGAAGCCAACAAAGATCTTGCACGCCTAATTAACTCATTTTTGATGCTGCTTGTTTCAGCTGCAAGAAACACTAAATCAACTGTAATGGTGGGAATTTTGTCAAAACTAAATGAAGACAAATGGGTGTTGTACAATACTGGTAGGAGCGTGATAGACAATTCACATTTTACAAAAATTCAACTAACAAGAAAGGAGAACAACATGTTCGTTACTTTGCTTAATGCTGATAATTCAAGCAACTCAGATCTTATTCTATAAACTTAGAATAAGAGAGTGAGCGATCAAAAATAACCCAAACAGCGTTATAGTTTTAGGGGAAATTATATTAAGCTTGAATTTTCAGTTTAATTACAATGCCAGTAGCAATACTACCAGACATCAGTGAGCAGATGTGTATCGGATGTGCACTTTGTGTAGAAATCTGTACAACTTTGGGACCTGACGTTTTAAGAGTAAAACCAGTCGAAGGCTGGAAACGGGGCAAAGCATTTGTATTTTATCCAGAGAGATGTATCTCTGATGGTGCATGCATAGGTGTATGCCCAACAAAGGCAATCTTTTGGATGAGACCAATGGACTTTACTGTAGGTCAACCAGTACCACTTTACAAGAACTCAGTTTTCGTAAAAGGCTGGACTGAACTAATAGACTAAATCCCCTTTAACTTCTTTTTATTATTTGACTAACCAATCTTATATTACAAATTCATTATTTTTTGATATGACAAAGATTGGAGATGTTAAGCGTAAACTTCATGGAAAAATCTGGAAAAAACCTGATAACTTTTCTTGGATTATTGAAGGAAAACTTGCTGGAAGTGCAATCCCAACTTCAACAGATGAGGTGGAGTGGACAATTGAGCAAGGCGTAAAATCCATTGTTACAATTAAGGAGCAACCACTTGACGACAATTGGACAAAAGACGTCAATTATCTTCATGTGCATTCAAACGATATGGGGGTTCCTGAATTTGCTGATCTCGTTTCAGCCGTGGATTTTATTCACGAAAGAATAACAAACAACGAACCAGTGATGGTTCACTGTCTAGCGGGCTTGGGAAGAACTGGAACCATTTTAGCTTCTTACCTTGTAAAATATCAAAAAATGTCTGCGGATGAAGCCATACAAAAGATACGTGAAGAAAGACCAGGCTCTATTCAATCATACCCGCAAGAAGAAATAATTTTCCAGTTTGCAAAATCTCTTTAAAGCTTATTCTGGTACTGATTCGGTGACAATCTTTCCATCAACTACTTTTACGTGAAGGAATTTGTTTTCTTTAAAGACAAGTGTGATGCCTCCATCCTTGTCTGGATCCTGCACTTCAACAAGATCAGCCATTCGTATCCCGTCAAACTTTGCCATAAAATCACTCCGGAATTGAAATGGTAGACAATTTACCATCTTCAACTTTAATAAATAAAAATCTGTTATCTTTGAAAATCAAAGTAACACCGCCCTCCTTATCTGGCTCTTCTACTTCTAAAAGCGGCTGACCTAACAAACCATCATACTTTACCATGTCAAGTTTTGAAAGTTCGTACTTATATCCCTAATTAATTTCAATTTCAATTTCTTCTGACTGTATTTTTTCTTCATTTTTGTCAATGTATTCATGTTTGTTCCATGAGGCAAAAACCTCTGCACTGACTTTGTGTTTTCCTTGTCCAAGGTCTGACGCGTTCAAAACAATTGGCTCGTCGAAATCAAACAACTCCTTTTGGACATCTTCCTCTGTTAATTTTATTATAGGTTCAAAGTTTTTTGCCACCTGAACCCAAATCCTTTTTTCTTTCATCGGGTTTACAAGCTTGGGATTTCTAGTCCAAAAGATAGATGCTTTTCTATAAGTATCAATTGGCTTTACGATATCATGCTTTCTCAATCCACTGGAGACCAGCTTGATTCCATACTTTAGCTTGAATTGGTTATCATTCTTTTCGTAAGCGTCAGTCCAGTTTTTTTCAGAAAAGGAATTACGAATATCACCATTTAGCGAGAATTTAACATTTATTGTAATGCTATCATCAGACGCATACACGTCTTTATCCTTAACCAAGTTTAGGTTCGAAATCTCGCTGGCCAATTCTGTACTTATAATGATTTATATCCGCAATAAGTTGTTTTTCGCTTGGATGGAAGTTCAGCTAAGAGAATTAACCAAAAAAGAGGCTAATTTATCAATACTTGGTGGGGATATTGGCATTTTGTATATCATACAGAATGAGCTGCTAAAGAATTCTAGCACTGAATTTGCTGGCGTGATAACTAGACATCCACTGACTGACGAGTTATGGATGCGGGTAGTTTCAAACACTCCACTAAAAGACATAGCAAAGGCTACAAACACTGCAATCGAAGAAGCAGCTGAATTAAAAAAATTGTTGGCTTCTAAGATAAAGGTAAACTGAATGGATTTTTGCCCAAAGTGTGAATCACGACTAAAAAAAAACAGCGATGGGTTACTCGCTTGCCCAAAATGTGAATTTGTTAAGGAAGGAGCTGTCAAAGAAGACGTAAAGAAATCAGAAGGAGCTGATTCTGAATTTCTAGTCATGGATGAATCTGATATGAATCAAGCAAAAGGATTAGAATCAACTGTACCGATTGACTGTGAGAAGTGTCATAACAAGGAAGGAGTTTCGTGGACATTTCAGACACGCAGTGCCGATGAACCTGAAACTAAATTTTATAGATGTACGAAATGTAATCACACCTGGCGAGATTATACATAACTTTTAACTCTGACATTGTAGTTATTTGATTAAAATGGAATTTTCAGCTAAAACAAATACTTCTGATGAATGGAAGGCCATAATATCTGCGATATCAACTCTGGTGGAGGAAGCGACTTTTGAAGCAACGGTTGAAGGAGTGTCGTTTCGAGGAATGGATCCATCACATGTTGCACTGATAGATATTTCCTGGCCCAACTCTGCGTTTGAAAAATACAGTTGTGATGGTGACATAAAATTTGGGGTTCGCATTGATGAATTTTCCAAACTGATCAAACGTGCCGAAAAGAGCGATGGAATTGAAATTAACATATCTGACGATAATATGCTACGCGTGTCTATAGGGAAAAACAAAAAATACAAAATGAGACTGATTGAAAGTTCTGCTTCTGACACGCCACTGCCAAAAATTTCTTATGATTCAAAAATTACTTTGTTATCATCTAGACTTGATAAAATTTTAGGCGATATTGATGTAGTGTCAGATTATTTGTCGATAAAAACAACGCCAAAAAATGTCGAGTTCTCTGGAAAGGGAGATGCCGGAGAAGCAACCATAAGTCTTGAAAAAGGCACAGAGGAATTACAGGAGATCTCTGTAAGTCAGGAAAGCTCGGGTACCTATAGCCTAGAATACCTAGACCCGATAGTAAAGGCGGTAGGCGGCACTGCTGATTCGATAATATGCGAATTTTCTACTGAAAAACCACTACGAATTGAATTTAAGGTTACCAATATTGGGAGAATCCACTTCTATTTGGCGCCACGTGTTGAAAGTTAACGAATTTATTGATTAACAAGGCAGGTATACTACTTTGAAACTAGTGCTAAAATTTGGCGGTACATCGCTTGCATCTCCCAAGGACATTACGAATGTTGCAAAAACCGTTGCTTCATTCTCAAAGGGAAACCAGATTGTCGTAGTTTGCTCCGCAGTTGATGGCGTAACTGATTCTCTAATTCTAATTTCAAGAATGATTGAACAGAGAAAGAAAAAGGACGTTGCAAAGGTGCTAGATGAACTAATCAAAAAACATAGAAAACTTGCTGACCAGACAATAAAAAATTCTGTGATAAAAAAGCAACTTATAACAAAACTGGATGACGATGTTTCTGAGCTACAGGAATTGGTACGCGGACTGACACTGCTAAAGGAAGTGTCGGCGCGTTCATTAGATTATTTGATATCTTTTGGTGAACGTCTTTCTGACGATTTAGTATCATTTGCGCTACAAGATCTTAAGAAAGAATCTACAGCACTAAATGGTAAAGAGGTTGGCATAGTTACTGATTCTAATTTTGGTGAGTCAAGACCATTGATGGATACCACTAGAATCCGTATTTCTAAGACGTTAGGTTCTTTGTTATCAAAAAAAGTAATTCCCGTTGTAGGCGGCTTTGCAGGAGCTGATCAACATGGTAACGTAACCACATTCGGTAGGGGCGGCTCAGATTATACCGCGACAATAATTGCTTCTAGCATAAATGCAGATGAAGTTTGGCTAATGAGTGATGTTGATGGTTTGATGACAGCTGATCCTAAACTTGTAAAGAGTGCAAAGTTACTCAAAGAAGTTTCATATGCAGAAGCAATTGAAATGGCACAATTTGGAGCAAAACAGATACATCCTAAAACATTTGAGCCGTTGTTATCCAAAAAAATTCCCATGCGAATTAGAAGCACGTTTGATGTAAAGAACACTGGGACACTAGTAACTCCATCTCCCTCTGCAGCAACTAAGAAAACTGTCAAGTGTGTTTCTGCACTTCGAAACATAGGACTGATGGATCTAAGTGGAGGCATATTGTTTGCTGCGCCAGGTTCAGCCGCAAAAATATTCACAATTTTAGCAGAAAAAAACATCAATGTATTGATGGTCTCTTCTAACCCATCAGAGGCAAGCATCTCAATAATTGTCAGAAAATCTGATCTTGCAAAGTCGATCAATGCACTTGAAATGAATTTGTTGGGAAAAATGGTTAAAAAAATTGAAGGAACATCAAACGCTTCAATAATAGCCGTTATTGGCTCAGGCATGAAAGGCACGGTAGGCGTCGCTGCCAAAGTATTTTCTGCCGCACAAAAACGAGATGTTAACGTAATGATGATAGCGCAGGGATCATCAGAGCTTAATTTGGCATTTGTTGTAAAGGATTCAGACTGTAAATCTGTTCTACAATCGCTTCATGAAGAATTTCATCTGGATAAAATCAACTGAGTGTTGAAAGAGATAAATTAATTGTAAATTCATTAATGATATGACAGGTAAGTTATACGTAGTAGGCGTTGGACCTGGTCACCACGATCACATGACTTTTCGCGCAAAACAAGTAATTGAAGAAAGCGACACTATTGTTGGCTATTCTACGTATGTAAATCTGGTTGAAGATCTGATAGATGGAAAAGATGTTTACAAATATGATATGACACAAGAAGTTGAGAGAGCCCAACAATGCATTAAATCAGCTAAAGATGGGAAAATTGTTTCACTAGTTTCTAGTGGAGATCCCGGAATCTATGGCATGGCAGGACTAATTTTTGAGATACTTGCAGAATCCGGTTGGGATCCTAAAACAGGACTGCAGGTAGAGATAGTGCCGGGTGTTTCTGCACTAAATTCTTGTGCATCATTAATCGGCTCACCTTTGATGACAGACTTTGCGGTAGTAAGTATGAGTGACCTTCTTGTTCCTTGGGAAATAATTGTTAAGAGAGTAGAAGCAGCAGCAAAAGGCGATTATGTTATAGTGATTTACAATCCTTCAAGCAAAAAAAGAATACATCAGTTACAGGACACCAGGAAACTTTTGTTAGAACATCGTTCCCCACAAACACCAGTAGCAATAATCAAAGGTGCATACAGAGAATCTCAATCCATAACTATCACTGATCTAGAACATATGGAGGAATATGCTGACAAACTAGGCATGATTAGCACTGTTATTGTCGGAAACTCATCAACCTACAACTTTAACGATCTGATGATTAATCCAAGAGGATACAAATCAAAATACAGCCTTCAGGCACAGGCAGAACAAAAAATACAGAACTAGTAACTATTTTTAATTAAATCAGACAGCTCATCACTCAATGCCAATTTATCTCTAATTGGAGACACTATCTTGACCAAAGACTCCCCAACAGCCTGCTTTAGGTCAGCAGGATGAAGTTTCTTTTGTGAAAAATCAGACTCCAAACTTTCAAAACTATCATAGCTGACATTACCACCAAACTTTTCAGGCCGTTCAACAGATACGGTATCAAATTCATGAAACACTACATGCTTTGCAATTTCTAATATTGGGTTATTTTCTATAATTCCTTCATCACAGAATCCCTTCTTAATTTTAGTTCTAATTTCATCGTCTGAATTGTGGATGAAAACTCCAGCATTGGGGTCAGACTTGCTCATCTTTGCTACTTCACCATCAGGTTTTACTTCTGTTGGTTTGGTTAGACCAGGCAATAATTTATGATGAACAGCTACCGGAACCTTCCATTTCATTTTTGGAAATACATCCTTTACTAACATGTGAATTTTTCTTTGATCCATTCCTGCATGAACAATGTCCAAATCAAGCGAGTGTATATCAGCTGCTTGCATTGCAGGATAGATGAGCTTTGCAAGATCAACCTTTTCATCCCTCTCTGATCTTCCCATTATTGTAAGGGTTCGCATGGTTCTAGCCAACGACATGTGTTTTGCGATATGTACAAGCTCAGACCAATATTCTTTTTTGGAATCATAAAGGTCAGTTCCTAAAACCACGTTTACCTCAGGGCAAACCAGCCTAAACGCATCCTCATAATATTTTGAAACTTTCCTTATAGTTTCAAAACTCCCTCCCATCTTTTCATTCAATAAGGTGTGCCAATCTGCTAAAAATACAGTGCAGTCTGCACCAGCCTTAACAAAGTCATTTATCTTGAAACCAGTGCTTATCAGGCTACCCAGATGCAAGAAGCCAGAAATTTCAATACCTATGTAGTGTTTTGGTTTTGAGTTTGTTTTGAATAATTCCAACAGCTCTTCCTTTGTGACAACCTCCTCAGTAGGCGGTCTTGATACTAAGTTAACCTTTTCAGTTACATCCATTTTAATTGAAGTTTTTTTTGAAAGCCTATAAAGTTTGCAGATTGTTGATAATACTAAATTATGATTATAGATCTTCTAATGCTTTTCTTGGTTTTGTACTAAGATAGAATGCATGACCACTAATTATAGCACCAGCAAGCCAAATCTTTGTTGCAAAAATTAGGTTCCATGGTCGTAGGACGTCTGGATAGTGCACTGCAAGAGCATCAATATCTGGCGTCTGTCCGCTGATGATCATTTGTGAAGTAATTTCAGCATTCAATATTGTAAAAGTCCATAATATCTCATACAAGCAAATTATAGTAAATCCTAGTAACATTATCTGAAGAAGCCCCATTCTGTAGGAACGCAAATTTGTTGTCTTTTTCCAACCAATTCTAGAAACACAATACCAGCCTATTACGCAAGAAAAGAAGAGCCAAGTCGATAGATTTGCAAAATTTTCAAAAGGAACTTGGGTTTGGACCAGAATATCTCCCATAATGAATGTCCCTTCTTCGTTCCAGTCTTGTGCCATAGAGTAAACACCGAAGAATGTTATGGAAGCCATCACAACAGCACATGCATAGAAAACATAGAGAAATACCTTATACTGTCTGTCATGTTCCTGCAGATGTCGCCTTTCCATTCACTGCGCTAAGAATAATCACTATAAAAACTCATAGAATTTCTCAATGAAATTTATTAAAGAAGTAGCTGCCAAATCCACTAATTGAAAATTCCTATAAATATTCCTGACATTGGCAAGGAAGAAATTCGTGAGGTCACTGCAGTTTTATCAGAAAAATCATTAACTTCACCCTCATTTGATGGAGGAAAACGAGTCCAACAATTTGAAAAACTATTATCAAAATTTGTCAAATCGAAGTTTGCGGTAGCAGTTAATTCTGGAACCGCAGCACTCCAAGCTTCTCTATATGCAATTGATATCAAACCTGGAGATGAAGTGTTAGTACCATCATTTACTTTCGTAGCTACTGCAAATTCAGTCAAGTCTGTAGGAGCAAAGCCTGTTTTTGTTGATATTCTAAAAGACAACTATACAATGGATCCAAACGATTTGAGAAAGAAAATTACAAGACGAACCAAGGCAATAATTCCAGTCCACCTTTATGGTCATATGGCTTACATAGATGAGATTCTAGAGATAGCAAAAAAGAAACACATCAAAATCATTGAAGATGCATCACAATCATTAGGCTCAAAATTGAGCAGCAAACACTCCGGCACTTTTTCACATCTTGGGTGTTTTAGCATGTATGCTGGCAAAGTTATTACATCTGGCGAGGGAGGTGCCGTTGTAACAAATGACAAAAAACTATTTGAAAAACTAAAGCAGATCCGCAACCACGGTCTAGCCAAAAATAATTTAACAACCACACTAGGTCTAAATTTTAGACTTTCTGAGATTGGTGCTGCTATAGCAAAAATTCAAATGAAAAAATTACCACATCTATTAAGCGAACGAAAAAAGAATGCGCAGATCCTCACTGAACTTTTAAAAAAGTACGATATTGTTTTACCAGTACAGCGCAAGAATGAAACTGTAAATTGGTATTTGTATACCATTGCTATAAAGAATAGAAATAAAATGATGAAGGATCTGAATGCCGCCGGAATTGGTGCGAGAGTTTACTATTATCCTCCTATTCACAAAACACCATACTACAAAACCAAAATACATCTTCCAAATACAGAGTGGGCAGCATCTCATGTCATAAGCTTACCAGTACATCCAAAAGTAAGAAAACGAGATTTGAGAAAAATGAGGAATATTATCTCATAAAGCAGAAACTAATCTAATAACCATCTTTTTGGCGCTGTCTGTTGATCTCATTTTTCCTTTGATATTCTTTTAAAATATCTTCTGGGGTCAGACCTAGCTCTAACGAGGCTTGGATCAGGAAGTGCCAAATGTCTGCTAGTTCCTCCCTAGCTTCCTCCCTGTTGAATTCTGTTTGTTTTTTCCACCATTTCCAGTTTGTAGTACGTTGCAGCTCTACCGCCTCGTGAATCATTGCGGTACATAAAGCAGAAATCCTGCCCTCAACATCATCTGGGTATCTATCCAAATTCATCATTTCAGTTAATCCTTTTTGAAGAGAAAAAATTTCTTCTAGCTTATCTTCCATATCACACAAATCATGTTAACATGTATAACTTTTCAGAAACGAGTCATTTTTTCATACTGTGTTACTCTTTTCTTGATGTCTGATTTTTTTATTCGTAATAATACATCCGGACCATATCCCTCAACCGTGAACGAACCCATGACGTTACCATAAACAATGGATTTTTTAATCGTGGTGAGATTTGTTTTGTTCTTACTTGACAGATATCCCATCATGGCGCCAGCAAACGAGTCACCCGCACCTGTAGGATCCACAATTTTTTCTAAAGAAAACGCGGGAGAAGGGAAAATGACATCCTCAAAGAACAGAAGAGATCCGTGCTCACCCTTTTTGATAATGACGTATTTTGTTCCCCAGTCCATTATTTTTTTTGCACATTTTATTAGATTGAATTCCTTGGTTAGTAGTTTTGCTTCCTCATCATTAATCACCACTGCATCAACAGTTTTGAACATCTTTATCACAGATGCTCTCTTAGTAGATATCCAAAAATCTATTGTGTCACACATGGAAAATTTTACGTTGTCAAACTCTTTAATCAGAGATTTATTTTGATCAGGATCATTGTTAGCAAGATACACAAAACTAGATTTTTTATAATCTTCTGGTACAGTAGGCTTGAAGTCCTTTAGCACATTTAGATCTGTACGTAGTGTAGTCCTCAAGCTCAGTGTATTATCATATCTTCCCGAATATCGAAAAGTTTTACCGTTCTTTATAGATAAACCACTCAAGTCTAAGCGTTTGGCTAAAATTCTGTGATACTTTTTTGGAAAGTCTTTTCCTACAACCGCAATCAATCCAGGTTTTACAAAAAAGCTAGCTGAAATACTAGCAAATGTTGCAGCTCCTCCAAGTACATCCTTTAACACTCTGGTTGGCGTTCTAATAGTATCAAGTGCGGTAGAGCCAAAAACGGTTAACATCATCTATCGTGGCTTGTTATTTCGTATAAATCCCTTTCAAATGAATCTAGACGTAATGTGTAAAAATTTTGATGAATTCTTTAAGCTACTTAGAGCTACCAAAATAAATGAAAATTTAAGACTATTATCTCATTGGCTAAAATTAGACTTAGAGTTGGAGATAGCGAAATTGAAATTGACTCCCGAGATTTTTACGTAGATAATAATACAATAAGAAAAGTCATTGCAGACATTTCTTCGCTTTTACAAGAAAGTAATGCAAGAATTCTACCATATTCAAATGAACCCAACCCCGAAGAAAATAATGCACTTGATTCACTCGAAAATGCTGAGGTTTACGAGCCAGAGTTTGGAGAACCAGTTTTTGTACCAATAAAAGAATTACGTGGGAAGCTAACAATTCTATCAAAAAATTCCTTTTTTGATAAACCAAGAACTGTATCAGAAACCGTCAATGAGTTGAGGGAACACGGATGGGTTGTAAACCCACTGGATGTATCTAAGATACTTGCCGAGATGGCATTTAGCAAGGAACTCAGAAAAGGAAAGCAGGCTGATAGGAGCTTTTACTTTGTCCAAAAGGAATTATTAACTAATTAGGCTCTATTACTCTGATGTTGTAACTTCAAGCATTTTTGCTTCCTGTTCTGGGCAATCATTACCATCTCTAGGAAGGTTAACGATTTTATCTGCAACATCCATACCTTCAGTAACTTCTCCAAATACAGTATATTGCTTATCTAGGAATGTACTATCGCTGGTTACAATGAAAAACTGTGAGCCAGCACTATCTGGGTCTGCCGCTCTAGCCATTGACACAATTCCACGAAGATGAGATCTTGAATTGAATTCAGCCTTTAAATTGTATCCAGGTCCACCTTGTCCCCACACAGTTTTGTCAGGTGTTTTGGTATTAGGATCTCCTCCTTGAATCATAAATCCTGGTATTACTCGATGGAATAATGTTTCGTTATAAAATCCAGATTTTACTAATTTTGAAAAATTTCTAACCGTCTCGGGCGCTAACTCTGGCAGCAGACTGAATTTTATACTTCCTAGATTTGTTTTAATTGTTACCTCTTCAGGCATTTTATTTTAATTTTTAATTTAGGTTAAGAGTCTTTGGGATCTGTACCAATGGCACTTCCTAAAATAAATAACTATCTCTGCCAGATTTTTAAAACTAGTCTTATATAGAACAATAAAAGATAACTTTTGTGAATCGTACAAATCAAAGCACAGTTATCAAAGAAGCAATCAACTCTTTGCTTGACGAAGGAATTACAGATAAACAAGATATCTATTCGCAAGTTGTGGATAAGCTAGGAGTTCCAAGACCAACAGTAAGACGTGTGGCTAGAGATCTTAGAAACGAATTGCTTACAAAAATCAAAATATTACAATCAGAAACCCAGCAATCTACGGTTCCTGCTCTTTAAGATATTCGCTAGGGCCTATTTTTCATAGTTCTAAAAATTTATCACTACCATTATATTCATCCAATTTTTTTGGATCATATGGGCTTATTCTATAATCAGTTAGCCACTCTAGTTTGCGCCGTCTTTGCGGCAGTTTTGACTTTTCTATGGCCAATGTTCGTAGATTATGCTGAAGTTTTTGATTTGGTATTCCTGCTAGCTGTGCCAATTATGTGGTTCTTGACAGCGGTATGTTTTGTAGCACAAATAAGCGCAGATTATGCGCACGGCGGTCACAAACCTAGTAAAAAACCTAGTAAAAAGTCCAATAAAAAATTAGGCAAACAAGTTGTTTATACCGCTGACGGAAGAATAGCTGAATAAAATATCATTTACAATGTTCACACTTGTGTCCATCTTGGTGGTTATCTTTGCAGCCGGGACAGCTAACAGCACCACCTAAATGGCATTTGCAGAGACAAGCATTGGATTTATCCATATGCTGAGATGTACAATTATCCTAATAGGTTTTGAATTTTAAAATGTGGATCCAAAAACGGGCTTGGAGGGCTTCGATCCCTCGACCTGCAACTTAGGAGGCTACCACGCTATCCATACTGCGCCACAAGCCCAGCAAAAAAAACACATGTAACAATTTAAGCGTATCAAGATTTACTAATTTTTTGTTAAACGTTAATAATCCAGCAATAATGTTTGGCTGACATGGGCCGATGGTCTAGTTGGTTAGGATACTGCCTCGACACGGCAGTGGTCGAGAGTTCGAATCTCTCTCGGCCCATTTGTTTTACTACAAATTTAATAAAAAACTAAATTGAACTATCAAACTGTATATCAATTACCTGCCAAGCAGTTTCGATTGTGTACTGGCCAATTACCCTATAATTCAGACTTTCTCCGGCAGCAATTGCTTCGTAGACATCTTTTATATCATCAGTTTGGCTAACTGTTATTTCTCCCACTAGTGGTACTTGTAATCCAGAAGTCAACAAAGCTCTCCCTGTCAACGGAATATCCGAAACAGAATATGAAGAAGCACCAAGCGA
>CACLIK010000004.1 GCA_902606965.1 uncultured marine group I thaumarchaeote
GCAAAGAAATTGCCAGAACACATACCAAATCTTGCAATACTAGACGGCGATGAAATGAGAGAGTTATTATCGCCAAACGAAGATTTTTCAAGAAGTGGTATTATCAATCACAACAAGAAAGTTGCTAACATAGCCAAATTACTTTTAGAACATAATGTTTCTGTATGTGTTTCAAAAATTAGTCCTTTTATTGAAAATAGAGATGACGCACGTCAAATCTTAAAAGATCACAATTTTCTTGAGGTCTACGTTAAATGTTCTATTGATTCATGCGAGAAAAGGGATGTGCGTGGAATGTATAAGAAGGCACGCGGTGGTGAAATGTCTAATTTTATAGGAATTCATGTTACTTATGAACCACCAACCAATCCTGAATTAGTTGTGGATACTGAAAATTCTACAATTGATGATTCTGTACAAAAAGTACTTGACTGGATAGAAAAAAAACAAATTAAGTGAAAAATATAAAATAATTACAATATATTTTGATCACACTAAATAAATAGATAAAAAATTGATGGGAAGATATTCCAATGCTAATTATTTCACAAAATTTAACAAATTATGAAGTAGATATCCCAAAGGATGCAGTTTTTAGAATAAACCTTGCCTGGGTTAATGATTTAAATGAATTACAGACAATTTTGAAAAAACATAAAACACGTAAAATATTTTTGGATTTACCCACGAATAGGACTAAACCACCAAACAACAAATACAGTATAGATGAACTCATTCCAATAATAAAATCTAATCAAAACATTAAGTACTTTGCAATATCAAATATCAACTCTCTTAAGGATCTAGAGATATATGTAGATATTATTCCTAAAGATGTAATTCTTGTTCCAAAAATTGAAAGCGTAGAAGGTGTTGCAAACATAAAACCAATCACGGACGCATTAGGTACTAACAAGATTATAATGCTTGATCATGATGATCTACATTCATCTATTATCAAGGCCAACCAACCAATATCAAAATTCTTAGAGTGTTTTAATACGTTGACAGAATATTGCAAAAGCAATAATGTTATCTTATTGCGTACTATTGGCGTAGTTTTTAGTGATCAAGAGAAAAAAGTATCAGATTATATTGGATAAAAAATTTGAAGCCACGATGTTAACGAAGTACAAAAAATTAATTTTATTTTCGGTTGGATTTCTAACATTACATCAGTTTTTTGTTTCTCCTGCGTATGCTTACATTGATCCAGTTACTGGAAGCACAATTATTACATTAATTGCTGGTGCACTCGCGGCTGGTGCAATGACTTTGAAATACTATTGGTTTCGAATAAAATCAAAAATTTCTGGTGACCATTCTCAAGAAAATGAAGCAGACACAATTGACAAATCTGATTTAGAATCTGGTTTTGTTTCAGAATGGGCTGAATTAAAAAAAATTAATCGATTAAGTCAGGATGAACGTTCAATCATATTTTATGCTGAAAATAAGGCGTCAATGAATCATTTTCAGCTGTTAATCCATGAATTAACAGAAAAAATGAATTTGCAAATATGTTATGTTACATCAGTTAAGAATGATCCAGTATTATCTGCTAAAAACCAAAAAATTCTGCCATTTTATATCGGTGATGGTACAGCACGAACAAAATTCTTCTCTTCATTAAAAGCAAGAATTTTAGTTACTGATATGCCAGATTTGGGTAAATTCCACATAAAAAGATCTGAAGAATATCCTGTTCACTACATTTACCTATTTCATTCAATGTACAGTGTTCATTCGTACCTAAGAAAAGGTGCAGTGGATAATTATGACACAATTTTTTGTGTTGGTCCTCATCAAGTCAAAGAAATTCGAGAAACAGAAAAGGTGTATAGTCTGAAAGAAAAAAAATTGATCAATTATGGATATGGTAGATTAGATACATTATTACAAAATAAGAGAAAGTCTCAAACAACAAATTCTCATGCTAAAGATTTGATCATAATTGCACCATCATATGGAGATAATAACCTACTTGAAACATGCGGAATCGAACTAATTGATATTCTATTAAAATCAGATTTCAGGGTTATAGTGAGACCACACCTAAGAACACTGAGAGATTCTACAGAACTGATTGATTCAATAAAGCAAAAGTTTGAAAAAAATCCTGATTTTGTTTTCGAAACAGGCGTGATTAAGTTTGATTCATTAAATAATTCTGTATGTATGATCTCAGATTGGTCAGGCATTTCGTTGGAATATGCATTCACTTTCGAACGCCCAGTTATTTTTATTGACGTTCCAAAGAAGATCTTAAACCCAAATTGGAGCGATATTACATTAGAACCTATTGAAACATCCATTAGAGATCAAATCGGTCACGTAGTTTCACCCAATAATTTGCAAGAAATTCTAGAGCTCACTAAAATTTTAGGCAAAAACACTCAGGATATTAGTAAATTAATCAAGGAGATACGTGAAAAAACAGTCTATAATATTGGTGAATCAGCAAAAATTGGGGCTGAATATATTAGACAGTTACATAACGAATCTAAAAACTCCAAAAATACTTGAACGTAATCCGAATTATTTTTTTTCCTTAACTATAGGATTTACTATTGCTAAAAAGTCCTTAGCTAGTGTATTCCAATTGAATTTTTCAATAATTAATTTTTTTGCTGCCTTACCCATTTCTTTTGCAGCAATTTCATTTTCCAAAATAAACGAGATTTTTTCTATCCACTGTTCAGCATTTCCCTCGTCAATTAAAAATCCAGTTTTTCCATCATAAATCATCTCTGGAATTCCCCCAACGTTACTTGCAATGATGGGTTTTTCCATAGACATTGCTTCTCTACACGATAATGGTGTTGTATCTATTCCTGTTGCTAGAGCGTAAATATCAATTTCTGTTAGAAATTGTCTAACATTTTCGGGATATTCCTCCCATGGAAATTTTCCTAACCAATGGAAATTATCAAAAGCATCTAGTTCTTGCAGAACACGTTCCTGATATTGTCCAAAGCCAACCCAATAGAAATGAATATTTGGCATTGATTTTATTGCTTTTTTTAGGACTAACATTTCTTTTGCTTTTCCCCAGACAAATGCATGTTGTAATAAACCTACACAAGGATGTTTCAGATTCATACCTTTTGATGGATACCAACGTGATGTATCCAATCCTTCAAGAAAATGAAAAGTTTTGGTATTTGGATGATGTTCTCTGATCACATCATGAAGGTAGTCTGCAGTCATAAACACTCCATCACACTTTTCAAATACTTCATTAGCAATCTTGTGCCTTTGATTTGCTACAGCACGCATAACAGGATCTTTATAGATTGTTTCTTTGGCCCATTTATGCTCTAACCAAATGTTTCCCCTAAGATATACAAATAATGGTATTTTGTTATTTATCACTTCAAGACCAAACTTATTTTGCCTATCAACAAATACAGCATCAGGAGAAAATTCTTTTATAATTTTTTTAAGTTTTTTATTACCTTCAATTACTTTTTTGATTTGTTTACTAGGAAAACCAACCACATAATCCGTGTCTTTAATAAATTTGCATTCGACTCCTAATTTTGATAAGGCTATACCAAACTCCTTTAAATGAAAAAACTTATTCTCATCACCATATGCAATTAATAGTTTCAACTGTTTGTTCCACCTATAATTTTTCAATATAAATCTCTAGATTTTTAATAGATTCTATTCTTTCTTGGGAAAGTTAATTACTAATTGGGAATGTATGTTATCAATATGCCTGATTTTGATGAACAATGGGAAAAAGTTATGGAGGAAAAATATTTTAATAAAAAGAAAGGACAATTTGATTTTACTCAGAAACGAGTGGAAGAATTTAAGAAATTAACTGGAGTTAAAGATAATGAATTTGTTGGGAAAGTTTGTTTAGACGCGGGATGTGGTCCAGGGATATGGACTTATGCTATGCAAAAATTGGGCGCAAAAAAAGTAGATAGTTTTGATATTAGTGCTGAGGCAATTAAACGCTGTAGGAAAATTAATCCTGATGCATATGTGAGTGATATTTTAGATCTCAAATCTAATCCAGTTTATGATTTTGTTTTATGTTTGGGTGTGTTACACCATAATAGAAATACCCGTGAGGGTTTTTCAAAAATAGCTTCACAAGTAAAGACTGGTGGTATGCTACACGTAATGGTATATGATAAAAAACACGATCATGAATATGATGGATATAGAGGTAATACCTGTGTTGAAAAACACAAGGAATGGGAAAAATTATCATTTGAAGAAAAGATCAAAATGTGTGAAAAAAAGGTTGAAACAATTGGTGGTGATATACATGGTTGGTTTGATGCATTCAATCCAGAGTTTAATTGGAGTTTTAGTTCTGAGGAAGTAGAGCAATGGTTTGAGGAAGAGGGGTTTGATAAAATGAAATTAAGAGTTAAAAGTCATTTTAATTCTATTCCCACATCTCAAGTCAATATGAATGGAATAAAATCTTAATGTAAAATTTTAGAATATATTTTGCGTAAACGATTGAGTTAATTGAGAAGATTTTGTTCATAGTAATGTTTTAAATAATAAATTTTAACTCATTATGTGAGAAATATAGTTTTAATTCCTTCATTGATTGTATTAATGGGAATTGTATTCATTTTTGGCCTAACAGTGGGCGTATACAAAATTTTTCCATATGAAATTTTCGACTCATCTGCAGACCTAGTAAAGAAAGAAACATCAATTGAAAATAATCAATTTATCATGCAATCTGATTTGAACACACTAGTCAAAATTAATCAAGAATCAGACATTGAGAAAAAAAGAAATGATTTGATAGAATTTTTCTGGAATGTTGGAAGTCTACAACGCGTACAATATGCTGGACAATTACCAGAAGTTGAATCTGATATATACGATTCTAGGTATAATAATTTTCAGAATCTCAAACGTATTGATAAACTAACTGTTGAAATGGAATATGGGATAAATTCAGTGTCTTATCTTCTACTACCGGAAGAGTCTAACCAAAAATTAATTCTATATCATCATGGTCATGACGGAGATTTTCTTTTGGGTAGTGATACCATTCAATTCTTTCTTGAAAGAGATTTTACAGTACTTGCCATGACTATGCCATTAGTGGGTATGAACAATCAGCCAATTATAGAGATCGATGGATTTGGTGAAATGCATCTAATCTCTCATAACCAACTTAGTTTATTGGAACAAAATACTTTCAATCCTATGAAATTATTTATCCATCCAATCCAGGTGAACTTAAATTTTCTAGATAAGGAATATGATTTTAAGCGATATTCAATTATAGGATTGTCTGGTGGTGGATGGACTGCTGTTGTATATTCTGCCATTGATGATAGAATTACAGATAGCTTTTCTATTGCTGGTTCAATCCCATTTTATCTCAGAGTAGATGAGAGGGACATAGGTGATTATGAACAAACAAATGTTGATTTGTATAAAATTGCGAATTATTTAGAATTATATGTTTTGAGTGGATATGGTAATGATAGAAAACATATTCAAATTTTCAATAAAAATGATCCATGTTGTTTCTCAGGGTATGGATATGAAACTTATGAGTATTTTATAGATAATAAATTAGCACAATTAGGTAAAGGTAGTTTCCAAATATTTCTAGATGATACACATAATCAACATAAAATATCAAACACCGCCTTGGAACATATTGCAAAAAACATAGGTTAGCTTTTCAATCCATTTTCTAGTAATTTGAGACATCTTAATCAATTTCTATTAGTGGTGAAATTGATATACTCGAATTAGACGAAAATTTTGTGGAGAAAAATCTAGGTTTTAGAGGATGGTTTTATTTTAGGACAGGATGGGCTACATATTTTGCCTTTATCGTGGCTGCAGTAAACACTTTAACCGTTACATTTTTCCTTGCGATTGAAAGGTATCCCATGTTAAGTGTAATTTTTCCTACTTTTTTTCATTATATTGTGATTATAGTAGGAGTAGGTATACCAATACTCATTCTTGTGGGTTATGTACATTTCAAGAGATCAAAATCATATAGAGCCGAAGCAGATATCATTATTGAAACACATCCACATATTAGAAGAATACTGCAAAACACTGAAGTTCTTTTACCATCGTATCTAAAACTTACTGAATTAGTGTTAAAGCTATCAGAAAATAAAAAATTAACAGATGATGAATTGGGTGAAGTATCTAAATTACAAAAACAATTAAACGAGCATATAGATAAAAGAGAAGTATCACTTGACTGATTTTTTTTACTTATGAGATAATTCTTCATTTAGATTATAATGGCATCTTTTCAATTACTTGTTGAATATTTATGAAATTAGATAACAGATTAATTCTGATTTTTATTGCAGCAATTGGAATATATGCAATTTTCTTATTCTTATCAGATTTTAGTATAATCTCAGAAAAAATATCCAATTTTAAAATTAATTATTTACCTCTAATCCTTTTACTTGTATCCGTTAGCTGGATTCCTATTATCATAAAATGGCATTTTTTACTTAAAAACTGTGAATTAGATGTGCCATTAACAAAAAGCATCGCTGTTTTTTTTGCAGGAATAGCTTTTGAAATCACACCAGGTCAAATTGGAACACTAATGAAATCTCAAATTCTTAAAACAAGTTGTAATATTCCACGTACAAAAACTGTGCCAATTGTAGTGGTTGAAAAGATGTATGATCTTATTGGTGCTATTCTTGCTTCGATAATAGGAATAGTAATTCTAGGAATGGATTTTTATCTTATAATTATCGCGATTTTATTTTTGGCTGTAATTTTCTTCTTTATGTATTATAGACCTGCTTCTGAGATATTTTTTAAACGAATAACAAAAACAAAGTTTTTTTCAAAGCATGTTGATAACATAACAGAATTTCATACAATTATCCAGAAATCTACACATGTAAAAGTTGCAACAATCTGTATTTTACTTTCGGTTACATATTGGTTTATAATTTCAATTGCGGTTTACTACGTTTTAATGGCTTTTGACGTCAATGTATTGGATTACTTGACGATTCTTGCCATTTATACAACTTCCATTCTTTTAGGTGCCATATCATTTATTCCTGGTGGAATTGGGGTTACTGAGGGATCTATCAGTGGTCTATTTACACTGAATGGGATCGATATTTCTACAGCATTGATTCTAAGTGTAATGATTCGAGTTTTTACTTTATGGTATTCAGTTGGTGTTGGATTCATTTCGTTGAAATTTACTGGTGGGTTCTCATTCAAAAATAATTAGTTTTAGAAAAGGAGATTATTTTTCTGCATACATACTCAATGTCGTTTTCCTTTAATGTGGGTGAAGAAGGAAGCCATATTCCTCTGTCTGAAATTTTAGAAGTTATCTTAAATTTCATATCTTTATCCTTGTAGGGAGCCAATCTATGTATGGGCGGATAAAATATTCTTGTTTCAACATGATTTTTTTCAAGGTGTTTTATTATAGCATCCCTTTTTCTCTTTGAATCCACCAAGACGTCAACCATCCATGGTGTGACTATATCAAGATCTGTTTTGATGAAATTAACAAATGAAAGTTTGGATAACAATTCTTCATATATCCTAAACATTTTTTTCTTGATAATCATCCTTTTTCTTAGTTTTTTCATTTGAGCGATTCCAATTGCGGCCTGAAACTCTGTGAATTTAAAATTATATCCTATTGTAGGGTGTTCAAAAGCCATACGCATATTTTGTTTCGTGCCAGATTTTCGACCAAAATCTTTCACAGATTTGCATTTTTCATATAATTTTTTATTGTTAGTTACAATCATTCCACCTTGTCCTGTTGTGATTATTTTTGGTGTACTAAAAGAAAAAATTCCAATATCACTCATGGTACCCACATGTTTTTTATTATAAAAACAACCCAAACCATGAGCTGCGTCTTCTATTAGTGATAAATTATGTTTATTCGCCAGTTCGGTTATATTTTTTATATCAATACCACGACCATTAAAATCAACTGGCATTATTGCCTTGGTACGTTTAGTAATTGCATGTTTAATTTTTTTCAAATCTATATTTAGTGAATTCTGTTCTATATCGATTAAAACTGGTTTCGCTCCAACTTCTTCAACTGAGTTAGGACTGGCTACAAAAGTTAAATCTGGTACTATAACTTCATCGCCTCTACCAATTCCAAGTGCTTTTAATCCAACATATAGTGCTGTAGTACCACTTGTTACTGCACACGCATATTTTACACCAACAAAATCTGCAATCATTTTCTCAAACTGTCTAGTTTTTGAAGCTTCAGTAAACCAACCTGAATTGATTACTGAAATCAATTCTTTTTTTTCATCATCATCCATATGTGGCTCAATTTGATTGATTTTTTTCAAAATATCACATGTTTTTTTATAGAACAATAAATAAAGATGACTTACAATTATTCAGGAATGAGTAAATTTTCTAATATACTTGTTACTGGAGGAGCTGGCTATATTGGAAGTGTTCTTACAAGAAAGTTAGTATCATCAAAATATAATGTTAAAGTTTTAGATTCATTAATTTTTGGTCAAGATGGTATTTCGGATCTTGTTTCTAATAAGTCAGTAAAACTTTTTCCAGATGATATCAGAAATAAAAAAATTCTTACAAATGTTCTTAAGGATGTTGATTGTGTTATCCATCTTGCAGCAATTGTAGGAGAACCACTATGTAGTAAAATTCCGGATATTGCAAAACAGATCAACGAATTAGCTACCAAACAAATTATAGAATCTTGTAAGGAAGCAGGAGTTCAAAGATTAATCTTTGCATCAACTTGTAGTAATTATGGCTCTGCATTAGAAACTGTTAATGAGGATACACCATTAGAATCACTTTCACTTTATTCTGAAACTAAAGTCAAATCGGAATTCAATATTTTAAATTCCCAGGACAAAAAATTCGAGCCATGTGTACTGAGATTTGCTACAGCCTATGGGTTATCACCTAGAATGAGATTTGATTTACTTCTACAGGAATTTATCCGAGACGCACTAATAGATAATAAAATATCAATTTTTGGGCCAAATCATTGGAGACCTTTAGTACATGTAGATGACATTGCATCTGCATGCATTACTGCAATTGAAAATTCAAAAAATATTTCTGGTGAAATTTATAATGTTGGTGACAACAAGCAAAATTATACAAAAAAAGATTTAGCTGAGATGATACAAAAGCATATTCCGTCATCAACCATAGAAATAACTGAAACCAAACAAGATCCAAGAAATTACAAAGTTTCTTTTGATAAAATAAAAAATAAACTAAATTTTAATGTCTCAAAAACTGCAGAAGATGGAATAAATGAAATACTAATTAGAATCAAATCTGGAGAATTAGATCCTAGAGACGGTGAATTCTCAAATCTATCTAAAGCAATAGAGCAGGTTAAAGTTTTTTAAACTCTGATTTTTGCTTCGCAATGTATAATACATGTTTAACATTTGAATTTCTATGCGTATTTTTATTACTGGCACGACTGGATTTTTGGGCCAGCAATTATCAAATTCATTGCTAAAAAAAGGTCATAAAATTGGAACATTAGCTAGAAATGTAGCAAAATCCGATCGTGCAATTGCTTCAAATACTGAATCAATGATACAGGGTGAAAAAAATAAAGGAGTATCATATTATTTTGGTGATCTAACTGATTATCTTAACATTCAAGATGTTTTAGCCAATTTTAAACCAGATGTAATAATTCATCTTGCAGCACAAACGTCAGTTGCTTATAGTTTTACTCATACTACTGAAGTATTCAATGTAAATTTCCTAGGTGTTGTGAATATGGCAGAAGCTGCTCGTAGAGTTCTTCCTAAACTCAAGAGATTTATTTTTTCTGGATCTGTAGAAGAATATGGAATACAAACCAAATTTCCTACAAAAGAAACTGCAGAACTAAGAGCTGCGAGTCCATATGGTGTTGCAAAAATTGCAGCAGAAAAACATCTAAAATACCTGTATCAGGCTTATGGATTTCCAGCAATTATATTCAGGAATGCAAACTCGTATGGAAGAAGATACAATCATCAATTTGTAATAGAGAGTACAATCTATCAGATGTTGCAGGGAAAATCTCTAATTAAATTAGGTGATCCAACTCCTTATCGTGATTTTATTTTTGAACCAGACTTACTTTCTGCATATATTTTAGCTACTGAAAGTAAGAATAAAAAAATTATTGGAGAATCAATTAATATTGGAACTGGAAAATCACTGTCAATTCGGCAACTTGCTGAAAAAATTCGAAAAATTACAGGATATAAAGGACAAATTAAATGGAATAGTTTTCCAAAAAGATCTCTTGAAATTCCAAAATTAGAAGTTGATAATTCGAAAGCAAAAAAATTATTGAAATGGAAACCAAAATATTCTCTTAATAAAGGACTACAAATCACTGCATCATATTATGAGAAATAAATTAAATTATTTCTTAATTTATTAGAGTAATTTAGAATGAAAAAACTATCAAATCTGGAATTCAAAAAGAAATTTGATTCTATTGCAGATACGTATGAAAAAGTTTCAAATTCATATACTATTACCAGACGGGCAGAATCATTTAAAATAGATTCAGCGGAGGTCATACTTGAAACTGGTTCTGGAACAGGAATAATTTCTGGATTGATTGATAAATCAATCATATGTACCGATATTTCTTACGAAATGTGTAAACAGGCTGTTAGAAATAACCGAGAAAATGTAATTTGTTGCGATGCGGAAAAACTCCCTATACGTAGTAATATTCTAGATGGTATTTTATCGGCAGAAACGATTTATTATCTTGACAATCCACAGCATTTTCTTAGCGATTCCTATAGTGCATTAAAAAAAAAATCTAAACTTATGATTACAGTATTTAATCAAGATATGAAATTGGTAGATAGAATACGTTCATTCTTAAGAATATTTGATAAAAATCAGTATTTTGATGATGGGCAAAGGGATTTTATTAGTATGGGTTATTTAAAACAAATTCTTGAAAAAAATAATTTCAAGATAACATCAATTAGAAAAAAAGTGATTTTTCCGTTCGGATCATTACATAAACTAAATTTGTACTTGGAGAAAGGCAGACTAAATTATTTTTGTTATTTTATAATAATCGAAGCTAAATGCATCAAATAACAATTCATTATGAATTAGAATAAATCAATAAATCGCTTAAAATACACTCAAATTTTTCATTCATTAATGAGCACAGCGATTATTGTCCTAACTTTAGATGAAATTGATGGGGTTAGAGCGATTATGCCTAAACTGAATAAAGATTGGGCTGAAGAAATAATTCTTGTCGACGGTGGTTCAAAAGATGGAACCATTGAAGAAGCAAAAAAGTTGGGTTTTGAGGTAATTCATCAAAATAATAGGGGTGAAGGAAACGCATGTAGAATAGGAGTTGAAAAAACCAATTCTGATTTTATTATGTTTTTTAGTCCAGATGGGAATGACGAACCAGAAGAAATTCCAAAAATGATTAATAAAATTAGTGAAGGTTTTGATATAGTTCATATTTCTAGATTTGGTAAATATTCAGAAAGTAGTGATGCTGGGCCATTTGATAGATTTGGTAACAGAATGTTTACATTTCTAGTTAACGTATTTTTTGGAGGGCATTACAGTGATGCACTTAATGGATTTAGAATTATTCGAAGAGATATTATGTTAAAACTAAAAACAGATGCACAGCATTTGAATATTGAACAACAAATTTGTATCAGAGCAGCAAAAAAAGGTTACAAAGTTTTTGAAATTGATGGACGTGAGCCTAACAGGATTGGTGGTCAAAGAAAAATGAAACCTTTACCTACTGGAGCTAGTCTTAGCTGGCAGATAATCAAAGAATTTATTTCTTGGTGAGTATTTTAAGTGAAAAAAATTATTTTTTTTCTTTTGATAGCAATTGTAATTGCATCTATTCCATTAAAATTATACACAGTAGATTTTTCAAGTCCTCCTCATACAGATGATTTTGGTTATATTTTATATGCAATACAATACAGTCAGGGTGATTTTTTCCTCAGTCAGAAAAAAAATCCTGGTTGGGCACTTTTTTTAACTCCATTTGTATCAGTATTAAATTCAAATGATTTTCTTGATTATTCAAGTATTGCTAGGATTCTAACACTGACAATTTCTACAATAACAATTTTTCCAATGTATATACTTGCAAGAAAATTTTTTAACGAAAAGTATTCTCTGGTTGCAGCAGGATTATTTGCGTTTGAACCACATCTGAATTATAATTCAGGAACTGCACTTTCTGAACCTTTATTGATTTTAGTTCTCATTACATCAATGATATTTATTCTACAAAGTAAGACAAAATATCATTATCTAGCTTTCATTTTTACTGGTCTTTGTTGGTGGGTAAGATTAGAGGTCATATATCCTGTTCTTGCAATTATTTTGATATATTTTGTAATTCATAGATCTAAATTAAATTCTCGAAGAAATTTTTCAATATGTATAATTATTCTGTTGATTACAATCTCACCACTCTTTATTCAACGAGATCTGCAATTCGATGATCCTTTCTATGTATGGTATACTGGAACTATTCTTGCAGATGATTATTCTGAATTACTGACTAGCCCAGAAGATGTAGGGATAACCTCCTTTGTGGAAAAACATGGTGCTCTTGGATTATTGGATAGATTAGTAAACGGATTTGTAAATTTATTTAATATTTTATTCAGAATTTTATATCCATATTTGTTTATTTTAATACCATTTGGAATTTTATTTTCTTTAAGACCTATAGATCAAAAACTGAAGAACATTAAAGCAAACTGGATTATGATTTTAAGTATAATTACTGTATTAACAATTCCATTTGCAATAATAGATGAAAGAAGATTCCTATTTTCTTTATTCCCATTTTTGATCATTTTCTCAGTTATCCCGATTCAAAGAGTAACAAATTATGGTCTGAGTACATTCAGTTTTAATAATAGACAAAAATCCATCTTTTTGATAGTAGTTGTTGGTGTAGTATTTCTTCTTGCTACTACATTTACAATGGGAGTGGGTGAGTTTGGTTATGGCTTACCAAATTCAGCTCTGGAACAAGAAAAACTTGAGTTTACCGAGTATTTGGTTGAAAATTATGATGGTAGAATTTTGAGGGATCAAATAGTTACAGATTATCTAGCTTATGTATCTCTAACATCAGACGATAATGATTTTAAATCATTTAAATCTCCACGAGGAAAGAATCCATACCCAGATCTCTATGAACCAGGAAAAATTGTATGGTTAAGTGTAAATGGAAAAACTATGAAAGAATTGATTATTAACGGAGAACTTGTAGAACTAAAATATGTAGGAATTCTTGAAAGTGGAAGTTATTTTTTTCCATTTCTAAATGATTTGTATCATAATGAAGAAGAATATCCATTCATGAAAAAAATTTTTGATTCAGCCGAGATGAATTACAAAGAATTTAAAGTAAAAGTATTTGAAATTAACTATCAGAAATTTCATGAACTTAATGATTAAATACTATTCTAATTGTGTCCTATTAATTCAAATTTTTCATAATCTATCCTAAAAATTTTAAGATGATAATCATAATCATATTCTGATGAATCATATATTTTAGTCAAATATGGAATTCCTTCATTTTCAAAAACATCTTTAATGAAGTCAGGTCTGTTTGAATTTCCATCCGCAATAATATGCGTTAAACCATGATTCTTACCAAAATCAATAAATTTATTCAATGATGGATAGTCATATTGCCTACATCCTGTTTCTAATTCTTTTTCTTTGAAGCATGTATCGTAATCAAATATTTTAATTCCCTTCACCTTTCGTTCAGTTTCAGAGCTTAATACTGGAAAAGTCCCTAGATTCCAAAACAAATCATCCTTACCATGAACATATTTTACTTCTGGCAAGTACTCATTGATTACAGATGCACTTTTATGAACTTCAAATCCAATTTGATATGCTTCCATCTCATGCTGGTAATCAATTTTTGTATATTCTAGAAAAACTACTGATAATGATAAAACCACAAATATAGTAATAATGAAAATCAATTTAGTTCGATTGAATTTTCCAATAATTTCTTTTACAGTATAAATAGAAAAAAGTGAAAGAATAGGAAATAAACTGAAAAGATATCTTGGTTCTGTTATCTCTCGTATTGATGCATAAATAATAGGTAATGTAAGAAAAGCTAAGAATAATAAAACTACGTATTTATCAAAATTTCTCTTTCTGAAAAATCCATAAATTCCTAATGGTACAAAAATAAAAAATATCGGAAAAACTGCAAGACCAGTAGATTTTATTAAAGAGAAAACAGCTATACTACTGTGTATTATTTTTGTTCCACTTGTATAGACTTCTACAGCTGAAGTAGAGTGACTAAAAATTCCATCATAACCCATAGCGTCTATTCTTAGAAAAAGCATTGGAAGTAAAACTATAGTAAAAATGGATATAGCAAGTAAAAATTTAGGAATTATTATTTTATTACTCCTATTTTCAAAAAGAAACAAAAATGATAACGGTAAAATCAGTACGATTCCTTCATAACGAACAAGACATGCTAAAGCTAAAAATGCAAATGATATATATTTTAATTTCAAGTTATTTTGCAAAAAAAGAACAAGACATGATAATGTCAATAAAATAAAAAGCGGTTCGGTGATTCCTAGAAGTGAATTTTCTATAATTCTAGGCTGAAATACAAAAAATATTGTTCCTAGAAGAGATAGCCCACTTCCACAAAATTTTCTACATAAGACAAAAACTGGAATGATTGTAATTACAGAAATTACAATAGTAACATATCTCTGAAGATCCATATAATGAAAAAAATTATCTGAATTGAAAAGATAGAAAAAAATTGAAAGAAATGTTGGCCATCCATTATTCGCAATCTTGACGCCGAAAACATCTGTTGGAAAATTACCAGATAAGCTTAGGTCATTCGCATACCAAAAATACGTATAAGCATCAAAACTAACAGGTATTCCATCAGGGAAATAAAAAAATCTGATTACAAAAGCAACTAATCCAATTATTCCAAGATAGATTAAACTATTTCTAGAAAAAATTGGAGATTTTACTTCAATCAAATTTTCCATTTTGTATACTATTTTGTTTTTCCTTCTCTAACAACACTAACTAGTGAATAAAGTAAAACCGCAGTTACTATTAGTATTATTGCAATTAATAGTGTTCCAGCAGCAACTATTGTGATATTTGTGTTCAGTCTTCCTATCTCTGCATAGTATTGAATAGATAAAAAAGTAAAAGTTAATCCGATTGTAAAAAATATCACTGATGGTATACCATAAAATCTTAGAGGTCTTTCTATCGAGATATATTTCAGAGTACTCATCAATACTTCTGTTCCGTGAGAAACAGGATTTTGAGTGGATGTATCACCTGCATACTGTATTTCAGTTGGAACTTCCGCAATTTTCAACCCGAGATTGCTAGATTTAATGAGAATCTCAGTTGAGATTCCCATACCCGAGTCTGATGGGGTTAGTGATTGCAGTACTTTGTTATTGTAAGCTCTAAATCCACTTTGTGCATCAGTTATTTTCTCAGATAATGATGAATTTGTCACCTTTGTGATTATTTTAACCCCAAGTTTCCTATATCCAGGTGTATTACTGTCTTCCTTCAGAAATCTCGAACCAATTGAAATATCAGCTTGTCCATCAGCAACAGGTTTTATTATGTTACCAATGTCTTCAATTTTGTGTTGTCCATCTGCATCAAGTGTCACAAGTATGTCTGCATTAATTTCTTTACCCTTCAAAAAAATACTTCGAATCGCCATTCCATACCCTGAATTTTTTGTATGCTTAACAACAGTGGCACCTAACGATTCTGCTATTGCAGATGTTGAGTCAGTTGAGCCATCATCACATACAATAATTTGATCTACTGTTTTTTTCAGCTCTACAATTATTTTAGCTATGTTTTTTTCCTCATTATAGGCTGGAATACCTACAGTTACCTTCATACGATTTACCTTGCAATCTGCAGTAATAACATTGACGTATAAAATGTACTAACAAATGTTTTGATCAAACTCTGTAATTTTTAATATTGTTGATAACCAGATCTTGCTGTTTTTTGGGAATAGCCGGATAAAATGGCAATGATAAACTTTCTTTATAGATTTGTTCTGAATTATCTAGTTTACCATATGTTTTTGTGAGATTCTTGTATCCTGAAAATCGATGCAGTGGTTTATAGTGTAATGAAACCTCTATACCCGCTTTTTTCAACTTTTTGAATACTTGATCACGATTTTGACCAAATTCATTTTTTATTCTAATAATGTAAAGATGGTATGTGTGCTCTTTCTTCCTAAAAATTTCGGGTGTGATAATTTCAGGAATTTTTTCTAATTGTTTTGAATAATACTTGGATGCTAGAAAACGTTTAGAATTTAACGAATCGATTCTTTTTAGTTGGCTTAATCCTAAGGATGATCTTATTTCATCAAGCCTATAATTAAAACCTGGTTCACTTATATCATAATCCCATGGTTTTCCTTTTGAATATCTATTTGCTAGGCTTCTTGTTAAGCCGTGGGATCTAGCAGAAGTAACATATTCCGCAATACGTTTAGAACTTGTTATTACCATTCCTCCTTCAATAGTTGTGAAATTTTTTGTCGGATAAAAGCTAAAACATCCTATATCACCAAATGTGCCAGCATGTTTATTGTTTAGTTTTGTGCCAATAGCATGCGCACAATCTTCAATTAACAAAAGATTATTTTTCTTGGCAATTTTTTTTATTTCAGACATTTTACAAATCTTACCAGCTAAATGGACAGGTAAAATTGCTTTAGTTTTAGATGTGATATTTTGTTTTATCGAATCTAATGAAATATTCATATCGTTATAATTTACATCTGCTAGTACAGGAGTTGCACCTGTTAATAATACAGAATTTGCTGTAGCAACAAATGTAATATCTGGAATTATTACTTCATCTCCCTTCTTTAGTCCTAAAGCTTTGAGAGCTAGATGTAGTGATGCAGTTCCATTCGAAACTCCAACCGCATATTTTGATCCAGTGTATTTTGCAAATTCTTGTTCGAATTTTCTTAGTTGTGGTCCATCAGTTAGCATACGTGAGTTTAATGCATTCATAACAACTAATTTATCAGATTTTGAAATATCTGGTACAAAAAATGGCACACGTGTTTTTTTGTTGTGGAATACATCTATCGTTTTCTTTGTCATTTGAATCTGTTTTGTATTTTTTCTTTCAATTAAGATCCATTTTTTTAACTTCTTCTTCAACAAAAGATTCGTGATCTCTAATCTTATGCATTCCCTGTAATTTGAAAAGATCATCCATTGAAGCTAATTTTGTCTCCAAGTCGTCAAGACTTTTGATCTTTGACATTTGTTTAACAACATCAGATATCGCAGAAAATGCTGCTAACGTAGTTTGATGTGCAAATACAACCATTTTCACTCCACGAGATTTTAATTCATCCAAAGTTACTGTGGGAAATGCTGTTGGGACAGACATTATTGGTATTTTTCCTTTCCATTTTTTGTAAAATTCGAAAATTTCAGCAGGATCTTTTTTTCGTGCATGAACGAAAATGATATCAGCTCCAGCCTTCTCATACGTGTTAGCCCTATCTAACGCTTCTTCCACTCCTAAATCAGCAATCAATGCCTCAGTTCTGGCTATAATTACAAAATTACTATCCTTTTTTGCATTTTTTGCAGCTACCAACTTTGCCACAAAATCTTTTTTAGAAATCATTTCTTGTTTTCCATCTTTAAACAAACTATTTTGTTTTGGAAATGTTTTATCTTCAATACATATACCACCTATGCCAGCGTTTTCAAATTTTTTTACTAAATGAGCCACATTACTAGGTCCACCATAGCCCGTATCACAATCCGCAATTACTGGAATGTCACATGCTTCCGCCATGAATGTAACTGCATCTAAAAGTTCAGTCATAGTAAGTATACCAGCATCAGGTAGCGCTCTTGTTGAAGCTATACCAAAACCACTTGCCCAAATAGCATCAAAACCATTCATTTCTGCAAGTTTTGCAGACATAACATCAAATGCACCACAAACTTTTACAAATTGTTTTTCCTGCATTTTCTTCATAAGATCATTTTTAGGCATATGGGAATACACCTCCTTGATTTTTTTTCATTATAAAAAACATACTACTTTTTGCTTTATTTGATTATTTATCAGAATTAATTTCTTTTCTATGCTTTACAACTTTTTTAATTCCTTCATCCAGAGTAATTTTAGGTGAGTAATTAAGAATTTTTTTTGCTTTATTGATATCAGGAATTCTTTTCATGATTTCTGTTCTATTTCTATTAGATTCTTCAAAAGGGATAAATTTAATCTCACTCTCAGAATTAGTTAAAGAAATTATTTTCTCAGCTAGTTCTTTAATTGAAATTGGATTACTATCATTTCCAACATTTATGATTTCACCATTAGCTGTTTGTAGTACGCTTTGGAATGCATCAACAATATCAGAAACGTAGCAAAATGCTCTAACCTGTGAACCATCACTGTGAATACTGATTAATTTATTTGATATCGCTTTATCAACAAATGCTGGCAACACCCATTGTGTATCTTGCATAGCACCATACACGTTAAACAGACGAAATATAGTATATTGTATTCCATAACTCTTGGAATATGATTTTATGTATTCTTCAGAAGCAAGTTTACTTATTCCGTATGTTGTAATGGGAGTTATTGGATCATTTTCCTTGATGGGAATTTTTGCTGGTTCGCCATAAATCTCTGATGAAGATGAAAATATTATTTTTTTAATATTATTAATCCTACAGGCTTCTAAAACATTTTTTGTTCCACCTAGATTGATATTTAGTGTTTGTATAGGATCTTTTTCAACATTTACAACTCCAAGTGCAGCAGCAAGATGAATAACAAGATCACAATTTACTATTGAATTTTTCACATTTTCTAAATTTGTGACATCACCCTTGATGAAGTTTATATCACTCATATTTTTTTTTACATCAAATATGGTTACATCATGTTCTTGTTTTAATTGCATTGCAAGGTAGGAACCGATAAAACCTGAACCACCAGTTATAATAATTTTCAAATTATTTTTGATCTCAAATAAGGCTATAAAAGTTGAATGAAACTATAATACGTTTGTTACATACAGTACTGATTGTTTTTTAATATTATTTGATCATTTTTTCATATACTTTTAGTATTTTTTTAGCCATTTCCTTTGAATTACATTCGTTGTGAACAAATTCATAACCTTGCATGCCAAGATATTCACATTTTGTTTTATCGTTTAAAAGTTCAATAATCATTCTACTTAATTCTTCAAAATTTTCTGGTTCGATTAAAATTGAATCCTTCTTATCATGTAATGTGTATGGTATGCCGTGAGCTTTTGTACTAATAGTTGGTTTCTTGAATGCAAATCCTTCTAGTGGTGTAAGTGGTGATAGCTCCCATCTTGATGGCAGGACTAAAAATTTACTTTCATTATATGCAGAAAGCACATCCTCCCTAGGTGGATTATTAATTATTTTAACCATGTCGGCCAAATTCATTTCTTTAATCATATGTAACATTTTTTTTTCAAACCCAAAATCGACTCCCATAATAACTAATTTCGTAGTAGAGATTAGAAAATGATTTTTTATCAAATTCATTGCATGTAGTAACGTGTCAATTCCTTTGACTTCATGATATCTTCCCAGAAATAAAAAATAATCATCATTTATTCCATATTTCTTTTTAAAACTAACAGATGATTTCATATTTTCTAAATTTATACCATTTTTAATTATCTCCATTTTACTTTCATTAGTTAATTCAGAAAAAATTTTCTTTTCGTATTCATTTGCTGTTATGATTTTTTTTGATTGCTTTATGATGAAATGAATAATAGGTAATTGCATTTTATAGAGAATTTTTGTCCATATTCCTTTATTTTGTAGATCAGGATGAGTTGTCAGACCCCCTTGATCAGAGATAATCAATGGTATTTTCTTTTTCTTTGCAACCAATGCCGCAATAAATGATTGAAAACTTCTAATCCCTATTGTATGTATAATATCATATTCATCATTCATCATATGAAAATACATTCCAGGATTGATAAAGAATAATTTTATTGAAAACCATACGTGTGAACGCTTGATCTTGAAGTTTTGTATGTTTTCTTCCTTGGGTAATTTTTTATTGAATGTTTTAGAATTATTTGCAAAATCTAAATCTGTTGTGTAAATAGTTACCTCATGTTCTGCGTTGGATAATTCTCTTGCTAAGTCTACACCTAAAAATAAAATACCACCAAATTGTGTTGCTGGTAGTGATGCGGGACAAACTATTCCTATCTTCATAGAAATTCTCTCAAATTATACTTTTTAGACTATGCTACTGAATCAGTTTGAAATGGTGACGGAAAAATGTTAACAGTCACCAAACGTTGATAAATCTGTTCTAGATCAGTTTTCCTTTAATTTTCCTAGGTTCCCTCTTGAAGAATGAGACTAGTTACATCCTCAAACCAAAATGGTTTTTTTACAGATAAACCCCAATATGCTCGATCTTCCAGTATTTCGTAATTACTTCCATAGTACGCATTAAAAACAGTTCGAAATGTGTTCACATTAGTTCGATCATCAGTTAACATTTTTCTATGTTTTTCATCAGGAAAATAGATTGCACTTAGATTGGATAATTTCTGAAAGACATTATCGTTTGTAGGATCCTCTATGTTAACACCAAAAGCAGAACCATGATCACTTTGAATAATTATAATAGGATTTTTTTCTTTCTCAATGATTCTATCAATAAACTCTAATGATTTCTTATTTGCAAATTGTACTTGATACATAAATTGTGTTTTAATATCCCAGCTACTATCTGTAAATTCAGGATGATTCATAGCAATCAAGGGCTTTCCTGGAGTTACTGGTTCTCCATTAGGACCAAAAATCAATGGATAGTGTGGCAGCATGATATGTGACCAAACAAATACAGGCTCTTCAAAATAATCACTTATTTTTGGTAATTCTTCAAAATCACATAGTATAATCTGTCTTTGTTGTTCCTCAGCCCATCTTTCTATGAAATATCCTATCATGCTAGTATTTCCTACTGCATCAAGCAATCTATTATCCATCAGATGAATACTTTTGTAACATGGAGAGAGATCCACTAAAGGTAACTCATAAAGATATATTGTAGCCGTACCTAGCTTAACAGTTTTGTATCCCATAGACTTAAAATTTTTTATTACTTGATTATCTGGGTATAAACCATAATCTTTTCCTACTATTGGATTATAGTCTATTGAATCTTCTCCAAGATCATCAGCTAAAAAGTTTATGTAATCCATATTCATGGTAGAGACAATTGACACACCACTAAAAGAATAATTTGCATAACTATTTTCTGCAATATGGAATCCTTTCTGTTCAAGGGCATTTGTAAATTCACTATTATCAAAATTCACATATTCTTTGAGTACATCATTACGAGGATAACCATCTAAAATTATGAAATAAACATTGGGAAGTGAGTCATTTTCAGAAATTGAGAATGAATGATCTTCAAAATAAGAAGAGAAATCTATTTTTTCATTAGAGAAAAAGTCAAAGTACCAAGATGTGTTTCGTTCAATTAAACATTCATTACATGCAAATGTTTCAATTCCAACCATCACCAAAATGACAGATATGAAGACGATTGATACTGTATTTACAATTGATGTAGCATTATCAAGTGTTCTTTTAGTTTTAATGATTAAAAATGAACCAAGTCCAAATAATATGATAAAGACAGGAAGTAGTATTTTATTACTACCCAAATCTATGTTGCCTACATCAACCTGATCCAGCACATTATAGGTATGACCAAATGAGAAGAATACTATGAAAGCTAGTGATACAATAAGTGCTGCCTTTTTTGTATTTTTCAAAATATATTTTAGACATAAGAATAATAGTGTAGCACTTCCTACAATTAATAGAGTTGGGAGTATGAATTCTTCAAGCTTAATCAAACCAATATTTACAGAATAAATTGCTACTATTGGAAAAAATGCAATTAAAAATGGATGAAAAATTTTTGGGTTTTTCTTTAACTCCACACTCATAATAATTTTCAAAAAAGCTTCTTTAAGTCTCTTGTTTAACAAAAATTAGTATCCGCCATAAAATTAATCATTTAAACCGTTAAAGATTATATATACACAAAATAACTTTTTCACGTTGAGTTTTGAGCATATTTTAATTTATAATATTTTACTTGCTTTCTCTCTTTCAAAAACTAGTGGATACATTGATCCGGCAAGCATTAGTGTGATTATTGCCATGATTGTTGGTGTGCTAGTAGGAGCTGGAATGACTTTGAGAGTTTATTGGTTAAAAATTAAACATAAATTATTTAGTAAAAAATAGACACACAAACCTACACTGATTTTTTATCAATTTCTATTACTGTCTGGGTCTCGCAAAAATTTTCCCACTTACCACGAGGGAGTCGACCACTTTTTTGGGATCGTATAACAAATTCATCATTTTTTAATCCTGCTTTGAGTAAGTTTTCTTTTAATTCAATTACAGAGCAATCATTAAAGTAACAATGTTCCCCCTCATGCCATTTCATTCTATGTTTTTTTAAATCTGGGAAATAACCCATTTGCGTATTTATATAAGCAAACTTTTTTGTGCACTTTACTATATTAGAAATAAATCCTTGAATATTATATACATGGTCAAGTACCGCATGTGAAAAAACTAAATCGAATTTTTGATTGATGTCCATCGTGATAAAATCTCCGGCAATAAATTTAAACTGTGAATTTTTTTTACAATATTCTATATTTTCCTGCGAAAAATCAATTCCAGTATATGACTTATTTGTAAATAACTCCTTTTCTCTTATTGGATATATCCCAGTTCCACATCCAACTTCTAGTATTTGTGTTACGGATTTTTCTTTGAAATATTTTATAAAATCTTCATGTAATAAATTATTTCCATCATGCATATCTTCATACCAATCATTATTGGCTTTTTTCCATTCATCATTTCCATATTTTGATTTTCCAGCAATTTTTGTTTTTATTTTATTTTTAAATGTGCGCATAATCGCTTTTGTATCTTTCAATTTTCTATATGGAGAAATTATTCCTTTATTATTAAATTATTTCTTAGATTCATCAATGGATTTAGTAATAATTAGTTTGTAAAGTATATCATCGGCATCTTTATCTGAATTCTTTAGCTTGTCAAAGAAGGTTTTGATCAAAAGTTTGTCAGTATTAAATAATGTACCACTTTCTTTGATTTTTGATAAAAGATGTGAAATTGCTTGTTTTTTACCATCGTTGTGTTGAAAGTTTTTCGCTGAAAATTTTATGAAATTGATTGCTCTGTATGTGGAGATTAAACCATAATTTACATCCAAGTTTGTTTTTTGTTTTATAATTTCAATCGTATCAGAATGCTCCTTGAATTCATCCTCGATCTTCACTTTTCCATGAAAACGACCCTTTGTAAGATCCCAGGTTATCTGTGGATACGGATTAAACATGATATTATCTCTCTTACATGATTCTTCAAAAGAAAAGATCTCATCTGCATTAATTGGGAATTCCTCTAAAAATTTATTCGAGTTATTTTTTATATCATCAATACGGTAAATTATTGATTGGATTGGTCCAAACGGAAGTAAACCACGATTAAGACAATTTGAAGCAAATTTTTTTGAAGAACATTTTATTATTTTGTCAAAATATGATTTTTTTACATATTGTTGGCTTTTTTCCTTTTTTAATAGGGATGAAACACACATTGAAATTGTCTCATCAGAATCTAAATTTTGTAGTACTTCATGAATATTATTTTCCTCATTGATCAAATCATTAGAAAATAAAAAAATCAAATACTTACTTTGAGTTTTTTCAATAACAATATTCCAATTTTGAATTCGACCAAGATTTGTTTCATTTTGAATAAGACGTATATTTGTAAATTCTTTCTTCATATCATTAACAATATCAATAGAATCATCAGTAGATTTGTTATCAGCTATTAAAATTTCATAATCATTTCTTGGTACTTTAATCCATTTACAAGATTCAATAGATCTTTTTAGATTTTCGCCCCCATTATAATTTGGAATTGCTACTGTTAATTTCATCATGCGTTACTCATCACTAGTATCTAATACTTCATTTAACCGTTGGATTCCAATACTATAGAATGCTAATTGGCGTTCAAAATGATCCTTGTGTAATGGTAACATTGAGATGAATAGCAATCCCTCAATTAGCTTTATTTTATTTAAATTCCATCGACTTTGAATTAATTCATCTAGGTATCTACAAATCTGTTGATGGTTTTTTGGTTCAAAAACTTTCATAGACACATGATTATTTTCAATTAATGATGCAGTGTACAAACCATTAACAATTGTGTCAAATCCACCTACTAGAGAATGACGCAATTTTGCCACATCATATTTCACATCACCAAACATAGTACTGCCCCATTTACCTCTAGGATCAATTAATTTGAAATCTTTACTTTTAAAATCACAAAAAACATTTGAGAAACATAAATCACCATGTATCAAGCAATTATCGTCTTCATGATGCAGATCATGTATTCGTAATTCAATATCTTCCTTAATCGCTGGCCAATTGCGATATTTTTTTCCATTAATTAACAGAACATCTGTCGTTAATATTTTGTTAAATAATTCATTTGAATCAGTTAATTGATTTAATCGTTCTTCTGTTTTTGTTTTGTAAATAAGATCATAATCATCAACAGTAACTATTCCAGAATGTTTTTTGAATTGATTTAAAATTTCAAATAGTTCATCTAACACTTCCATCCAAAGTTTTGTGGAGAAATCACTGTATAACCAGAGTTCAGCTAATGTTGGGTATTTGATATATTCAAGTTTTAGAAATGGGTTTTTTGATTGATCAGTATCTATAATCTTGGGTGTTAGTCTAGATAAACTATCAGGAATTTTTAGGTACCATTCAATTTCATTAATTAATTTTGTAATATTTTGACTTGTTTTAGTAACAATCTTAGATTCACGATCAAATTTTAATGAATTAAAATATCTAGCCTTTAGAAACATCTGTTTAGACACAAAATAATTTTCTACATGACCAGCATCATACCACTCATTGCATATTTCTGTTGAAATTGTTTTTTTCTTTTTGTATTTTTTAATTAAATCACTAATTTCTATGCGTTCCTGTCCATTAAATTCTGTACGTCTATGTTTCAATGATTCTAGATCATCAAAGTAGTACACACCAACTAATGCATATTGTTCATTAGTTTTCTGCAAATCTTTTTCTTTATCAAAAATTAAGTCTAATTTTCCATCCTTAGATGTTACTACACACCAGTTTGCCGGTCTTTCAAAATTATCTGACATTAGGACAAAACTATTATTGTTTTGAATAAGATTAGAAAGGTCATTTTCGACAAGTGTGTCACCTAAAATTACAAGAAGTTGTTGTTCTTCTATTTTCTCAATTGCAGTTAAAATTGAATTTCCAGGAGGTTTTTCAAAATCAGTAGTTATGAAATTTACCTTTATTTGATCCTCATATTGTTCTGAAATAATTTTTTCCAAGATTTCTTTTTTGAAACCGGTTGTTATTGATATTTTTTTGAATCCATCCTTCAATAATTTATCAATAATTCTAAAAATAGCAGGTTTTCCGTGTAACGGAATTAATCCAGATGGAATACTTCCAAAAATACTTTCTAATTCTTTTTCAATTTTACCTGCACTTAATATCAGTACATGAATGTTATCGTAATTCAATCCGAGCGCCTTTCAAAGTTTTCAATATCCCCTGGTGTTCCTAATAGAGAGAAATCATCAGCTAAATCAATCACAAATTTTTTTCCTTGCTTGATTAAAATATTGTATAATTCGGAAACATAGTATTCATTATTAGTTTTTGAGTTATTTGACAGCATCAATTCTGCAGCATTGACAAAATCTTTACCCCTAGTGAATACGTATAATCCAGTAGACGCAATATTAGAAATTGCTTCTTTTTCCTTCGTTCTTTTAACAAATTCAGAATCTAATTCAATGAAACTTAGCTTGCTATCATGAGAATTAATGGCACCCAATAATCCATCTATATTTGTATTTTTTATAGTAAGCAGTTTTGATTTTAAACGCGTTGATTCAAAATATGTATCAATATTATAGATCACTAAGGAAGATTCATTATTGATATATTTTTTTGCATGTAATACAGTTTCTACTTGTCCATCAGTAGTTTTATCTAAAAGTATTATCTCATAATTCAAACTGGGAAATTTTTTTTCCATGTTTTTTTTAATGAAATTTTTAACTTCATATTTTTTTTCATGTTCGTCTAAACAAATGAAGATAACCTTACTAGCAATATCTAACGGTAAACTTCTTACTGACCATTCAAATAAAGTTCGTCCCTTAGTTTCAATTAGAAATTTTGGTTTAAGAATACCTTGATCTTTAAACCTTTGTCCTTTTCCAGCCATTGGAATAACAAAAATTGGTTCAATCTCTTTCATTTTCTTTTCAAGTTGTTTTACAGATGAGAATGTAATACCTAAATCATCAATGTAAACATCTCCATATGGTTTACCATAATGAATTTCATCAAATTGGACATCCCATTTTTTTAACCATTCAGAGGTTACAGGACCAATTTTTTTAATTACTTCTTCAACATTTCCATCGCAAGTTTTCATATGTCTTCCAGTATGAATAATCAAATAATGACCATCTTTTTTCCATTCTCTCATTTTTGATATAACATCCTCATTTGGTTGCACTTCAAGGTATGTCTCGTTTGGTTTTTTCAATGAACAGATCACTCCATCTAAGTCAAGTACTATTCGCATTCTATCACTAGTCACAAATCAAATTTAGGTCAAAAAAACCTTTAGAAGTAAAGCTCCGTATTGAAGCATAGATATCTTTAGATTAATCTAGCGTGGATTTCACCATATTATATGAAAATTATGATAACCGGTGGTATGGGTTTCATTGGAAGTCACTTATCTGAACAACTACTTATCGAGAAACACAACTTGGTTATTCTTACGAAGAGTTTTGTTAAAAAACATAATATCACTAATATTTCCAAAAAAATTAAAATAGAAAAAATTGATGTAACTAATTTTAAAAAACTTAGTCAAAGTATACAAAAAAATAAACCTGATGTTATTATTCATTTAGCTGGACAAACATCACACTCACAATCTTTTGAAAAACCACTGAATGATGTTGATTCTAATACTAAATCAACTTTATTCATTTTAGAGGAAATTAGAAAAAAGAAATTAAAATGTAGATTTATTCTAGGTAGTACATTCGTTGTAATTGGTCGTCCAGAAAAACTTCCTGTAGATGAAAGAACTACCTGCTTGCCAACTATGATTTATGGTGTAAATAGATTGGCAAGTGAATATTATTGTAAAATATACCATGAGGTTTATGGCATTGATACTGTAGTATTTCGAATAACAAATTCTTTCGGTCCAAAGGAACAGGTTGTATCAAATAAAAACGCAGTAAACTTTTTGATACATCAAGCTTTCTTAGGAAAGACTATAACAATTTTCAAAAAGGGTAAATTTTTCCGAGATCTGATTTACATTTCGGACGTAGTTTCGGGCATTAAAATAATAATGAAAAAAGGAAAGTCGGGAGAATTGTATTGGATTTCTTCTGGTAGAAAAACCTGGTTTCATAACTTAGGAAAATCACTAGAGAAATTGACTGGTACTAAAGTAAAATTTGTCAAAGAACCCAATTATACAAAGAAAGTAGATGTAGGAAACTTTGTGGTTAATAATTCAAAATTAAGGTTACTTGGATGGAAACCTAAAATTAGTTTGGACCAAGGAATTAAAGAAACTCTGGAATATTTTAAATCAAAAAAATCGATTAATTATTTTCTGTAATATAACGACTAAATGAAGTAAACTCGAATGATTTGAGTAGTTCTGACATTCTAGAATAGGCTTTGGATAAATTATGATATGTGGCAAATTTATCTTTGAATGGTAAATTCAGTTTTGGCATGAACTCAGGTGTTAGTTCCCAAGAATGAATGTAGAAACTTCCTGGTATGTTTTTATTTTGATAATCTTTAAGTGCATTTTTTATGACTTTAATCGGTAGTGTTCTGAGATAGAATCCACCTGCGGCAGGAATTTTCTTACCTAGAAATGTTGTAACCAATAAAGGAAATTCAGTTAATTTTCCAGAAGAATCATTTTTGTCAATGGAGTTACTTGTAATTTTATATGGTTTATGCTCCGCATGTGGTGAACCATACAAACTAGTTTTAGCAGGAACAATACTGCTATCATATATGTAATTATTTTCTTCCAAAATATCAATCGCCCATGAGCTAAAATTATTTAATGAAAATGTTGGAGCCCTAAAACCTCGTGACTTACCATTTGTTAATTTTTCAAATTTTTTAACTTCATCAGAAAACTTTTCTTTAAAACCAGGTGAATCTAATCTATTATGATACATGGTATGAAATCCAATTTCGTGATCATTCTCAATAATTTTATCAAGAATATCAGGTTGAATTTCTAATAATTCACCTACCACAAAAAATGTTGCAGACGTTTCATGTTTTCTTAGCAAATCCAGTATTTTGTCAATACCATTAATAACCGAAGGATCATGTTTTTCATTTTTAATATTTTGTTTAATTAATTCTGGATGGTACCACTCTTCAAAATCAATTCCTAAAATATTCAATTTACCCTTTTAACGATTGATTTTTTTTACTACTCTTGCTGGATTTCCTACAGCAACGCAATAGTCAGGAATATCTTGAACTACAACACTTCTTGGTGAAATTATAGAATTTTCACCTATTGTAACTCCTGCAATAACTATAGCACCAGGATTAATTACTGCACCAGATTTTATGTTTACTTTTTCTATCTTTCTTGGATATTCTCCATTTTTTAAAAATAAATTTGCAGATGGATTGCTATGAGCAAAGATCATTGAGTGTGAACCTAAAGTAACATTATCACCGATATTTACTAATTCAGGATAGATTAGATCAATTAGAACATAGGGATTAAAATGACAATTACGGCCAATTTTTACACCTCGCATTTTTTGCATTTTTACAGCAAATCCTGAACTAGGGGTTGAATATGCAATAGAATGTAAAATCCAACTTCGCAAAAATTTTATCTTAAATTTTAAGCTGCCAAATCTTCCTGAATATCCATAATACTCCATTACCTCTTTCTCATTTATTGGAAAGGGATTATCATCTTCAGTCATGGTGTAATCATGACTACAGAATACTTTTTGCTTGTAAAGCTTTCTGATAAAAAATAGTAGAAATACTACACAATATTTATTGTTGAATTTAGTACTTTACCAAATAGAGACTTGGAAAGAAAATTATCAGAATACATCTCACTTTCACAAACTATTGATGTATCTAAATCTAGCAAAAAAATTAAAGTTGGAATATTATCTAGTTTTACGATTAATGGATTGAGCGAAACTTTAACTGTAAAATGTTCAGAATTAGATATTCAATGTAAAACCTATGTTGCCGGATATAACCAATATAATCAAGAGATTTTAGATTCGAAATCCAAACTTTACTCATTTTCACCAGATATTACATTTCTAATTATCGATATACGCACATTATTGAATAAAATATTCCACCATCCATATTCTATTTCTTCATCAGAGCGTAAAAAAATTGTAAACGAAAAGATTAGTGAATTAGGTAATTTGATTCTACAATTTAAAAAGAATTGTAGTTCTAAATTAATTATATCTAATTTTTCTTTGCCTTCCTATTCTCCAGGTGGTTTGATTGAAACAAAATCTGAATTTGGATTTCATGATATGATCAATGAAATAAATCAAGGACTTTCTAAAATTATAAAGGACGAATCTTCTGTTTATGTTTACAATTTTAATCAATTTGTTTCTAAATTTGGTGAAAAGAATATTTTTGATTACAGACAGTTTTTCATAGGAGATATCAAAATTGCATTTGATTATATTCCATATTTAGCTAATGACTTGATGGGTTATGTCAAGCCCATGTTAGGTCTTAATAAAAAATGCATAGTTCTTGATTTAGATAATACGTTATGGGGCGGCATTGTTGGTGAGGATGAATTTGATGGAATTGAACTTGGGCAATCATCAAATGGTAAGGCATTTGTTGAATTTCAAAAGCATCTTTTGTCTCTTTGGCAACAAGGAATTATTCTAGCAATAAACAGTAAAAATAATTTTGAAGATGCAATTAAGGTTATCAAAGAACATCCAGATATGATTTTAAGAGAAGAACATTTTGCAAGCTTACAGATTAATTGGAATGATAAGGCACAAAATCTCAAAGCGATTTCTGAAGAACTAAACATTGGTCTTGGTAGTATTGTATATTTTGACGATGATCCAGTTAATCAAGAGAGAATTAAACAGGAAATACCTGAAGTTTTAACCGTAGAATTACCAAAGGATCCGTCTCAATATACAGACATTCTAATGAGTTTAAATGATTTTAACGTCTTACAGAAAACTGATGAGGATCTAAAAAGAGGTAAAATGTATTCTCAACAAAGACAAAGATCAGAATTAGAGCAATCTGCAAAGAGCATTGATGATTTCTTAAAACAACTAAATATTAAAGTCAAAATAAAAAAAGCAGACAAATTTACTATACCAAGAATTTCGCAACTAACTCTAAAAACCAATCAATTTAACCTCACAACAAAGCGATATCAGGAAGAAGACATTAACAAATTTTCAAGTGATAATAATATGATTGTGGGATGTGCACAAATCGAAGATAAATTTGGGGATAGTGGCATTACAAATGCCTTCATAATTGAAAAAAATGATAAGGAATGGAAAATTGATACATTTCTGCTCAGCTGTAGAGTGATTGGTAGAGGAATTGAAGATGCTATAATCTCTTATATTTTAAAAGAAGCAAAGAATCAAGGCGTAGAAAAGATCAGGGCAGATTTTATTCCAACCAAAAAAAATAATCCTGCTGAATCATTCTTACCTAATTATGGATTCAAAAAGGAAAATGAATATTGGGTATATGACCTGAAGGATTCAATAAAAACTCCTTCTCATTTACTATTGGAGGTAGAATGATGTCCAAAAAACTTTATGATATTATTTCGAAAGTATTTTCCATCCAAATATCAGAAATAAATGATGAATCTAGCCCAGAAACAATTGAATCTTGGGATTCCTTTAATGGATTAATTTTAGTTGATGAACTTGAAAATAGTTTCAATATTAAATTCTCAATATCAGAAATAATTGATGTTAAAAATGTGAAAGACATTAAAAGACATCTAAAAAATCATGGAGTTGATTTGAATGACTGAAAAACCATCAGAATATTCTTTTGACGAAATCGAATTAGGTATGCAAAAAAGCTTCAAAGTTGATATCTCAAAAAATATGTTGGATGCATTTGGACGTGATACAGGAGATCATAATCCATTACATATGAGCGAAGAATATGCTTCTTCAACTTCTTTTAAAAAAAGAGTTTGTAGTGGGATGTTTTTGTCCTCATTTTTCTCTAGACTAGTTGGTATGTATTTACCAGGCAAACATGCGCTTCACATATCTCAATCCTTGAATTTTGTCAATCCATGCTTTATCGGCGAAACGATCACTGTTGGAGGTAAAGTTATTGACAAAAGTCCTGCCACTAAAATCATCAAATTAGAAACTACAATTACTAATGAGTCAGGTAAGAGAATTATTGATGGAAATGCACAAGTAATTGTTAGAGATGATTGAAAATTTAGGAGTAGGAATAGATATTATTGAAGTATCACGTTTTAGAAGAAAAAAATATGAAGAAAACAGGAATTTTTATAAAAAAATCTTTGTTAAATCAGAACTCGATTATTGTCTAAAATTTAAAAATTCAGCCGAACGGTTTGCAGGAAAATTTGCAATTAAGGAGGCAGTGATAAAATCAATATCAGAAAAAATCAGATTTCTTGATATAGAAACATCTCATTTAAAATCAAAACCCATAGTAAGAATAAAAAAATCTCGAGAAAAATACAATTTCATTGCTTCACTTTCTCATGAAAATGATTTTGCTGTTGCAGTAGTCATCTCAGAGAAAATCAAATAATTTTCTTTTTTACTTTTTTGCTTAATTTTGATAAAACTGAATTGAATGATCCATTCATAAAATTATCTGAAACATTTGTCGGTACAAAAATCTCATCAGGGAATTCTTGAATTAGCTTTTCATCTGGAACTATTTTTTTCTTTTCTAATTCTTGATATTTTGCTTCAATGAATTTTCTATTTCTTCTAATATCTAATTCTGCTTTGATTTTTGCGCCTAGAAATCCCTTTGATATGTAAAAAAACCAAACAAAAAGATCTACCAAGCACAATGAAGAGTACATTTTTGCATACGTGTTTTTAGAATAGTGAGTTAAAAGACAGTATTTTCTATTTCTTTCTAACCAATAGAATTTTTTTGCAGACCATTTCAGTGAATAACTTTCAACATGATAAATTTTTGATTTTGGAACATAGTATGAATTTATTCCAATTTGTGATGCTCTCCAACCTAAATCTAAATCATCATGATATAAAAAAAGAAAAGAATCTAGCAATCCAACTTTATCCAAAACATTTCTTGAGGTAAACAAACATGTCCCTGACGCATAGCCAATTTTTTTAATTTTTTCATCAATCTCCTCATCTTTTTTACCTTTGTCTTTTGCAAAACCAAATCCAAAAACATGCAACATATTTCCAGTGCTCTGTAAAACTTGTTTTTCATTCAATGAAAGAATTTTTGGTTGGTATAATCCCTCTCCAAATTTATTATATGCAGAAAGTAATTCTTCAATCCAATTAGATTCTACAATTGTATCAGGGTTAAGAATTATAATGTAATCTCCTTTCGCTTCTCTGATTCCAATATTATTTCCTTCACAATATCCAAAGTTTTTATCATTTTGAATTAATTTTATGTCTGGATATTTTTCTTTACACATTTTTTGACTTTTATCAGTTGAAATATTATCAACCACAATAATCTCTAAGTTTTTGTATATTGATTTTTTGATAGACTCTATACAATTTAGTAATAACTCTCCTGCATTATAGTTCAATACTACTACACTAATTAACGGGTTTTCATTCATATTTCAAATATTTTTCACTTGGATATTTACTCTTACTAATCAAAAATTCTTCTTACAAAGTAATTTTTGTCCCTTCCCCAAGTAAGAAAACTTTCTTAGTTTTATCTTTATTATTACCATGTAGATGGCAATTTGCTGAAATTATACTATCTTTGATGTTTAAACCACCATCTATTTTACAACCAGACATTATTATGGAATTTTCTATAACAACATCAGATGATATTATTGTATCATCACCTATGCTTACATTACGGCCAATCAGAGCAGATTCGTCAATCTTACAGTTTTTACCAATTATAGATCCTGTTTGGTTACAAATATTCTCCAACACTTGTCTATTTGCATTTAAAATATCCTCTGGAGTACCAGTATCTTTCCAGTAATCTGTTATTATTTCGTAACCAATATTGTCATTTTGTTTTAATAAATTATCTAACGCATCTGTTATCTCTAATTCATTTCTCCAGGATGGTTTCAAATTATCTATGACTTCAAAAATTTGTGGAGTTAACAAGTAAATACCAGTTACTGCTAGATTTGATGCTGGTTTTTTTGGTTTTTCTGTGATTTTTACAATCTTTTCATTTTCAACATCCGCAATTCCAAATCTACTTGGGTTATCTACTTCACATAACAAAACTGTGGCATCATAATCTGATTTGGTAAAATTTTCTACAAAACCTGTGATGGATTTTTGTATAATATTATCTCCTAGAAAAACAAGAAATTTTTCATTATTGATAAATTCCTTGCATAATCTAATTGCATGTGCAATTCCTCTAGGCTCATCCTGTTCAATGTATGTAAGATTTACACCAAAGTTTTCTCCATTTCCATAATACTCTCTAACTTTGTTTGCACCTAGACCACCTATGATGATAGCAATATCTGTAATATCAGCATCACGAATTGATTCAATACAATATTGCGACATGGGTTTGTTCGCTATTGGTAAAAGTTGTTTTGGACCAGTATGGGTTAGTGGTCTTAATCTCGTTCCATGTCCACCATGAAGAATAATTCCTTTCATTTTAATCACAGACATCACATAAAATTAAATCTAATTTTTCCAAGGCGTTGGATCTAATATTTCAGGTGGAAGATTTTTCCATAGTTCTTCGTGATCTAGATACCATTTCACAGTTTTTTCAATGCCTTCTTCAAAGCTAATTTTTGGTTTCCATCCTAATTCTTTGGAAATTTTCTTTGAACTCATACTATATCTAAAGTCATGACCAGGTCTGTCTTCTACATATTCAATCAAATCCTCCGACATTCCCATAATACCTAATATCGTCTTTACAATTGTGATGTTATTAATTTCATTATTACCAGAAATATTATACGACTGTCCAGATTTACCATCTAAAAGTGATGACATAATTCCATCGCAGTGATCACCAACATGAATCCAATCTCTGATATTTTTACCCTTTCCATAAATTGGAATTTTTTGTTTTTGTCTTGCTAAAATAATTGCTTTAGGAATCAGTTTCTCAGGAAATTGTCTTGGACCATAATTATTAGTACATCTAGTAATTATTACATCAGAATCATATGTAACAGAATATGAATTTATTAGAAGTTCAGCTGCTGCCTTAGTTGCAGCATATGGACTAGATGGGTTAAATTTTGATTCTTCAGTAGCTGTATCAGATGATAAACTACCAAATACTTCATCAGTCGAAATTTGTATCATACGTTTTTTTTGTTTAGTTACTATATCGAGAATAGTAAATGCACCTCTAATATTAGATACTAGAAATGGATTTGCATCACTTATACTACGATCAACAAAAGATTCTGCGGCAAAATTTACAACTGCATCACATTTAGTGATGATTTTTTCCATAACTGGTTTGTTTGTAATATTCGCTTTTACAAATTCATATTTTTTATTATCCTGAATTTCAGATAAATTAGCTTTGTTTGAACCATATAATTCTGCATCCACATTAATTATCTCAAAATCATTTGATTCCTTTAACAAGTTTGAAATAAAATTACTTCCAATAAACCCAAGTCCACCAGTAACAAGTAATTTCATACAATCACAATTTTTCCAAACCTAATAAAATATTGTATATTTTAGTAAGTACCTTTGAATCCAAACTTTTATTGGCTAAAATCATTGGTTTTTTTAAGTGGAGAACAAAAATTTTTCTGTATGGGATTTAGAAAAGCATGAAACCAAAGATATCATAGATTCTCACATCAACGGCGAATTAACAGTAATTTGGAGGGATTGGGATAATCTTATCAAAAATCATCCCAAAATGGTTTATGTAAACTCTGTAAATCCAGAAGAAATTAAGGGTCCACATATTCATAAAAACAGAACTACTTATTTTTCCTGCATTAATGGCACTGTAGTTTTGGTTATTCAAGATAATGATGGAAAATTTCATGAGATAAAAGCTGATTCAGATAAACCAAGTTTAATTGAGGTATCAAATGGAATAGCGGCAGCAATTGTAAATCCTACAGCAGATGTTGCGCAAGTATTAGTTTTAGCTGACATTGCGTGGAAACCAAATGATAACGAAATGCAGAATGTTTCATTCAACAATTACGATTGGAATAAGTGGAAAAAAATTAACAGTTAGACGTGTTTTTAAAGACATGAATAAAAATTCTGAATCTATAATTTTATTTGATTCCATATCAAATTTGGCTGATTTAGCTAAAATGAGTAATAAAAATGCGTCAAAAATTATATCTTTTGATTATGACACACATAAAGCACTGAATGATAAAAAAATTAATCATGAAACTTCAGATAGATATCTATCCAAAAATGATCTAACAACTATACAAAAAACTGCATATTCTATTTCAGAATGGTATAACTCTGATATAATTTCAAAAGATATTTCCTATAATGGTGTAAATCTTGGCTCTTTGGTCAAGGCTGAATTAATTAACATTCTTGTAAATTATATAAAAAAATTCTTTGAGTTATACAAAATTTCAAACCAATTTACTAATTGTACTTTCATTGGTTCTCAGACATGTTGTAAAATTATGGAAAATTTTTCAAAAAAAATTATCGAATTCAAAAATTCAAACGCAGAAAATTTTCAGTTACATCCTTTAGATTCTCTTAAAACACCAATGAAAATAAGAATAAAAAATCATTCACTAGAATTTGGAATTTCAAACAATTTATTCAAAAAATTGAAAAGTATTTCTGAAAAATCTTCAAAATTTTTGTTATCACAAAACAATTCCATTGGAGAAACCTCTAAAAATATTCTTATTATTGAATTTGATCCAATAAAGTATCAATCCTTTTTTGAACGAATGCCCAGTTCTAACTTAAATTTTTTATTATATAATCGACGTAGACCAGCAATATGGAATCTCCAAAGTTATGATCTGATAAAAAAATCTGGCTGCCTGATTCAAAATAAAAATTCACTCTCGAATTCTAATCTAAGCGAGATAATTGCAAATGGAAAATCTCAATTTGAAGAAAAAATTCCAAATTTATTTTTAAAAGAAAGTTTTTTCAAATCATTTTTCTCTATAGAGGGAATTTCATTCTGGTCAAGTTTCAAAGAATATTTTCAGGAATATTTCAGAAAAAGGGCACTTGAATTCATTGAAGAAGTTGAGCTTACAAAAAAATTGATGAAACAACATACTTTCTCATCAATTTTGATTCTATCGGAGGTTGGTCCAAATGAAAGAATTGTTCTACAATTGGCTCGTCAAGAGCATATTCCCGTCTGTTTGGTACAACACGGGATAAACTATGATACAAAAGAAAGTTATGATATGAATGCAGCCAAAGGAGCTCTTCCACTAGAATCTGATTATTTTCTTTGTTGGGGAAAAACAGGTGCAAAATTTTCTCAAAGCATGGGTATCAATTCAGAAAAAATTCATGTCACTGGTTCACCAATTTTTGATAAACTTCAATTTGATGAACAAAATTCCTTCAAAAATGATTATGTATTGCTTGCTACATCTGGACCTACCAAAGAACACGCTTCTGATTTAACTGTAGAAATAATTGAAAAATATATGGACGCTATAAAAAAAATTTGCCAACTTGTGAGCAAAAATAATAAAAAATTGATTATCAAAATACACCCATCCCCAGATGAATTAGATCCTTCCTTTATCACAAAACAATTTAATTCTCAAATTAAGGTAATTAAAGAAGGAAATATTTCCCCATTGATCAAATCATGTGCTCTTATGATTGTGATTGGTTTTACTTCACCTATTTTGGATGCACATATTTTGAAAAAACCTGTAATTTCACTTACTGTAAAAGATAATGGTTGGGGTATTGCAACTGCTTTAAAAAATAAATCATGCCTTATCACTGACTTTGACAAACTTGAAGATAGTCTAAATAATGTATTAAACAATGAACACACTAAAAACGAATTAATGCAAAATGGGACAAAATCATCTAACGAATATTTATCTCACCAGAATAATGGATCTACTAAATTAATTGAGTTTTTGGAAGAGTTGGTGAAACAAACTGAATGATGATAGAATAGATTGCATAATACAAGCAAGGATGGGATCCTCTAGGTTACCTGGTAAAGTTATGAGTAAAGCAGATAATGAAAATACTGTTTTAGATTATCTCATTAACCAATTAAGACATTCTAAGCTTATTAAGAAAATAATCATTGCTACAACCACAAACAAACAGGATGATCTAATAGTAGAATCTGCTAAAAAAAATCAGGTTGAATTTTTTCGTGGGGAGGAGAATGATGTATTGGACAGATACTATCAGTGCGCAAAAAAATTTTCGTTAACAGATATTCTACGAATAACATCAGATGATCCACTTGTTGATCCTACAATAATAGATGATCTAATTAGAAATTATCAGAAAACTAATTGTGATCTTGTATCTATAGAAACTAGTGTAGAAAATAACATAAACAGTGATAGATCTAAAAATTTATCCGGATATCCATATCCTATAGGATTAAACGCACAGATTTTCTCATTCATTGCATTAGAAAAAACATGGAATGATGCAAAGTTGCCTTCTGAACGTGAACATGTTTCACCATACATGATGAAAAATTCAGATGAATTTAGACAATTTCATCTAAGGAATCCAATCAAAATACCTCCACTTAGATTAACAATTGATAAGAAAGAGGATTTAGAATTATTTAGAAATATAATATCTAAAATTTCTGAACGTCCAATACTATTACATCATATTTTAGAACTTTATAGTAATGAGCCTAAGCTCTTTGAAACCAATATTCACATAGATCCATTAGAGGGATACAATAAATCAATTAAATATGATGAAGAATTTTCAGATAAAAAATACTAGAATTTCATTTTTTCTATATTTCTAATATGGCGTACAAGTTGTTTAAATTCATCTATATCAATTGACGACGATGCATCAGGTCCTTTTGAATTCTTTAATTTTACGTGCTTTTCAATAATTATATTTTTTGCATTTTTTTGTTTTTTTAATATGGAAAAAATAATTGGAGCAATTATACCTAGAGTATGATCAGAAAATCCATCATAGTCAATTACTTTTTTCCAGTTTATTTTTTCGAATGGTGTTGGATACTCAGAAATACAATAACAAAATATGATGTTGTTTTTTGCAAATAATTTTTTAATTTTTTCTTTATTACCCCCCATTCCCATACTAATAATCACTGGCTTTTTTGTCAATGATTTTTTTTTCAATGTTTCACGTGAAAAGGGGTCTTTAAATAAACATGTTCTAGATGCAATTTTATATTTTTTAACATTCAATGATTCCAAGAAATCAACAGCTTCTGGATAAAAAGCACTGGCAAAGAATTCTATTCCGTGTTTATCAGAATATTCTTTGATTTTACGAGCCTTATCAAACGTCAGTTCAGATTTTTTAATATTTTCCCAATTTGGATGTGTTGTATTATAAAGATCCTTAGCCCTCCATATCTGAAATTTAACAGCATCTGCACCAACCTGTTTGCATTCAGAAACAATTTTTTTAGCCTTAGTTACACTTCCTTCCCAATTAGAACCAATCTCCGCTATAATCTTTATTTTCATTAATACTAGAATTTATTCACAAGATTTATTCTTTAAGAAGTATTAAAAGTGATAAATTGTCCAGACACGAGTCATTAACTAAATTAAAACCTGTTTCCAAATCGGACTATCGTTTTTTATATGATCTGCTGAAGGAACGCAACCCACGAGCAAATATTTCTCATAAAAAGATGCCAACTTACCGTCAACATGTATCGTTTATCTCTTCGAAACCTTATTCAAAATGGTATGTAATATTATATGATACATCAAAAGTAGGTTCGCTTTATTTATCAAAACAAAACGAAATCGGAATTTGGTTTATAGATGACTCATTTCATGATAAACTTGCAAATTACGCAGTTAAACAATTGATAAAAAAAAATCCCAGAAAACGTTATTTGGCAAATGTTAGTCCGCTTAACAAAAAATTACAGAGCTTTTTTGTTAATATTGGATTTACGCAGGTAGATCTAAGTTATGAATTGATGTCAGACTGATTATCAAGTTCGTATAAAAGATAGTTAGGATATGTGATTGTTAATTTAAAACCTAATTTTTCAATCAAATATATTGCTGGCTTATTTTTTGGATTTATTGTTGCAACATATTTAGATCTTTCATGCATCTGTTTTAATTTTGTAAAAGCTGGAATAACAAATCCAACTCCTTGATATTCTTTTTTGATCCACCATCCTACTTGATTTTTCAAATGTTTATCTTGAAAATTATTAATATAGATATGGCCAATTTTACGCGAATCAACTAGAATAATATACCATGCATCGTACGGTTTCGACATTACAAATTTGACATGCTCTTCAAATGTAGGCATTGTTTTATGAAATATAGTCATAGTCTCATCTCTCTCTTTTAGCATATTGTATAGAAATTCTAAATCATCATTCGAAACAGCCCTTAATTCAACAAGATCTTTTATGCCCATTAATACACCTTCAAAGTCTAAAATCTTCTTTTTTGTTTTCTAAAAAACCTTACGTGTAAAAGATAGTAATTTTTAGTGACTTGTGGAATTATTTCTTAGTACCCCTTATAGATTTTGTAGTCATTGTTTCAAATGTGATTAAAAATTAACAAGTATAACTATCAATACAGGAAAAATTTGAAATAATATGAATGAAAACAAAAAAGACGAAGATCAGACAAATCCTGAGAAAAAATTATTTGAGAATAAAGGATTAGCATTCATTGGTTCAGCTGATATCGTCGGCATGATTATAACTGGAATTTTTTGGCTGACCATTGCTACTTTCTTAGAAGTAGAAGAGTTTGGCCAAATTCATTATTTTATTGCAATCGCTGGTATTGCATATATTTTTGCATTAATAGGAACACAAAACACTATCACAGTTTATGCAGCAAAAAAAGTAAATATTGTATCTACACTATTTCTTTTCTCTCTCGTAGCAGGATCCATATCAACCTTAGTTGTTTTTTTAATTACAAATGAATTTCATATTGGTTTTCTTTTGTTGGGATTTTTAGTAAACGATTTATCATTAGGTTATATACTTGGGAAAAAAATATTTAAAAATTACTCGAAATATGTTTTAGTACAAAAAATTCTAACATTCCTTTTAGGTTTTGGACTTTATTTTGCTCTTGGTCCAGAGGGAATAATATTAGCATTAGCATTATCATACATTCATTTTTTCGTTTTAATATACAAAGGATTGAAAAGTTCACCGATGAATTTTTCAGCCATAAAACCTCATGCTGGTTTTATAATTAATAATTATGTAACAAGTATTTTTGGAGGTTTAAGAACAAATGTCGATAAGTTAATAATTTTACCACTTCTTGGATTAACATTATTAGGTAATTTTGCATTAGCAATACAATTTTACATGATTCTTCAAATTGTTCCTTCTTTAGTTTTTAAATATACTCTGACACATGATGCAAGTAAAATTCCTACCAGGAAAGTAAAACTATGGACACTAGTATTTGCCATTATAAGTTGTATTTCAACTATAGTTTTGTCTCCGCACATTATCCCAGTATTTTTTCCTAAATTCTTTGAGGTTGTTATAGCTATCCAGATCTTAAGTATTTGTATAATTCCTGATACAATAGCAAATATATTTTATAAATCAAAACTTTTGGGATCAGAAAAAAGTAAAAACCCATTAATTGCAACCATAATTACAGTTGTAGTTACTGCACTTGGAATTATTATTTTGGGACCAATGTATGGTATTATTGGTGTTTCATTTTCTTTCGTTTTAGCATCACTTGGACAATTTACATACTTATTTTTTACAAATAGGGAAGTCAAAACATGATTAATAGAAATTAGTAATACTAAAAATATTTATTGTGATTATTCAATGATTGAAAAGTGAATAAACATATTCTGGGATTTTTAATTATATTTTCAGTAATATTACTAAATCTTAGCAGTAATAACATTTTAGCATATGCTGAAGAGGAAAAAACTAACAGCATCGTTATGAAAGATTTAGATCTAATTGTTGAGGAATATGTTTCAGGATTAGATAAACCAGTATTAATTGATTTTATTGATGGGCAAATGTTAGTGATTGAAAAAGTTGGTACTGTAAGAATAATTAATAATGGTATTCTAAACCCTAACCCAATATTAGAATTAAAAGTGAGTGAGGCAACCGAGGAGGGTCTAATCGGAATGTTAGTTGATGGTAATGATGTTTTTTTACATTATACCACAAGGGATACGAATGATGACTCAACATCAAATTGGTTTACAAAATATAGTTGGAATGGCAAAAAGCTGATTGACCCGATTGATCTATTATCATTTCATAAAGGAATTGGTATACATAATGCGGGTGTAATGATTAAGGATGAAAATGATGTAACGTTAGTTGCCATTGGTGACTTAGGACATGGTCAAAGTATGGACATGCAACAAAGGGAAAACTTTCTAACAGAAGAAAATAACTACATAGGTTCAATAACATCTCTAAATGCACCAAATGAAGTCTATGCAATTGGAATACGTAATACGTTTGGATTAGATATTGATCCAATAACAGGAAAACTTTGGGATACAGAAAATGGTGTTGATACGTTTGACGAGATAAATTTGATAGAAAAAAACTTCAACAGTGGATGGAACAAAATCCAAGGGCCAATAAATGATAATGAAATACCAATGATTGATGGATACAAATATTCAGATCCTGAATTTAGTTGGGAAAGAACTATTGGAGTGACAAGCATACATTTTATCCAATCACCATTATTCCCTGAATATGAAAATTCTGTTTTAGTAGGAAGTTTTCTAGGTGGACTATTGTATAAATTTGAGTTAAATGAGAATAGAGATGGTTTTAGATTTGATAATGATCAATTAAAAGATCTAGTTTTAAACAACGAAGACAACCCAAGTGAAATAATTTTTGGTACAGGTTTTGCAGGAATTACAGATATTAAAGAAGGACCAGATGGTTCAATTTACATTGTAACTATAGGAGATGGGAAAATTTTTCGTATTTCACCAATGTTAACACCAACAGATTGGGAAGAACACATCCAAAATATTGTCGAATCAGACTGTCGTGATTTCACGAATTCAAAAATTTTTTCAGGATGTATTTATTCAGATGAAGATTTTATTAGCAATGATTTTTCAAATAAGGATTTTAGATTTTCGGATTTTAGAAATTCTAATTTAACTGATGTTGATTTTCAAGATGCAAATTTAGTAAATGCAAATTTTTATAATGCAAAACTATCAAATGTCAATTTCTCAGGAGCGAATTTAGATTCAGCAGTTTTTCAAAATGCTGAATTAAAAAATATAAATTTTGATGATGCAAGCTTAATTTCCTCTGATTTACAAAAAACCAGTTTGATAAATGTAAGTTTTATTAGCAGTAATCTAGCGAAATCATCTTTTGAAAAAGCGGTGTCAAACAGTCTACAATTAACTCATGCAAATTTAGAGAGGGCAAGTTTTGAGTACTCCAATTTGGAATTTGTGAATTTAGAAAATACAAATTTATTTTTTACAAAATTTGATAATTCTGTATTAAAAAATTCTAAATTTAATGGGGCTAAATTATGGAAAACAAAACTAAATAATGTTGATTTGGAAAATTCAAGTTTTATTAAAACAGACAATTATTATACACAGTTTAAAAAATCAAATTTAAAAAATGTTGATTTTCAATCATCAAGATTAAGCCATGTTGATTTTACTGATTCTAATTTGGTTAATGCGAATTTATTAGGTGTATATCCAGTTAATGCAATATTTGATAATACAAACTTGGATAATGCAGAAATAAACACATGCTTACAGCATGATATAATTAGTAGAATTATAAACAAAATTTTAAGAAGCATTACAAACTTAAATTTTGAAGTTTTTGAACAATCATTGATCAGTGTTTGTAATTAACTAATTTAGATAAGTAAGATTCTGATTATTAATGATATTAAATAGGCAAAAACACTATTCAGCAAGATTTTTCATGAGAATATGTCTTGCGATGTGACGATTTGCTAGAAATGTATAAAATTATTGAGATAACGAGTTAATTAGATATGTCATCCGAGAAAATAATTTTCTGGGAATCAGGAAATTTTCTTTCCCTTTTTTTAGCTAATTCATTACAAAAAAAACTTAATGGTGAATTTTATGCAATAATTGATGTTCCAGAGAGACAAAAATTGTTTTATCAAAAACAAAAATTAGTTGATTTTAAGAAAATTTGGTTTTTTCATGATGGTATATCTAAACCACGAAAAAATGTGGATATTGATTTTCTTACTTCTTTTGAGGAGAAATATAACATCAACCTTTGGTTACTTGCTTTGAATGAGAGATTATTCAATGAATATAACGAATTCTACAAATTTTCTAGGGAAGAAATTCTTTCTATTTTAGAGGATGAATGTAAAATGTTTGAAAAAATCCTAGCTTTGAAACCTAAATTTCTTATATCATACAAAAGCACATTTCACCATCACGAAATTTTTCATCAAATGTGTAAAATATCAGGTGTAAAACCATTAATTTTTAGTGCATCAGTTCTCGCAAATAGATGCATGATAACAGAAGAACCAAACATTCTTGACGATAAGAGAACCATAGAAGAGTTACAATCATCAAATAGAGATTTTGACGCACTTCAGAAATATTGGAAGAAATTTGAACTTAGAAAACAGTTTGGTGATACAACAGATACACTTAGAAAATCAAAAACACCAAAAATTAACGCGGGTTTAGATTTTGTTTTTTCACCGAATACTATTATAGAAAATAATTATGGCTATTATGGTCATACTAAGAGGAAGGCTCTATCAAATTATGTTGTTACTAGAATGAAGAAAAAAAATCGTAATGACTACATGGATAAGAACTTTTTAAAGGTTATAGACGATAGCACACCTTTTGTATATTTCCCATTACATCAAATGCCTGAACGAGAATTGCTTATAGCTTCTCCATTTAATACAAATCAAATCGAAACCATAAAACACATAGCAAAATCTTTGCCTATTGGATATAGATTATTTGTGAAGGAGCATCCAAGTCAGGTAACAAGAGAATGGAGAGACATCTCTTTTTATGAAGAAATTCTATCAATTCCTAATGTCCAACTTCTTCATTATTCAATTAAATCAGAGGACATTTTGAAAAAATGTTCACTGGTAATTACAATCCATGGAGCAGTTGGGCTAGAAGCTGCAATACATAAAAAACCAGCAATAATTTTCTCAGATTTCTTTTATTCTATTTTGCCTTCCGTACACAAATTACAATCCATTGAGGAATTACCTAGTGCTATTAGATCTTCGTTACGTACTAAAGTTCATGCATCTGATGTTGATAAATTTTTGAATTTACTTGAGGAGAACTCTATTGATTTTGATTTATTTGGATTTGAAGTAGATTATCACAATTATTTTTTTAATGAAGGAAATCTATTAAATATTGAAATTGATGGAGAAAAAGTTAAACAGTTTATCAAAAAACATGAATCATCATTTGGTATGTTGGCGGATGAATTTATAAAGAAAATGCAGAAGATTGAGAAATAGATTATGATAATAATATAGTGAAGCGTATGGCAAATTTACAATTTACAATAAATTCTACTCTTGAACCTGAGAAGTTGATGACTTTCATAACTGATTTTGAGTCTTACCAAAGTTTTTTTCCAGATCAAATAAAAGAAGTTAAAATATTAGATCGACAAAATGGTGAAATCTTTACTGAAGAGACGATCGTGTTTTCTACTTTAATCAAGCGCCCATTTATTCAAAAATCACGTCATAAGATAATATCAGACAAAGAATTATTCACGCAAATACTTGAAGGACCTGCAAAAAAACAGTACAGTTAAGATAACATGTATCAAAAATGAACAAGGAAGCCAAATTGAATTTGATGCTAAACTGAAGCTGTCATTTAAAGCAAAATTTCTATCACCATTGATTAAAAAATTTTATAAACGATATCTAACTGCAATCATCTTTAAAATCACTGAACGCCATCTTAAGTTACAAGAATCTAACTAAAATGGCTGAAAATTCACAAATGGTTAATTGGGACAATATTTTTCTCAATTCTAAAACTTTTCAAGAGAGAAAGCCAACAAAATGGGCATTTCTTGAGGAGTTTTTTGTGAAAGATTTCTATGAAAAATTGTATGAAACTTATCCAAAAAAAGATGATAGCTGGTTTGTTGAATCATCTAATGATAAATCAGCATATAGGAAATGGTGGGCAGGAAAAAAGAATGGTGATCATTTTGCAAGTGATGTAGAAGATCCAAATTTTAGCAAATCTTGGAATGAATTTTACCATTATTTATTTTCCGATGAATTTCTGTCTAACATTCGTAAGTTTTCTGGAGTTCCTGTTAACAAAACAAAATTTGTAACGTTTATGCTTTTAACACGTGGAGGATACCAACTTCCCCACATTCATAATGTTGGACCTAATACATTGATCCTAATGTTTTATTTTAGTAAAAATTGGAAAAAAGGTGATCCTGGAGGAACATATGTAACACCAGAAGAGGATGAATCAAAAATGATCTTTGAGCCATATAATCTGGATAATAGTGTCATGATCTTTCATGATGGACCTCATGCAGGACATGGTGTTAGATACATAGAGAAAGATGTTGAAAGGAGAGCTGTTCAGATTTATTTGGAAAAATATTCACCAGAAGAGGGTTGGAGTGCATATCCTATTAAGAGAGAATTAAGAGAAATCTAAAACTAAGAAAAAGATTGTAGTAGGTTTTTTATAATCTGTTTTAATGTGCATATCTATGGCTTCTAAAATGTATGCAACTGATTCAAAAGTACGATGGTTTGCGTCTGAAGGAGATATTAATTCTAAACTAGCATCAATCATAGGTAAAAAATTTGAAACATATAGAGAAAAATGGGATGCAGTAAATAGGTTTGAATTAGAAACTGATTTTCCTTTATTTTTACAATTAGAAACTAATCAGATCTGTAATTTGTTATGCCCATCTTGCCCAATTGGACAACCAGAGGCTTATACAAAATACATTTCTTCTGAAAAAATGGATTGGGAATTATATCAAAAAATAATTCTTGAAGGAGAAAAATACGACTGTCCATCTATGGAACCACAGGGGACAAATGAACCATTTCTTGATCAAAATCTTGAAAATTACATAAAGTTTGCAGCTGATCATGGTTTTATTGATATTATGTTAAACACAAATGGAACAATCCTATCCGAAGAACGTGCAAGAAAAGTTTTAAAATCTGGAATTACTCGGCTACGATTTAGTCTGGATGCTGCAACAAAAGAAACTTATGAAAAAGTCAGATTAGGTGCAAAATACGATGTGACTATGAAAAATATAGAAAGATTCCTCGAAATCAAAAAACAAGAAAAGTTTGAATTACCTATGGTGGGTGTCAATTTTTGTAAGACAAAATTTAATGAGCATGAAGAGGATAAATTTATTGAAAAATGGATTGACAAAGTAGATTTTTTTGTCATACAAGATTTCCAACCACCAGATCTAGATACAAATTATACAGCATTTCTACCGTCAAAATCTAACCTTAGAGAAAGCATTCAGGAGTCTGGTTATAACTGTCAACAGCCATGGCAACGAGTTTTAGTTCGAAGCAATGGAGAAGTTTGTCCTTGCTGTGCATTTTTTAGTACAGAGTTATCACTTGGAAATATGAAAGAACATAACTTACACGAACTTTGGATCTCAAAGGAAATGCGTGAGCTACGCAGTATGCATAAACTAGGTAAATATGGGGAAAATCCATGGTGCAAAAAATGTGTTAATCACATGGGTGGTGAATATGGTGATTCACAACTAATAGATATTAAAACTCCATCAAAAAATTAATAATTGCAACCTGATTTCAATTTTAGTTTAAAATTCATCCTCTAAGTTTTTTCTTCACTGGTATTTCTGAATCCCACACTCGTTTTTTACCATCTCCCATTATAGCTTCTACACCATTGACATCTCTAACCATTCTTTCTAATCCACCAGGTTCTAATGATGCTGCTTGATCTGAACCATACATAGTTCTGTCTAAAGTAATATGCCGTTCTAATGAAGTTGCTCCAAGAGTAACTGCAATTAATGAGACTCTATAAGCACCAATTTCATGTCCACTATATCCTACATTACATCCAAATTCTTTCTTTAACATTGGAATGCATAAGAGATTTGCTTCTTCAATTTTCATTGGATATGAGCTATTTGTATGCATCAATTCAAAGGGACAACTATATTCTCTAAAGATATTTACTGCATTGCTAATTTCTTCCATAGTACTCATACCAGTTGAAATGAATGTTTGTTTTTTTTCTTTAGCCACAGTTTTTAACAATTCATTATTTGTTAGCATCGCAGAAGCGATTTTATTATATTTCAAATCATATTGGTGTAGAAATGATTGGCTATCTAGATCCCATGATGATGCAAACCAATCTATATCATAAAGTAGACAATGTTTATTGATCTCATCATATTCTTTTTTCCCAAATTCTAATCCTAGTTTCTGATCACGATTTGTATTTCCCCATGGACTTTCTCTTGGAGAATCTAGAACATCTTTAGAATAAACTTTTTCAATTGTTCTTTTTTGAAACTTAACTGCATTACAGCCTGTTTTTTTTGCTATCTCTATTAGCTTTTTTGCAATTTCCAAGTCTCCATTATGGTTAATACCAATTTCTGCGATAACGAATACCATATTTTCGAGCGTCTTCTTTAATGTAATAAACTTATTTTATAATTACTATGTACTCTTATTATTCGTCTTGAAGACCATTTGCTGACCATCCACCATCAACGTAAATATCTTGACCTGTCACATAGGATGAAGCATCAGATGCTAAGAATATACATGGTCCTAACAGATCATTTGTTTTACCCCATCTTCCTAACATAGTATTTGCTTTCCTAGCTGTATACTTTTTTTTATTTCGATAGCTTTTCTCAGTCATTTTAGTAGCAATATATCCAGGTCCCAAATTATTTACTCTAATACCATATTTTCCACAATCTCTAGCTAATGATTTACCTAACATCTTTAATCCACCTTTTGATGCAATATATGCAGGATTATCAGGGAATCCAAATTCCGCATTAATACTTGTAATGTTAATAATTGAACCAGAACGATTTTTTTTCATTCGTTTCAAAACTTGTTGAGTAAAAATAAAAGCTCCTGTCAGATTAACGTCAAGTGTTTTAGTCCATGAATCTAAAGAATAATTATCTAGTTTATCTGGTATAGTTATTCCTGCGTTATTAATTAGAACATCTATTTTCTTATTCTTCTTAATTATTTCAGCACAAGTATTTTTTATCTCATC
>CACLIK010000005.1 GCA_902606965.1 uncultured marine group I thaumarchaeote
AATAGTTCCTCTGGCGAAATTGTAAAATTTGTTTGTGATTTATCTATATTTTTTGTGAGAAAAACCTCTTTTACATTCCAAGCGTCATCAATTTTTTCTCCAAATAACATAGCACAGGATTCATTGGGTTGCTGTTCTATAGCATGAGTAATCAGCTTATCTTTTTCTTTTTGTGTTAAAACTATACATTTCAACTTGTTTATTCAACAGGTTCTTCTATTACAATGCTTGCAACCATCCAAGGGTGTACTACACACATGTATTCATAAGAACCAATATCTAGTTCATTTGAATCAAGTAGGAATCTTTCACCAGCATTAAGTATACTAGAATCAAAAGTTTCTCCAAAGTCAAGGGAACTAGTCACAGTATGCATTACTTCATCATCATTTGTCCATTCAATTACAGAACCTTTTGATAATGTGCCAACATCAGGCTCATAATCTGGAGCTCCTTGTTCCGCAGATCCCGCTAAAATTGAGATGGCAAAAATTTCACCCTCAGGAACCTCTTGAACAATCTCTTCAACGGCTTCTTCAACAACTTCTGGTAACAAATATCCAGTAGGGCCTAGTATACCAAAGCCGAAGAATACTGTAATACCCAAACCAATTGCAAATACGAAGATCAAACCAACAGGTTTGACATACTGTGGGATTTTCATCGCCATGTATGCTATAACGATACCCGGTACTGAAACCATGATTAGAAGACCTGCAACTGTTGGCAGCGTAGTACTTTCACTTCCTATGAATCCTCCAGCACCAAATGTCAAAATTATCGATATGGTAACCAAAACCGTAGCTTTTGATCTGTTTGATGTTGACACTCCACCATCTAGGATTCCAGCAGCTAGGAAGATCAATCCTATGAAAAATAACAAACCTGAGAGGGCATGCATTCCATCAATGAATGTGTGTGCTAATCCTGCATAAGATAGAACTATACCACCCAAGCCAAGTGCAGTAAGCCCGCCACCGGGCATGACTAATTCCCAATTACTCATTTAAGCTTGATGAGAAACGCTAGATAATTAATCGTTTTGCACAGGAATTGATCGATTCGAATAAATTAAATCATATGTACTAATGCCAACAATAGTTGGGATTAAAAGAGATATTCGAGGTTTCAAAGCCCAGAATAATAATTCTACTTGTCATAACTGCTGTTACGTCTATGTACGCTGGAAGTAAATTTGTGGGCCCCGAGATAGACTATCTGGGAATTTTACATATTATAGTTGCTGGATCGCTTGCGTCTGCTGGCTCAAGTGCACTAAACCACTTTTATGATAAGGATATAGATTTGAAAATGAAACGTACAAGCAATAGACCTATACCATCAGGAAGAAGTAAGGATACAACAATTCTAATTTATGGGCTTGGTGTTAGCGTAGCTTCCGTCATTTATGCAGCATTCACACTCAATTATGTAGCTACTTTCTTCATTGCCTTAGGAATTTTCTTTTATGTAATAATATACACAGTCTGGCTTAAACGTTTGAATTCTTCAAATATTGTCATCGGTGGGTTTGCAGGAAGTGCTGCATCCATGGCTGGATGGTCTGCTGCGACTGGGTCTATCGACATTCTTGGATTTTTAATAGGATTTCTTGTTTTTGTATGGACACCATCCCACTTTTGGTGCCTTGCAATGAAAATACGTGATGATTATGCAGAAGCAAACGTTCCAATGCTACCTGTATTGATTGGGATGGAAAGAACGTCAAAATACATTCTTGCAAATACGATTATACTTTTGCCATACTCATTGATGCTATATGCATTTGGTTTAGGTTTTGTTTACACCATAATTGCAGCTATCGCAGGTGGTCTTATGTTGGCATACCATTACAAGCTTACAAAGACACCAACATCAGATTTTGCATGGAAGGCATACAAAGTGACTGCACCTTATCTTACTATCATCTTTGTCGGAATTGCATTAGATGCAGCTTTCCATTTTAGATTTTAATTAATTTCACTATTAGATTCAGGAAAACTATTTTCATAGTCTTTTTCTAATGTTTTTTCATTCTGTAATTCAACATCATCCTCCTCCGCTTGATTGGAAACAATCTCTATCCTACGTGTGTCTTTAGTGAGCCAATTTACATTTATCAATCCCATTATTTCCATATCTAGTAATGTTTTATTGAAAAGATCATCTGATATCTGATAGCCATCTTTTGCTAGACTTTTAACAAGAGTCTTATCAGTGATAGAACCCTTTTCTTTGACTTTCTCCATCAGTATATTCTTATATTTTGTAGTCAATTTTACCGATAAAATGTGTTTCCTACAGATTTTGGAATTATATTTGAAACTTCAGCCTTGATATCACTATACCATTTATCAATTTCTTTAGTCATTGACGGTCTAACTCTCTTTAACGCTATAGAAAAGTCATTACTGCCTATTTTTTGAGAATCTCTCTGCATCGCATTAACAGCTGCTTCCCTACATAATGAGGCCAAGTCAGCGCCAGTATAATTTTGTGTAGAAACTGCAATCTCATTCAAATTAACATCACTTTCAAGTGGCATGTTATCAGTTAATATCTTAATTATTTCTAATCTACTTTTTTCATCTGGGGGTTGAACAAACAAAACAATGTCAAGTCTTTCATTACGTAGCATTGAATTGTCAATTAAATCAGGTCTGTTTGTTATTCCAACTATTATTATGTTTGATGCACCACTATCTTCCATTTCAGTCAACATCTGGCTCAATATTGTTTCCCCACGATTCTGTTCATCTTTCATTTTAGATTTTGCAAGTGAATCAAGCTCATCAAAAATAACAACACATGGAGCTGATGCTTTTGCTTTTCGAAAAATTTCTCTGATTGCTTTTTCTGATTCTCCAACCCATTTTGATAGTATTTCTGGGCCCCTAACCAAAATCATATTTGCACCACATTCAGCTGCTAATGCCCTAGCAAGTAGTGTCTTTCCACAACCTGGTGGTCCATATAGTAATACACCCTTTGGTGGTTTTACACCCATTTTTCTAAATTTATCAGGTGTATTGATTGCTGCAATCATATTATCTTCCAGTATTTTCTTCTCATCGTTCAATCCACCGACATTATCCCACCAAACTTTTGCTCGTTCAACGTAAAATTCTCGCATGGCTGTTGGAATGACTTCTAATGTTGCATCGTAAAAGTCGCGCAGCTTTATTTCCATCGATTCCAATATCTTTGCTGGTATACGTTCATTCTCAAGATCAATTTCTGGCAGATAGCGTCGTATCGCCTTAATTGCACTTTCTCTGCACAGTGATTTGATATCTGCGCCGGTATATCCATGAAGATCGTTTGCAAAGCTTTTCAAATCAATATCTGCCGCAAGAGGCATTCCACGTGTATGTATTTGTAAAATTTCTAATCGCCCATCTGCATTAGGAACAGATATTTCCATTTCTCTGTCGAATCTTCCAGGTCTTCGTAGTGCTGGATCAACACTGTCAGGACGGTTTGATGCACCAAGTACAATTACATTACCTCTATCAGTAAGTCCATCCATCAATGCTAAAAGCTGTGCCACAACACGTTTCTCAACATCACCATAAACCTCTTCGCGTTTAGGTGCAATTGCATCAATCTCATCGATAAATATGATACTAGGTGAGTTATCTTTTGCTTCCTTGAATATATCTCGAAGTTTAGCTTCTGTTTCTCCATAGTATTTGTTCATAATTTCCGGTCCATTAATTAGATACATGTTAGCATCTGATTCACTTGCAATAACCCTAGCAAGTAATGTCTTTCCACAACCAGGTGGTCCATAAAGCAATACACCACTATGAGGTTCAACTCCAAGCCTACTGAATAGTTCCGGATGTCTTAATGGCAGTTCAACTATTTCTCGCATAGCCTTAACTGTGTCTCCAAGTCCACCTATCTCTTCATATGTAATACGGGTTCTTTTGTCGGTTGATGCTTCAGAAAGTATTTTTAAAACAGTAGAACGTTCAATTTTAACAATACCTTTTGGCATAGACTTGCTAATCTTAAATTCCATTGAATTGCCAAGAATCATTACTGATATTTCGTCACCTATGGTTAGTGGGAGTCCTTTCAACCTATTTTTAACAAAATCAGTAAATTCTTTATCTATAGTAACAACATCATTTACCGGCATAAGTTTAACAGTCTTTGCAGTTTTTACCTTAACTTTTTTCACATAAACTACATCACCAATTGCGGCACCAATGTTTTTCCTAGTCTGTCCATCTAGCCGAATAGAATCAGGATTTTTTTCATCTTCGTCAGATGGCCATACAATTGCACAGCTCATTTTAGTTCCCTTTATTTCAATAATATCTCCCGGTGCAACATGTAGGTAATCCATAGCATTGTGACCAATTCTAGCACGTCTTTTTCCAACATCCCTTTGCTTGGATTCATCCACTCTCATTTGCAGTAGAATTTTTTCATCAGCCAAAAAATCACCTATTTCATATCAACTGACATCCTACTCATGTTTAGAACCTCAAATTCGCTAACCCCTTCTATAGACCTGACTGCGTTTTCTAGCGAATCCATTTGACCTTCCTTATCATCCAAGATAAATTCAGCCTTGATAAAATGTAAACCAAAAGCTAGTGGTTCTAGTTGATGATTTCTTATCTGAATACCATCTTTAAGTGAGCCTTTAATTTCCTCAACTAATTTGTTTAAATCGATCTCTGTTCCAGTCGGGAGAATTTTTGTAATAAGTAATAACTGTGCCAATTTTTAAGGACCTTGAAAATTACAAGACGAACAAGTATAACTTCTTACAGATATTCTACAACTTTCGCATCGCCAGAAAAGATCACCGTTATCACAGTTTGGACACTTAAATTTCACACATTTATCATTAGGCATAATATGTCTGTGACAACAACTACATATCGGTAATTCAAGATTTGTTGACATACACAAGTCGCTGCCTAATAACGGCATTTATACCTTGCTTACCTAGTGGACGAATAATTTAGTATGCGTTTTATTTCTGCACTCATTATATTTTGAGCTGCATTTAGAGATTTTCGCATACCAAGTAATTTTACAATAGCTGTTGTATGAAAATCAAAATCATCTTTGTTGGAGATTTCATCAGTGATCTCTGGCGTAATAGTATTAAAGATCGTGTCGATTGTTTTGTTGTCAACTCTTTCAAGAATTTTTCTGGCGAGACGTTGTTTTTCAAATTCTTTACCAAACTTGTCATGCCAATTTTTTTGATATTGCTTAAGATGTATCTGATCGTCAGATTCTAGATATTTTGATATCGCGGTACCTGCAAAAATTCCACCCATTCCACAAGAATAAATTCCTCCTGCTGTAGTTGGTTTTGATTGCCCCGCAGCGTCACCAGCTATCACTGTATTTTCAACAACAAAATTTTTGATTGGTCCTTTGATCCATATTGGAGCAAAAATTTTTCTTATAGTAGAATGATTACCTTTACTCTTCAGAAACTGTTCCATTAGATTCGATACATTGATCTTTCTACCGGCGACGCCAACTTTACCAGCACCATTACCAGATGGGATTATCCATGCAAAAAAGCCAGGGTATTTTATATTATCAAAATATACCTCAACTTTACCATCCTCTATCCAATCCGCATAAACTTCATACTGAGCAGAAAGTAAAACTCCATCTCTCTCATTATTTGTCAAAGCACCAACTCCCCTACAATCTACTAGAATTTTACAGCCAATCTCACCATCAGTTGTTTTAACTCCAAGTTTTGTTTTTTCTTTGAAACCGGTTTTCACTCTAATCTTAGCACCAGCTTGTTTTGCTTGTCGGGCTACCTGTTTGTCAAGTTCCCTCCTATTAACCACAATAACTTTCTGCTTTTTTGAATTGATTCCTATATGCTTTCCACCAGGCGCATAAATTAGAGCTGAATTAATTGTTGAATCGAATGTTTTCTGTGTCGGTTCTATTCCTAATTCATCTAATGCTGATTTACTGACCAAACCCCCACAATGATCAGGGGTTCCAATCTCAAACCCCTCCTCTAAAACTAAAACAGAATGGCCTTTTTTTGCTATTTCTCTCGCAGACATTAATCCAGAAATGCTACCGCCTGCGACTACCACATCATATTCTTCCATAGACACTCAAAATATCTATTAATACAATTATGTTTCGAATAAATCGCAAAGTTTTTCATAACACGTGCTTCTTGCATGTGTATGGCAATAAAGCAGGTAATTGTAGTAAGAACTGATCTTGATATGGGAAAAGGAAAGATTGCAGCCCAAGTTGGTCATGCATGTGTGTTGGGCGCTGAACATGTTAAGAAATCTAATCCTGAATGGTTCTCAGAATGGTGGACCGGACAAGAAAAAGTTGTGCTAAAAGTTACAAATCTGAAGGAACTAGAGCAAGTAAAGCAGGTCGCAATTGAACTTGGTATTCCATGGTCTGAAGTAACAGATGCTGGTCACACACAGATTGCTCCTGGAACAATAACTTGCTTATCTATTGGTCCTGCACCTGAAGAAAATATTGATAAAATTACCGGTGACTTGAAACTTTTATAATTTTTTATTATTAATTTCCAATCAGATATAATATAGATATATTCGGTTCTTATTATGAAAACAAGAAAAAAAGGAATTCTTTTCTTTGCGGTTGTTGCGGGAATTATGTTAACTTCTGCAGTTACACTAGCGGTAAACCCTGCACAATGGATTGATAATCCTGATCTTGAAGACGATATCAAGATTCCAACTGCCAAAGAATTGGATGAATTTGATCTTGATGCTCTTGGTTTAGATCTAGGTTATAATCCTGTTGAAAAATCACAATTTTGTTCCACGAATGATCAACCGTTATCGAATCAATATGTAAAAGAATACAAAATACCTACTGAATGTACACAACCACTTGCAATTACCGTAGATCATAATGGTCAGGTATGGTTTGCAGAAACAAATACTGGTGACCTTGCAAAATTTGATCCACTAACGGAGACTTTCACTGAATATAATAACACAACATGGGAAGAAGTAGAAAAAATATTCATTGTTAGTGCACTTGAAAACGATGCGCAGCCAACAAAATTACGTTCTATGATCTGGGGAATTGACTATTTTCCTGATGGTAGCGTATGGTTCACTGATGAAACAACAGACGCAATCTGGAAATTCTCTATAGATGAAGAAACATATGACAGAATTTCTTACTCACAAATTGATGAAAATAAATCTTCACTTCCACAAAAATTAGTTATCGATGGCTCAAAAATTATAATTAATGATTTTTCTGGAGGAAGACTTTCATTTTTGGATTATGCTCAGGATAGGGATGGATTACGTCACTATTCAATTCCATCTGTTGTACCTGACGCTGTTACTAGTGATTTTGCAATTGATTCAGAGAAGAATGTTTGGTATACAAATTGGGTTCCAAGTGGGCAAGGCATTCTAGTGAAGTTTGATTATCCTGGATATGAGTTTCAATCAACACAAGGTGAAGTAACTCAGGGTTTACTTTTACAGGATTTTGTTGAATGGTATAACTTTCCATCAGGACTTACTACACCAAATGGCGTTACAATTGGACCAGATCAAAAGATTTGGATTGCTGATACATCAAGTAATTATTTTTTCAGCTTTGATCCCAATACTGAGGAATTTATAAAATACACAACATCTATTCCAACGATTGATTCTTACGGTAATGCATCTGGTGTAATAAAAAATCCAGTATCAAGACCATATTGGATTGAGCATTATGATGGTAACCTAATTATGAATGAACAAACTGCAAATCGAATTGGTTTGTTTACTCCATCCACTCAGACTTTAACAGAATACACAATTCCTTCAAGAAATCCGAATTGGGCTGACTGTGAGGGAATTGATTATTGTGGAGTTGCGCAAGTCTTTGATTTTGCGGTTTATGATAAAAAAATTTGGTTTACTGAGTGGGTTGAAAATAATATTGGTGTTATAGATACATCGATTTCACCTCCATTTTCTGTTGATATTGATAAAAAACAAATTACTTTGGCGAAAGGACAAACTGAGCATGTCACACTTGAAGTATCAAAAACCACATTCTCGGGCTCACTTGATGTTAATGTAAACTCTTCCTCAACATCAACATTTTCAGATATAGTCATAACACATGAGAATAGTTTTTCACTTTCTGACAAGACAACCATTACAGTAGAAATCATGGCAAGTGAGCATGCATTATCAGGTACACATAAAGTTCTTCTTGGTGCATACACTGATGACATTGCAGTTTCTAAGTTTATTACCGTGACAATAGTGTGATTCCAAAAATTGATTCCGATATTGGCATACTAGCATATACAACCGATTTTCTTGGTTGTGGGGGAATAATACGAAAACAAAAGGAAGACTTCAATGTTTCAGAATTAATAACAGACAAATCTCATTCTAGAATTTGTTCGGAATCTGGTTTTGCTGTATACAAATTACAAAAAAATGGAATTGATACTACTCACGCATTAGATCAAATTTTTAGAAGGCATGGAATCAGATTAAAATCTCTTGGCCTCAAGGATGCCTCTGCGATAACAGAACAATTTGTATTTACAACACATAAAACTAACAAGCACATTGAGATTAATGAACAAAAATATAATTTAAAAAAAGTTGGATTTACAGACAAGATACTATCAAAAAGGGAAATGATTGGAAATCATTTTCAAATAAAAATTGACGGTGCGTCAAAAAAATTATCCGAATTTCGTGAATTTGATAAAATTTTGAATTTTTATGGTTATCAAAGATTTGGTTCACGGAGGCCTGTAACTCATCTGATCGGAAGATCTATTATACAAAAAGATTTTGCTGGCGCAATAGATCTTTTACTATCTTTTACTTCTGAATACGACAATGCTGAAAATACCAAGCTAAGGAAGACAATGTCTGACGTCTCAAAATATCCTGACGTTCTAAAAATAATACCAAAGAATATGGATCTTGAAAGAATTGCGTTGAAAGAGATGATAGAACACAATGATCCCATTAAAGCTATACGTGCATTACCATTATCGATTAGACGTTTTTTTGTTCAGTCATATCAATCATATATTTTCAATCATACATTGAGCAGAGCTTTAGATGCTGGCGAGGAATTATTTTGTCCACAGTCTGATGACATATGTTACAGTAAAAATGGTGAATTAGGAAAATTTGAAAATGACCCTTTACAAAGACTGGCTGTTCCTTTTGTTGGCTATTCATATTACAAGAAGACACGTTTTCATTACTACATTGAGAAAATTTTAGATGATGAAGAAATAACACACAAGGATTTTTTTTCTAAAGAAATACAGGAAATTAGCAATGAAGGTGGATTTAGAAACTCTTCCATAAAATGCGATAATTATAATGTAAATGATAACACTGTATCATTTTCGCTTTCTAGGGGTTCATTCGCAACAATAGTACTACGTGAAATAATGAAGCCTGAAAACCCCCTAATCTCTGGATTTTAGGCATATTTCTTAGGGCAGCATATGTGTAGGTAAACAGAATTGATCAATTGACTAAATGATTTTTTTACTTCTCGTTTAATCCATATTTTTTGAGGATTTCACATGTCAAATTGGTTAGCATCGGATGAATCCGAGTCGATACTTACCAAGTATTCCACCTTTATCATTTTCTCTATAGCTGCTATATCTGCTCTAACTCTGTTTGTTGTATTTCAGCCAATGATTGAAAGCATTACAACTGAAACTCCTACAATAGTGTACATCATGTTTGCACCAACATTTATTGTTGGATTTCTTTACGGATTGAAGATCACTGAACGTGTGATGAAACCTTCCGAGTCAAGAAGCCCTCTTAAACGTGGAATTGTAAAGATGTTTTTGTTCTTCTTTGTTATAGGTGGATTGTTTAGTTCGGTAAATTTTGCATTACATGGAGGCAGTATGATGCCTAGTGGTTCTATATTTGATGTAGGAATAATTGAATGGATAACAGAACTGATCAAATACAATGGTGGCGTGACCTTCATGATTGTATCTAGCATAGTTTTGATGGCTGCAGCAACTCGAAAAATTGTAGGATTAGGAAGTGGCTACTTAGGTAAAATTATTTCATTTGTTGGAACATTTGTTTTCTTTTCAATGATTTCAGTGAGTTTAACACAAGCTGATCCAACTCATTCACAGGTATTTCTCTACACATTTTTCTATGCAGGTATAATCTCTGGTGCACTGTATGAGATGAATAAATTAACTACAAAGCAAAACATGTGGGACGATTACTCAAACGGTTATCTATAATTTTATTCGTCCTGATTTTGTGCATTCTTCATTATTTCCTCTAGCTCCTGATCTTGTATTACCCACATTCGGTATTTCCAACATTCACCCTCTGTATCCTTGTTTTCTCTGCATTCCTGTAATTTCATTTCGTCTAACCACTTTGCACATTGTGGATCTTGGAAATCATTGGTTTTACAATCCTCAAAAAGTTCAACTTGCTCCCTTTGTATGTTATCAGCAAAAAGAACATCTGGGCCTATGGCTAATTGAAGTATGCCTATGGCACCTAACGACGCCGCAACCATAATCATGCCTATACCAACTTTTCTCTGATGATGTGGTTCCTTCATGTAATCTTGGATTTTAATTAGTAGAATTTAATCCTTCAGGAGATCCACTGATTGAGTTTGACACGTTGGCGTAAAGAAAAAAAGGCAGAACGTATTATCAAATTCTGTTGTCTATTCAAATTCTTCAATATGAGTTCTTAGGACCAATCAAATTGTCCGAATGGGGTCCACCAATGGATAGTGTAGCATACATAATTTTTTCTAAAAACAAGGATGTTTTTAATATGATTTATGTCGGTGAATCAGATAAAACTGAATCACGTGATTTCTTTACAAAAAATAAACAATTCAAATGCTGGCTCTCATATGCCGGCAAGGAGGAAAATCTATACCTTTCAATTTATCCAATGTGGGAATCTGATGTTTCTGAGCGCAGGCAGTTGATAAGGAAGGTAATTTCTAAATACAAACCTGTTTGCAATGAAGATAATTCTCAAAACGGGTCAAATATATCGCAAGGAACTGAACCAGAACCTGAACCAGAACCTGAGTCAGGCTAATTATTATTTTTTATTTTAAACATTTCCAAAGTAACAAGATCTATTGCTTTTTTGAGATGTTCAAATTCCTTAAACAGAGTTATCTCTCCCTGTACAAGCGTTTTCAGTACGCTTACCGTTGCCTTTTGATAATCATCAGTGGAGGAAGCCTCAAGACCATTAACTCTAGACATTATATCATCTAGCTCCTTTATCGTACTATCAAGTGGAATGTGTTTTTTCATATAAGATCCTCATCAATTTTTTTTATGGCATCAGAATATTCTTTACAATGACATGATGGTATCATACACTTTCCACGTTTTAGTAATGAATCATTATCAGTCGTTTCATGAGCTTCGTCAGTATGATGACATCTAATACAATTCATGAATTTATGATTTGAAACGAGTATTTTAAGGAATAAGAACAGCGCGCGCCTCTATTTCTGAATTTTTAAGTTTCAACAGAACTTCATTTGCTTGTTCCAATGGAAAAGATTCCGTTACTACTTCTAAATTATGTTCATCTGAAATTTTAATAACATCTTCCATATCTTTTCTAGAACCTATCAAAGTTCCTCTAACGGTTTTTTCTTCAAACGCCAAAAAATTAGGAATCTTACCAACTGTGGCAATAACCACAGTTCCACCCTTTTTGATTGATTTGATTGCAGTATCTGTCACTTCATCTACTGGGGCAAAAACAATTGCAGCATCAAATAACCCATATTTTTTTTTCACATCTTCAAGAAATTGATCTTGATTTGAGGAATAGACAAAAACATTATCTGCTCCAAGTTTTCTTGCCACTTCTAGGTGTTTTTCTTTTCTTGAAATTCCGCTAACATTACATCCTTCAACTTTGGCAAACTGTATTGCCATATGACCAACTCCGCCTATACCAAAAATTGCAATTTTTTTATTTTTTTTTGGTTCGGTAGCTTTTACTGCCTTGTAAGCTGTTATCCCAGCACAAAACAGTGGCGCTGCATAGTCAGGCATCATCGTGTCAGGAACTTTCGTTGCAAATTCTTCTGACACAGTAATGTATTCTGTATACCCACCTTTCAGAGATTCTCCAGTAACATCCATATTTTCACAAAGATACTCTTTTCCTTCATTACAATACTGACAATCTAAGCATGATCCAAGTAATGGTGTTATTCCCACTCTTTCACCAACCTTGAATTTTGTAACATCATTCCCAATCTCTACTATTTTCCCAACAACTTCATGTCCGGGAATGGTTGGTAATGTAGGAGGTATTCCAATATCTTCCCAATCTCCCTCTATCGAATGTAGCTGTGAATGGCAAACGCCGCATGCTTCAATCTTTACCAGAACTTCATTTTGGTTTGTAATCTCATGCCTATCTACCTGTGTAAGCTTTAACGGATTTGATTCTACCGGACCCAGTTTTGAAAGAATCATAGCTCGCATCTTTTCCGGCATGATTTTCAATTTTGGCATTCATTCTTAAATTTTTGTAAAGACAAGAATTAAAATCAGTATAAAATTATTCATTATAATGGATTATCGGCTGACTGAAGAGGATAAAGAAAGAATAAAACTACTTAATCAAGTTTCAAAAAAATCAGTAAAAATTTTAAGCCTTGAACAGCTTATACGATTGCAAGAGCTCCTAGAAAACAAGGATTACAGCAATCAAAAAAAGGCAAATAAATCTAAGAAAAAATTATTGAAGGATATTAATGTAGAAATTTACAAACGTGACGATGCAGCAATCTGGAAATAACATGAGCGAAAATAAACTAGGTAATGAATCTAGCCCATATCTACTTCAGCATGCCAAAAATCCTGTACATTGGTATGCATGGAATGAGGATGCACTTGCTAGGGCAAAAAAAGAAAACAAACCAATCTTTCTAAGTGTAGGGTACAGCTCATGTCATTGGTGTCATGTTATGGCACACGAATCATTTGAGGATGACGAAATTGCAAAAATCATGAACGAAAATTTTGTTAATATCAAAGTAGACAGGGAAGAACGTCCTGATTTAGACGATATTTATCAAAAAGTTTGTCAAATGTCTACTGGACAGGGTGGCTGGCCGTTGAGCGTATTTCTAACTCCTGATCAAAGACCGTTTTATGTTGGAACATATTTTCCAGTTATTGATTCGTATGGAAGACCTGGATTTGGAAGTTTATGTAGGCAATTAGCGCAATCATGGAAAGAAAAACCAAAAGATGTTGAAAAGGCAGCTGATAATTTCTTACAAAATTTAGATAAGCTCCAACAATTTCCTACACCCTCTAAAATTGACAAATCAATACTTGACGAAGCAGCGATTAATCTTTTACAAATAGCTGATGTAACATATGGTGGTTTTGGACAGGCACCAAAATTTCCAAATGCATCTAATTTATCATTCATGTTTAGGTACTCGAAGCTCTCTGGAATATCAAAGTTCGAAAAATTTGCATTGTTAACTTTGAAAAAAATGGCAAAAGGTGGAATATTTGATCAGATTGGTGGAGGCTTTCATCGTTATTCTACTGATGCAAGATGGTTAGTACCACATTTTGAAAAAATGTTGTATGATAATGCCTTGTTACCTATAGTTTATTCTGAGGCATATCAAATCACCAAAGACTGTTTTTTTAGAGACGTTGTGAAAAAAACCCTTGATTATATTATTCGTGAAATGACATCAAGCAATGGCACATTTTTTTCTGCACAAGATGCAGATACAAATGGAGAAGAAGGTCAAACATTTGTATGGAAAAAACAAGAAATTGAAAAAATTTTAGGTGAGGATTCAGACATTTTTTGTATTTATTATGACGTGACTGATGGCGGTAATTTTGAAGGTAATACGATACTTGCGAATAATATAGGTGCATCATCTTTGGGTTTCAAATTTAACAAGGCTGAATCTGAGATACATGATATAATTTCAAAATGTTCTGATAAATTACTCGAAACCCGAAACAGAAGAGTGCAACCTGGAAAAGATGATAAGATTATAACGTCATGGAATGGTTTAATGATTTCTGGGTTTCTGGCGGGATATCGTATAACTGATGATACTAAATATCTTGATGTAGCAAAAAAATCAATAGACTTTTTTGAAAATAGCTTTGAGAAAAATCATATCTTACATAGAACGTTCAAAAATAACGAGTCAAAGCTAAATGGATACTTGGATGATTACGCATACGTGGCAAATGCATCAATTGATATGTTTGAAAACACTTCAGATCCAAAGTATTTGTTATTTGCAACTAATCTAGCTAATCATTTAATCACACATTTTTGGGATGATTCTACACATGGATTTTTTTTCACATCAGATGACCATGAAAAACTGATTATACGCCCAAAAAACAATTATGATCTTTCTATGCCATCTGGAAATTCAGTTGCTGCACATGTATTACTCAGATTACATTACATATCTCAAAATAAACAATTTTTAGAAATAGCCCAAAAAATTATTGAATCACAGGCTACAGCAGCGGCTGAGAATCCATTTGCGTTTGGATATTTGCTGAATGTTTTGTATTTGTATCATCAAAAGCCTACAGAAATTACCGTGATTAATGATAAGAACTCGGAACTTATTTCAACACTGCAAAAAAAATTCCTGCCAGAGTCAATCATGGTCATAATTAGGCATAAAAATAATCTGGATTCATTATCAAAACACGCATTCTTTTCTGGCAAAGAATTTCAAGATGATAAAACAAGCGTGTTTGTTTGTAAAAATTTTAGCTGTTCATTACCACTGTCTGATTTGTCTGAAATAGAGAAAGAACTCTAGATCTTTTTTAAATCTACTTGTAATTTGTCGCCGACTTGAGGCTTTCCCATCTTCTCATATCGATTTTTTGGCATGGTGATGGAAATGTTTGTCTGTGCATAACTTTTCACTCTAATAGTCGGCTGAGCTTGAAGTATAGCTTCTAAAAGCGGCATTACTTGTTTTTTTGTATCTTCATCTAACTTTTTGGCTACATTTTCTACGATTAGTTGTTTCTGAGATAATGGTTCTGTCTGAACATCCTCAATTAATGAAATTTGCACAGCATTACCATTGTCAACAATTTGCTGTATTCTATATGCATCAATTTCGGACATATCTATCAGACATTTTGCAATTTATCTATAATTAAATGTACAAAACTCATTCTAGTTTTGATCTTTTGCATTATCAGATACGATTGACGTTTTTATTTTTTGAGTATTCTTGATAATTATTTCAGTAAATTCTTCCATCTCTTGCGAGTTTGGGGTGCTATTTTGATTTGTATAAATTTGAAGAAAACTAGAGTAAATACAACCAACTATAATACCAAAAGTAGCATCAGGTACCGAGTTACTATCTATGCCATATCCCTCAGCCATTTCTTTATAGGATTTAGATTCTTTGGAATAATATTCAATCTGACTATTTAGAAATATTTGAGTTTCATTAGAAAGTGTCATTTCAGTATAGGAAGAGTGTTATATCAAACGTGATAATACAGATTTTGTTTTGGTTATGTATCTCAAACTTCTTCCAACAGCTGATGGGTTTTTAGTTATCGCAATATATGCAGACAATGAAGCTACCAACAATATTCCTGAGCCTAAAGGAAATTCTGGCACTGCTGTATATTCTTCTGATTCTGCAATAAGTGAGTAGTCTACTACCACATCTACTTGAGTTTTATCCAGAATGGGAATTACAAAGAATGATTCATCATTCGCTCGTAGATAATCTGGTTTAGTATTTGTCTGAGAAACAACTACAACATTTCCATCTCTATCGTATAATGCGGCAACCACTTTAACCATGTTAGCTGTTATTTCACCATTGTTTGCAACAGTTCCTTGTATAGCAATACTGTCAACTGGTCCATGTGTGAATTCCGATGATACGATTTCAATTACCTGTTCTTTTGGCTGGGTTATTTTGAAATTAACATCCAATGCGTAATGATCAATATAACCAATATCTTCAATCACTGTTAAATCAAAAACTCCCTTCATCTCCGGCATAATTATACTAGTTAAATTTTCTGTACTTGTTTGATATACAATATTCCCGTCATGGTAAAAAGATGCATTCACTTCAACTTGATTTATTGGTTTATTTGATTCATTTATAATTTCTCCAACTACATGTAATGTGCCATCATCTGCGATATATTGATGCTCATTATCGATATAGACATTAGCAAAAGCACTAGGTATGGTAAACGCAAGTAAAATAAGAAATAGGCTTAACCTTTTCAACACTAGATCTTCTTTAATATAATTAAATAAGTTATGGGTTTGACTGGCGTTGCACCAAATTGAATTCTAATAATGCAGCTTGCTCGTATTGAAGTGATTGATAGTAGAAAGAGTCTGATCTAATTTGTGCGGTTTCATCACCTGTCCTGATCCACTCTGTGATATATTTATCAGCCTCAAACTGTGTCTCGGCTGATAATTTGAATAGTTCCATAGATGGCACAAATAGTTTTGGTGTTTGCAAATTATCATACCGTAAGATAATTTTTTCCATTTCATTTTCATGTTTTTCAGCAAAATTCAAGAAGTCATCTTTGTTAATGTCTTCCTGCTTAAACATAGAGACTTTTGAATCAAACAAATGCGTTTGCTTTCTAAGATCTTCCTGCAGAAATTCGATTGCCTTGCCAAAAGCTTGCCCACGCATTTTTGCCTGTTCGCTGGAATAAACAAAAAATACTGACATTCCAATTATTAGAACACCTACTGTAATAGCAGCGTACATAACAGATCGTTTCTTTTTTTTAGGTTTATCTTTCAAGATTAATCAATGTACTTACCGTCAGCATCTGTTTTGAGTTCAACTGTTGTAATTGAACCGCTGATAAACGAATCGTTTCTAATTGTTCTCACACGTGCTATATCCAGGTGATATGGGAAAACCTCCACTACAATGTTTCCAATCTGAGGGCTTTCTGGAGAATCAGTTATTGTTATATCCTCTTTTTTTATCCCAAGGTCTCCTAATTTTTTGATGCTGTGATTCAGTAATGGTTCTGGGTATTTGTGATCAAGGACATACACAGTGCCGGTATATTCTATTTTTTCCAACTTGAATTATTCTGATTATTACTCATATAATCATTAAGAATTGAGAACATTAAGTGTCATTGTACTCACAATGCGTGTTAACCCTCTTATCTTTATAGCAACGGTTTCGTCAAAATCTTCTCGGGAATCTGCATTTATTTCTGCTATGACATCATATGCTCCGAATGTAACATAGGCTTGGGAAACATTAGGAATTTTCTTCAATTCTTCAAGAATAAATTCCTCAGCACCTAAATCACAGTTTAACAACACAAATCCTTTATGCATTATCTAGTTTCACTCCAAATCATATGTTCTATGTTTTAAGTCTTCAAAGATATACATTTCCAATAATTTACCATCGCTTCTTTTTACTGAAATAACTTCTTGTTGTGATGTGTTGTGCCTTTTTTCTTTTATCATATGTATCTCTAGCGGATGGTCGCCTACCAGTAAATCGCCTTCCTGAATTTCTTGATCGGTCAAAACGTCGTCTTGTAACTGGCCCGCGTTTGAGTGGATCAGGAATCTTAAATTCAACTCCAAGCTTTTCGTTAAGGTCAGTCATCTTAACATTTGTCTGTTTTTTTATTTCGTTCCATTCTCCAACTGACGAGTATGAAACTAACGTGATTGCTCTACCTTTCGCACCAGCCCTTGCGGTTCTACCTATTCTGTGGAAATACACCATATCTTGGTTTGGAATATCATAATTGATTACAAGTGCAACCTTTGGTACATCTATTCCTCTTGCTGCAACATCAGTTGCAACTAGTATGTCTGCTTTTGCTTTCCTAAATTTCTGCATTGAGTCTTCACGTTTGTTTTGAGACATATCTCCTTCAATAGCTACAGACCTCTTACCAGCCTTGTGAAGTGTTCTTGCAACATCACGCGTCCGAATTTTTGTTGAACAGAATATAATACATTGACCAATATTACCATCTATGAAATCAAGTACGAATTTTGGTTTTTCTCTGTCCTTTATAATTAGAAATGATTGATCTATTCCTGCTCCACTAAGATCATCTGAATCAACAAGAATCTTCCTAGGAGAGTTCATGTTAGTTTCTGCTAATCGCATTATTTCTTGTGGCATCGTAGCAGACCACAAGGATGTAACTCTTTCTTCTGGCGTCAGATCTAAAATAAATTGTATATCTTCAATAAATCCCATATCAAGCATTACATCAGCTTCATCTAGGACTGCCTGTTTTACATTGTTCAGTTTTATAGTACCTCTTTTCAAGTGATCAATCAGTCTACCCGGTGTAGCAACTAGAATCTCAGGCTTTTTTCTTAATGCATCAAGTTGTATTCCCATACCTTGACCACCGTAAATTGTAGCAGTTCTTATTCCAGTATTTTTTGCAAATCTATTGATTTCAGATGTTATTTGTAATGCAAGTTCTCGTGTAGGAGCCATTATAATTCCCTGTATCCCTTGTTTTGCAGATATCAGTTGTAACATTGGAAGTGCGTATGCAGCTGTTTTACCGGTTCCTGTGTGGGCTTGACCAATAACATCATGTCCTTCTAGTAAAACTGGAATCGTGCGCTCTTGTATTGGAAATGGTGTGGTAAATCCTGCATCATCTAGTGTGTCCAGTAGTTTTTTGTCTAATCCTAATTTTTCAAATTTTGTCATTTTCTTCATCTAAATCATGACGAAGAACGCTTCTGCCTAATTCGTCATATTTCTTATGACGTCCATCCTTTGGCGACGTCTAATAAACGCTTATTCCTACTAGCCTGTACGGTTTTGTAAATTAAGGTAAAGCCAATGGCGAGATTTGGACTCACGACCTGCTGATTACAAATCAGCTGCTCTAGCCAGGCTGAGCTACATTGGCATGACGTATGCATGAAGATTGCTGATTTAAAATGTTCTCAAAACAGGTGATCAACATCAAATCACTTTAATAATCACAAAATATGAAAAATTTCTATGAAGATCAAGTATATCAAACCTCAGAAACTCAAGGTTTTGATTGCCTTATTTTTCGGAACGGCTGGCTTGGGAATTTTTATGGGGTTATACGTTGCAGAAGGAATACAATCACTTTACATTACACTTCTGGGTGTGATTAATTTGTGTCTGGGTGGGCTTGTTGCATACCTTTTGATGACGCAAAAACCCAAAGTTCGAGATAGCAGAAAGTACAAAGGAGGATCAAAATGAAATTCTTAATTATTGGTAATGAATTTCAAAATTTGAAATGCTAGATCTAGTAGCCAAGAAATTATTTCTTACAAAAGGAATTGGTGTTGCAGACGATAAACTAACAAGTTTTGAATTTGCTCTCAGACAAGCTGGCATTGCAGGAACTAACATTGTCTTGATATCTAGTATTTTTCCACCACAGGCGAAATTAATACCACGTAAAGATGGATTAAAACTAATAAAACCAGGACAGATTTTATTCACAATTTATTCTAGAACTCAGACCAATGAAGCAAATAGACTAATTTCCGCATCTGTTGGTATAGCACAACCCAAGGATAGATCAAAATATGGATATCTTTCTGAATACGATACATTTGGAAAAAATGAAAGGGAGTCTGGTGATTATGCGGAAGACATTGCTGCCCAAATGTTAGCATCTTCTCTGGGAATCCCATTTGATATTGATCAGAGCTGGGATGAAAAACGTCAGCAGTGGAATATATCTGGTCAAATCTACAAGACAAAGAATATCACGCAAGCTGCAAAAGGAAATAAAGATGGAAAATGGACTACTGTTTTTGCTGCTGCGGTTTTAATTGTTTAACTAGATTAGTTTCTTAATCTTCATGATTAGTGTAGCCGGAGCAACAAAGTACATTCCAATGTTTAGCAATATAATACCAATTCCATATCCAAGCATCTCAGATTCGGAGTCAATGTCAGCATACTGCAACAATGTCAACGAAGTTAGAAGTGGAGTCAGTGTTATCTTCACGGCTTCCTTGAATACTAGGTTTTCCCTTTCATAGTCAGCTATTGCTGGTGAGAATGAATAGTAGAACTGATTGAATCCTGTCATAAATGTAGTACCAGTTTGTGTTGTCATGACTTTACCATCACGAACTTCTCTCAATAACTGAACTTGCGGTGCCATCTCAGAACCAAATGCAGCAGTTGCAATTAGACAACCACCACCTTCTTCTTCCTTTTTAATAGAATCACCAGTGTTAGGTCCAATTGAGAAAATTAAATCATTTTTATTAACTGAGTTACTTTGTCCAAAAATATATCTCGCATCAATTTTTTGACCTGCTTTTGGAGAAAGAAACCATCCATTATCTTGTATGTCACCCAGATTTGTAAATTTACCAATTAGATTCGTGTTAACGCTTTTAACCTCCAAACCTTCCTCTGAGAATATTATCACTTCAATTATTGAATTAAGCGGGAAAAAATCATTTTCAAATAGAGCAGATCTGTTAATCTTTTCGACTCCAACGAAATCAAGTGGGCTAACAGTTCCATCTTTAATTTGTTCACTAACATTTTCTGGACATCGTACATATTGTTGTATTTCGTCTGAACAAACTAACGATACCTGAAGTGTACGTAGGATAGTATTATTTTCTAATGGTATTAATGAAACAGTGAATGCCGAAAAATTGTGTTTTGAAACTTCCTCCGCCATATCATAAAATCCACCAGAGTCTCTAATGTCTGCGCTTACAACCATGTTGGTTATTCCACCAAACAAACTGTAGGTTGATTGTTTGTTAATTGTATATTTTGCTCTCGAAACAAGTGTTTCTTCACCATCAAGCTTAGTTTTTTTCTGTAGAGTTACTGAATCAAATTCAGGAGCAAACATGATAACACCACCACCAACAATTTTATCTGTAATTTCACGAGTGTTCATTCTAATTTCTTCTGATGTCATACCTAGTCCTTCCCTTTCTACATCTATGATTACACATGCTTGTTCAATTTTATTAGGTGCACATGCAAATTGATTAGTGATAATAAAGGAAATTATTTTTGGTTCATTGCTAATGTCTTCCATATAATCTGGAAATTGTATATCATTTGGATCTGTGCTAAGCATACCAACAGACAATCTATTTTTTGAGCCTGTATAATCAATCACTATTTGCAATTGCTCTTGATATGCAACTTTTTCTGGTTCTAACCATCCCATAGATTCTATAACTCTATCACTTTCTTTCTGAATTTCTATCTCTATTGAAGATGCTTCTGTTAGGAAAAAAGACAAGCCTGCCAAAAGTACAAAAAAAGCTAGAAACTTTTTCATGATTCACTCATTCTGGATTTTATCTATTAATCTTACTTAGCATTAGGCATCATGTATTTTTGATATCAAAATTAACCTAATTTGGATAATTCCCTCACTTGATTCTGAATGTAATCAAACCCATCCTGCCAGAATCGTGGTTTGGTGATATCTATACCGGACTCACGCAGTAATTTTTCAGGTTTTTTTGTTCCGCCAGCTGCCAAAATTTTGATGTATGCGGGTGCAAATTCCTTTCCCTCTTTTTTGTATCTCTGAAATAATGATAGTGCAAGGAGATTTCCAAATGCATATGCATAGCAGTAAAATGGAGCATGGTGGAAGTGCGGTATACAGCTCCATTCTATTCCAAAATCTTCAGAAACCTTAACCGAATTTCCAAACTGTTCGTTGAGATTCTTGAGATAGGTTTTTGATATTTCATCTACTGTGGTGCTATTAGCAATCTGATTATGAGCTTCTATTTCGAATAATGTAAAAAAAGACTGCCTTCCTACTGTGGCATAAAAGTCATCTATCTTCTCAGACAACATCATCTTTTTTTCTTGAATGCCTACGGTTTCAGACAGATTATCATACAATAACATCTCGGAAAATGTAGAAGCAGTTTCAGCCAATGGCAGGGGAGCATCAGAGACCAGAATTGATTTTCCAGATGCTGATATACTATGTATGGCATGACCTATTTCATGAGCAAGTGTGGATACATCACGTGATTTTCCAGTAAAATTTACCAATACATAGGGAGTTATTTTTGGAGATGGAGTACTGCAAAATGCTCCAATAGTTTTACCAGGACGGATAATTGAATCAACATGTTTTTTCTTAAAGACATCACTCGCATAATCCGATAAGAGAGGACTGAATTTTGCTAATGATTCCAGTACTAGTTTTACTGACTTATCGTAAGAATAATTTTTTTCCTTTATTTTTGATTTGTTTGGAGCGTAAAGATCGTATCGTCTAAGCTTATTCATGCCAAGAAGTTTTGCCTTTTGTTGAAAGTATTTTTGAAAAATTTTGGAGTTTTTCTTACAAACATTAAGTAATGTCTTTGTTGTTTCATCATCAATATTATTTGAAATATTTCTTATCGTTATTGGGGAAGAAAATCCACGCATTCCAATTCCTTCATCCCTCCAATTCAGCACAATGTTTTGATAGATTTCTCCAGTAACTCCTCTATTTTCACTGTATTTTGTGAATAATGATTTGTAAGCTGCCTCTCTTGTCTTTGCTTTTTTACTACGAACAAGCGTTGTAAGCTGCTCTCTATTCATTGTTCTTTTTTTGCCATCCACAGTAACCACGTAAACGTAAGCATTAGTGATCTTATCATATAATTTTACGAGCGCAGAAGCACCGGTCACATCAAGTGTGTTGATTATCTTTTCTTCTGGTTCGCTTAACGAATATTTTGCCAACAATCTTTTGAATCTCAGGTATTCAGAAAACTGCCCAGCAGACTTTATCAATCGCCTTGCATTCTTCTCGTCAACCTGTCTTTTCCACCACAAGTCAAAGAATAATAATCGATTTTCAATCTCAGATCCAAATTTGCTAATTCGTGTGAGCAATGCAGTAGCCTCATCAGACTGTGTATTTTCTGAATAACGTAATGATGCATATCCACCTATAGCACTTGATTTCTCTGTAATGTTTTCGATATCATGTATTAATTTCAAAAATTTTCCAGATGAAACTTTTGGACTTAGTGATTTTTTGATTCTCTCAAATCTTTTTGCATCGGATTCTATTTTTGCGAGTTTTCTATCAATAACCTTTCTATTCGGATTTTTAGCCAGCTCGTCAAGATTCCATTTTCCAAGTTCATGTTTTACCATAACACATCAACAATAGTCCTCATGAACATAACACCATCTCCATGACTTTGATGGTAATGCAACCATAACAGGATGTCCTGTTTCTTTGAAGTGTTTTGTCGCATGTAATCCCACTGAGGAATCACAGCAACCAACATGACCACATGTTAGACACATTCGTAGTGCAACCCAAGGAGTTTTTTCCTTTTCACATTCCTCACATTCCTTTGTATTTGGAGAAATCTGGTCATTTGCTTGTGTGGAATGCTCACATTTGTTTGCCATGCAATTTGTAATGCTGAATAGTTTCTATATATTTTCACAGGTTTTCGAATGTCTAAATAATGTATTTATGAACAAAATTTGGATTCGTCGTCTAGCTTGGTTTGGATGCCGCACTCACACTGCGGAGGTCAAGGGTTCAAATCCCTTCGGATCCATATGTTAATTTATTATGATAGAAAGTAGTAACCTATGAAAATATTATGTGTATTATATGATGACCCGAGAGATGGAATGCCGGAAAACTATCCATTAAGTGATCTGCCAGAATTAAAAAAATATCCAGATGGTATGACGTTGCCAACACCCAAAGCAATTGATTTTACACCAGGTGAATTGCTTGGTTGCGTTTCTGGCGAATTAGGCTTAAGAAAATTTTTAGAAGAAAGAGGACATACGTTAGTGGTTACATCTGATAAAGATGGTCCTAATTCAGTTGCCGCTAAAGAAATAGTTGATGCTGATGTTGTAATATCACAACCGTTTTGGCCTTTCTATTTAACAAGAGAACTAATAGAAAAATCAAAGAATCTAAAAATGGCAATTACTGCAGGCATTGGTTCAGATCATGTTGATTTACAGGCTGCAATGGATAAAAAAATAGATGTAGTTGAAGTTACATATTGCAATTCAATTTCTGTGTCTGAACATATTGTTATGATGATTTTAGCTATGGTTAGAGATTATCATAATCAACATGCAATTGCAAAGTCAGGTGGTTGGAATATTGCTGATGCTGTGCAGCGTTCTTACGACGTAGAGGGTATGCATATAGGCACTGTGGCAGCAGGCAGAATAGGATTAGCTGCTTTAAGAAAATTGAAACCGTTTGAAACTCATTTACATTACTTTGATAGGCACAGGTTACCTGAATCAATTGAAAAAGAATTAGGTTTAACATTCCACGAATCTGTGGAATCAATGGTTGCTGTCTGTGATGTAGTTACAATTAACTGTCCACTGCATCCAGAAACAGAAAATATGTTCAATAAGGAATTAATCAGCAAAATGAAAAAAGGTGCGTATCTAATCAATACTGCTAGAGGAAAGATCTGTAATAGAGAAGCAATTGCTGACGCTTTAAAATCTGGACACTTGAGTGGATACGCAGGAGATGTTTGGTTTCCACAGCCAGCACCTAACGATCATGTCTGGAGAACTATGCCAAATCACGGCATGACACCTCACACTTCAGGTACCTCACTATCAGCACAGGCAAGGTATGCTGCTGGCACACGAGAAATATTAGAATGCTTTTTTGATGACATGCCAATTCGACCTCAATATCTAATTGTACAGAATGGAGAACTTGCTGGTACAGGTGCTCACTCCTACAGTAAAGGAACTGCTACTGGTGGATCAGAAGAAGCGGAAAAGTATAAGAGATAATATTTGCCGGACATAAAACATTATGAAAGTCACAAAAATTTCTGCAGTTACACTACCAATCTCTGACATGAAAAAATCTGTCGATTATTATTCCAAGATTCCAAACTTCAAGATGGTTTTTGGTGGTACCGACAATCAATTCACATCGTTTCTGATAGACGACGTAGAAAAGTCATATCTTAATCTGAAACTAGATAAAGTACGTTTACCAAATTTTGGCAGAATTATTTTTTACGTTGATGATGTTGATGATCTTTTTGCTTACATGGAAAATGATGAAATACTTTCAGGATTGGGTAAGTTGGAATCCAAACCAAAAGATGCAACTTGGGGTGAGCGATTTTTTCACGCGCTAGATCCTGATGGTTATAAGCTATCGTTTGCAACACCAATTGGAGATTGATATGGAAGTAGGAAACTCGGCACCAGATTTTGAGTTAGAAGCAAATGATGGAACTAAAGTAAACCTGAAGTCATTTGCTGGACAAAACAATGTCGTCCTTTGCTTTTATCCGAAAAATCATCTCTTTGCCTGCCCATCAAAAAAGGTCTTTGACATGGCTAGGAGTGTAATTTCTGTATATGATGAAATCTTGGCAACCAATTCAAAATTGTTCGCAATTTCGATCGATTCAGTCGAATCTCAGAAGAAATTTGTTGAGGAGTATAGTGTTCCATACTTGCATCTTAGCGATACCAAGAAGGACACCTGTAAGAAATATCCTGGTACTAACATTGCAGGACTCGCAAAGCGGGCAACTTTCATTATAGACAAGAATGGAATAATCAAAAATATTTTCCGAGACATTGATGTGAAAAACCACGGAAGACAGATTGTAGAATCTTTAAAAAAATTATAGTTGTGTTGATTCTATAACTAACCAAGCGCTCTGGAATGTTTTTGTGTGTGGGGTCTTTCTCCGGAATACTTTCTTCTCATGTGACCAGATGGTCTTGCATACAAAAGTTCCAAGAACCATGATTCATGTTCAATTTCTTCAGCAAGGATGTCCTTTGCAATATCATACGTTGCGGGATCCTTTCCGCTTGTCATCTGGCAAACCCTATCCCAGTTAACAATCGCCCCCTGTTCAGCCTTTAGACATTTTTCTAAAATTGCTTTAAGGTCTGTTGGGTTTGGTGGCAGTTGAAGAAACTCACAACCTGACATCTTAATGAAATCTGTAGCATCTTTTGGCAGAGAGCCACCAAGCTGATAGATTCTTTCAATACATGATTCAAAGTGACTTAGATCCTCTAGCCTTGCATCCTCAATTACGCCCTTGACTCCTTCACCCTCCATGCCAGTACAATTTGCTCGCAGTAATGTGAAGTAGTAATATGCCGTGAATTCAACAGACGCGTTTGTGACTAGCTCCTTGATGAGTTGATCAACATCAATTCCGTTCTTTTTCAGAACCTCGATACCAACTACATTAGGACTCTTTCCCATAGCCATGAAGATAATTTAAATTTCTAAATAATAAAAGGTAAACGATGGTAGAAACCAATTATGACATTTTAAAGATACAGGATGGGGCATCTAAGAAGGATATACGTAAGGCCTATCGGAATTTGGTCCTAAAACTTCATTCAGACAGGGGTGGTGATGATGAAGAGTTCAAACGAATCAAACGCGCATATGAGGATTTGCGGATTGGTAAAAAATATCCTGACACTACTGATGAAAGAAAGGAGAAAGCAAAATTCTATTCTGGTGATTCCGATGCAGACCAGCGCAGAAAAAATCTTTTACTGTCACAAGACATTTCACGTGAAATGAAAACTGCACAAGAGTGGGCTGCGGCGCTTAACCGTGCAAGCGCTACTGGTCAACGTTTGTTTGGCTCAAAAGAGTTAGGCCAGATAGAGTTTGAAAGAAAAATAACCAAGACGCTTACAATCAAGGGAAAATTCTGGGCAGGCAATTTCATGTATGATAATCCGATAATGATGTGGGGCAGTGTGACAAGTCCATACATTAGTCCGTATGAGAAACACAAAACTCACATACGCATTACAAACGGTGATTTCCGAATGATTGATGCTATACGCAACCGATATGATATTGATGGCGGCGCAAAAATTACTGTGGATAGTGGTAACATGGAAGTTGGTAATGTTCGTGGTAAAAAACAGCGCGTTGAGGATCCGCAGGGCAGAGTTGGAATGACAACCATCAGGGAGCATTTCTCTCAGCTCAATGCACCTAAGGGTAAAATAGTAACCGGAGATGTTAGAGATACCGTTAAGATTGATGCAGATACAGTCATCACTCTCAATCTAATTGATAACGTAAAGGTCACTGGAAAAAACATTCTAGTCTATGGAACCAAGGTGACCTACGATGTTGAGTTCTTCCTAAAGAAGGGCGGCAAAATTAGATTTTATGATCAGGGTTCGGGTTTTGACATAAGCGACGATGCAATTGTTAATCTTGAGAATGGTAAGATGATCAAGATCCGTGACTTGAAACATGACAAGCTAATCAGCCTTGGCGGGAAAGATATCACATATGATTACATTGACGACAGGCAAAACATAAAGAAATCAACCAAAAAGAATTCGGGAAATAAATTCAGCTTTGGGAAAATGTTTCACAAATGATCTTATTTTGATGATTTGTATTTTCCAGACAAAATTATACAAACAAAAATTCCTTTTCCAGATATGAATTTCGCCTTGTGCTTTACTCCCTTTGGTATGAAAACTGTAGACGGGGATGTCACCTTGTATGTTTCATCATCTAATTGAATTTCATATTTCAGTTTTGAATTTTCAGAAACGATAAGATTGATCTCATCCGCGTTATGTTTGTGCAGCATACTATACTCTGACATTTTTTTGTGGTTGCCATTGACAAAGTGAACTGCAACATGGGTGTTAGAACTTGGAAATCGCTTCTTGCTCAACATTGAAAGCCGCTTTATTGGAGCATAGTTATGAAATGGAATTTTTGAAATCTGTTCACTTACGCCTTTTTTGATAAATTTCTTATAGCGATTCATAGTCTGGTTCATTTTTCATACTATAAAATCATCTGCTTGGAAACTATCTTGGTCTCTTTGACTTTTCCTTTTTGGTTTGTTCAGGCTCTGGGTCCATTTCCATCTCTGGTTCTTGGTCCATCTCTGGTTCTGGGTCCATCTCTAGTTCTGGGTCAATTATGCTAAACTTTGACTTTTCCTCCAGCGTCAATGCCTGCGCAAGATTCTCATTTACTTTCAGCGCGTCCAATAGGTATAGCGTCTCTGGAATTCCATGTTTGTTCTTTGTCTCAACTACAACATGTGATGTATCCATAGGCTTTGCAAATATCATAGTGAAGACCACCTCAAACATTTCCAGGTTCTTTACGTCTGGGTCTTGAGATATCCTATGTGTGGCTCCAGCAACCTGAAAGAGCTGGGACTGTGAGACGTATGTAACCTGGTTATTCATGGGTGAGTAGTCAATGTGGGCAGTCTGATCAAAGTTTGCTGGTATGCTGAAAAATTCTGTGTGCACTGAGGCAAAGTGGATTTTTGTATATGTTGGGTTGTTAGGTGTGCTAAGTGTGACTGTTACGGGCTGTCCAACCAGAACCTCGGTGATCGGAACATTGGTCCAGGTGTTTATAATTCGATATTCATCATTGTTGATTTCTATCGTTCCACAGTTTCCAAGGATGATATGCTTTGAACATGTACCAGATGTACTAGACGTTACACAGTCTACATCTGGGTTTTCATCTTCCATGAATATGATATGAACTTCTCCACGATTGTTACCTGGATCATCAGCATTATACGCTCCCACTGCCAAGTCATTAATACAATTACTGTCAAAGTCACCAATCTCTGCAATGGATTTTCCAAATCTCTCAGTGGCGCTTACTGCAGGACCGTTTGTAATGCCAGCGTTAATCTCCACAGTTGATTTTACAGAGCCATCTGTATTCATATACATAATGTGTATTGTACCATCATTGTTACCGTTAGCATTATCTTTTGATGCTCCCACTGCCAAATCATTTACTCCATCGCCGTCAAGGTCACCTAAGTTTTCGACAGATTCACCGAAATCATCATTAGAGTTCAAATCCGGACCATTTTCCGTCGAATCATTAATCTCAACTGTAGAGTCTACAGAACCATCTGTGTTCATATACATAATGTGAACCGCTCCACGGTTAGTGCCTCCACCATCATCGCCCAATGCACCCACTGCCAAGTCATTTACCCCATCGTTGTTCAAATCACCAATGTTTGCAATGGAGGTACCAAAGTTGTCACTGGCAGCTAACGATGGTCCATTTGTAGTAGAACTGTTAATCTCCACGATAGAAGCAACAGAACCGTCGGTATTCATGAATATGATGTGCACTGCACCAAGATTGGTACCAGTTCCCTCATCATCATTGATTGCACCCACTGCCAAGTCATTTACTCCATCACCGTCAAGGTCACCTAAGTGTTCGACAGAATATCCAAATTGATCACCACCTGTTAAGTCAGGACCGTTTTCCGTCGAATCATTGATCACTGCAGTTGATTTTACAGAGCCATCACTTTCCATGAACATGATGTGCACTGCACCTTTTTTGTTACCTCCTGTACCGTCATAAATTGCACCAGCAGCTATGTCTTTAACACCATCTCCATCCAAATCACCTATATTTGCAACTGACCAACCAAACCGATCATTATTATCTAAGACAGGACCATTTTCCGTCGAATCATTGATCACTGCAATTGATTTTACAGAACCGCTTGAATTCGAATCCGCAAACGCCTCAGATGGTAACTGGAAGAGAAGCGAACACATCGCAAATAATAAGATGAATAACTGAAGGCGACGTTTTCTAATTTTCATAGATCAGTTTTCCAGCAAAACTAAGTTAAAAACATACTATTTTCTACAGTCTCTATGCTTCGGGATAGGACGTCAGAGTGGTTTGTTCCAAAATTTGGCTCTAGAAATTTTCGAGTAACAATAGGTCTGTTGTTTTTGCCATACACCAGCATCGTTACATGCTTTGCGGCATGGGGTTCGCTCTCCGGTTCTTTTGAAACGGAACGACTCATTGCAATCAGTGTGATTTATTTTTTGGCACTTGGTGTCTCAGCCCACCTGCTGGACGCGGTTGGTGGAAAAACAAAGCCGTGGGGAGATTTGCCAAAGAGAAAACTCTGGACTGTATCAATGATTGTACTGGGAGTTGCATTTACAATTGGGATGTACTATGCCTTCTTGGATTCGCCCCTGCTGTTCGCGATAGGAATTGCGGAAGGCTTCTTCCTGTTTGCATATAATTTGGAATTGTTCGGGGGAAAGTTTCACAACAACTTGACAACCATAGTTGCATGGGCCATACTGCCAATTTTTGCCGGCTCGGCAATCCAGACGAACTCAATATCGCTGGAAGCAATCATACTTTGCGGAATCTCTTCGGTTATAACTTACGTTTTGATAACGACATCAAGAAAGTACAAGCACCTGAGGCGCGATAACGGAAGTCATTCAGAGATTAAAAGGTGTGAGACCATCCTAAAACTTCTTACGGTTGGAGTTTTGGTTGGCACTGCAATATTTCTTGTTGTGAGATTCTAGTTTGGCTTGAGGATTATCTTTCCGACCAGCCCTTTTCCATTGAGCATTTTGTTGTGGGCCTCCACCGCGTTCTCAAGTGTAAAGACAGAATCGATAATTGCCTTTATCTTTCCCTGACCCATCCAGTGAAATCCAGCCTCCAACTCAGCGCGAGTTCCCTGTGTGGAGCCTAAAATGTTGATTCCCTTGAAAAATATTTGGCGCAGGTCGGTTGGCGAATCATATCCAGTCGTAGCCCCCGTGGTTACGACTGTAGCGCCATACTTCAGTAGTGTCAGTTCCTTGTTCCAGTGGGAGCCACCAATATGCTCAAAGATTACATCAACTCCCGGTGAGACACCATCTCTCTTCGCAATCTCTTTTGTTATTCCCCTGACTTCTTTGTGCCAGTCTTCCTTTCTATGATCCACGGCATAATCTGCTCCAAGTTCTTTGAGCCTTTCCAGTTTGTCAGGACTTGCTGTGGCAATGACTACACATCCATACAGTTTTGCAATTTGAATTCCAAATATTCCAACGCCGGAGCTGCCGCCCATGACAAGAACAGTTTGACCCGGCTTAATCTTAGCCCGTCCAACCAGCATGTGCCAGGATGTTAGAAGAGTCATTGACGCAGCCGCAGCTTCATCATAACTTACATTGTCCGGAATTTTTAGGACGTTAATTTCTGGAAGATGTGCAACTTCACAGTAGCCACCCCAAAGTGGTCCAGTTTCAAATCCCCAAATTTTTCGTTGCCTACAATCATATTCCCTGCCGTCGGTACATAGTGCACAGACGCGGCATGACATGTTTCCATGGGAAACAATCCTGTCTCCAACCTTGATGTTTTTTACATTGTCACCAATTGCGATTACTTCGCCCGCAGCATCGGTTCCAGAAACGTGTGGCAATGGAACGGCAAGTGGCTTTCCTCTCATGCCCCATATGTCATCATAGTTTAGTGCCGCAGCCTTTACACGAAAAATTACATCGTTTGGTTTTGGTGTGGGCTCTGGAATATCCTTTATCTGTAAAATAGATTCAAAATCGTCATCCTGTGCATAATTTTCGTAGACTAGTGCCTTCATCTCTGATATTTTTAAAAATATACCATACTTATTTTGTACCAGTTAAGATGGCTGCTGCACCGTATGTAAGGTATTGATGGTTTACTTTCAACCCATTTTTCTTCATTACATCAGAATAACTCTCCAGCCATTTGGTTCTTCGAATTAATTTTGGTAGTCCTATTAGCGCGTCCTTCCAACTTGGAATGAAACATCCCACCAACCGCAGGAAAGTAAGAAAGAAGTTCCACAGACCCTTCACAACTGGATTTTTTGGATATGTAAAATCGTGGAAGACAATCTTGCCGCCAGGCTTGAGATGTGCTATACAATTTTTTACAAGTATTTCAGGGTCACAATATTTTGGCAGATAGGATCCAGTAATACAATCGAATTTGGAATCCAGTTTGAATTTTTCTGCGTCGTCAAGAATAAATGAGATGTTGTCAAATGAATCTGAATTTTGCTTGGCAACATCGAGATAACTTTTCGTTATGTCAATCCCAACAATCTTTGCACTGGGAAATTTTTCCGCAATTTCTCTGGTAAGAATTCCAGTACCACATGCTAGGTCCAAGAAAGAACTTCCATCAGAAATTTGCTCTAACATCTTTCTCTTCCAGTATTTGTCCTTGCCCAACGTGCCATACGAAACAACGCCATCATATGTTGTCCCGGTCTCATCAAAAAATTTAGGTACAAGATTTTTCGCCGATTCTGCCAACATTATATATCACGCATCAAGTAATTTAAAGAATAATGATAAATGAAAAAATCCAGAACGTACTGTCGAGATTAGAAAAAGATATTGATTATGAGAACAATCATCGGAGTGAAGTCCCAAGCGAGGAGAGACTGAATTGCATATCAAAAAACATTGGGATGTTCTACAACATTATGCTAAAATCCATAAACGCTAAAAAAATTCTTGAGATTGGTATGTCTGTGGGCTATTCTGGGCTCTGGTTTGCCGACGCGGTAATGTCAAGCACACAATCCGATGGACAGATTATAACAATTGATAGGGAGAAATTCAAAATTGATCAGGCAACGCAGAACTTTGACGAGGCTGGAGTGAGTTCATTAATCAAAATCAGAGAGGGCGAAGCTAGGAAAATTTTACATGAAATAAAGGAAGAGTTTGGTGAAAATTATTTTGATTTTATTTTTATTGATGCAGATAAGGAAAGTTATATCGAATATTTTGATTTGTGCTTGCCCTTGGTAAGGAAGGGAGGAATAATTGGTGCTGATAATATTTTGTTCCCGGAAAGATTCAACGAGATGATGACAGATTATCTGTCTCATGTTAGGAGCAATCCGAATGTTCAGTCGGTTACTGTACCAATTGATAATGGTGAGGAAATAACTTTCAAACTGTAAGATTATGTCTTTTTAACGCCCAGAGTTCTGTTTTTGAGTCGCAGATAGTTGTTATGACACTTTCTGCATCTTGTCGCACTAATTGGATTCCGTGCCCCACATGTGAAGCAAATTTTCATATGAAGTCGAGCCTTTTGTGCAATCTGTTTTTTTTCAGGGTCTGTTACTGGCATGATTTCACCTCAAAATTACTCCGTATAAACTATTTTTTTTCCATCTTTCCAGCTAATAGTATCGGGACTTCTACTGGTCTTTTCGCAACTGGAATGTTAGCTTTTGTGAACATTTCTATTTTAGATTCAGCCGAACCGTAATTTCCCATGACAATTGCGCCTGCATGCCCCATTCTCTTTTCCTTTGGAGCTTTTCTACCGGCTACATAAGCTACAATTGGTTTTTTGAAATTCTCATCAATTATTTTTTGGGCAAATACTTCCTCTGCATCTCCTCCTATTTCACCAACAACTACAATTCCATCAAGGTCAGGATAATCCTTTACCATATCAAATGCGTCAATTAGTCTGGTACCATTTATTGGATCACCTCCAATGCCAAGCGTGATGCATTGCCCAAACCCAGAGGTTGAAAGATTATTGCTAATCTCATAAAGCAGAGTTCCACTTTTTGATAGGACGGCCACATTTCCAAACTTGAACGGTGATGCAGGCATGATTCCAATCTTGATTAAATCTGGTATCATAACTCCAGGTGTATTTGGACCTATCATAATTGCACCTTTTTCTTTTGCAAGTTCAATTGTTTTCATTGCGTCTTGTACTGGTACATGTTCTGGAATAGCTATAAGCAGTTTTATTCCCGCTTCTAACGCATCCTTTGCTGCACCTAAAAAGAATTTAGCAGGAACAAACATTATAGAAATTTTTGCACCTGTTGCATCTACAGCCTCTTTGACTGTTTCATAAATCGGAACTGAATTCTCAAATTTCTGACCACCCTTACCTGGAGTAACACCAGCAACTATGTTGGTGCCATATTCCATCATTAGTTTGGTGTGACGCGTACCAAACTTTCCAGTGATGCCTTGCACTATGACAGGCTGTTTTTCAGACCCTTTTCCTTTCAAAAGTTCAAAGATGTCAGTCATTTATTGACCTCCATAACCACATTGTTGATTGCCTCTTCAATTGATGGAGATAATTTTGTTTCACTATCTTTCAACATCTCTTTTGATTTTTCTGATTCTGCACCCATCAATCTAGCAAAAACTGGTAAAACTATTATCTTGTCATCATATGCTTTGAGAAATGCGGATGCTACAATACTTGTTTTTACTATTCCACCATACAAATTTACCAGGACAGCTTTGACATCTTTCATTTTGCTGATGAGAGTTAAAGCCTCGTAGACTGATTCTGTAGTAGCAGTACCACCAACATCTAGGAAGCAAGCAGCCTTTCCTCCGTTGTCAGTGAGCATGTCAAGCGTTGACATTACAAGACCTGCACCGTTTCCGATAACAGCTATGTTACCGTCTAATTCTACAAGTGAAAATCCGCTTTCCTCCGCCTTTTTTTCAAGCTCAGTTTTTTCCTGATATTTTGCAAGTTCTTTATGTCTGAAGTTAGAATTATCGTCAGTCATCATCTTGCCATCTAGCGCCATCATGGAACCGTCCTTAAGTATTACAAGAGGATTAATTTCCGTTAACTCCGCTTCTTTCTCTACCGTTAGTTTTGATAGTTTTTGTAAAATGTCCACAAAATGTGGAATTGAATTTTCTGTAAGACCAATTTTCTGCGCAACTTCTTTGGCAACCTTTTCCGTTACCTCACCTAATCCTACTTCTTGAATCACTTGATCCTTTACTGATTCAATTTCAACCCCGCCCTCAGCTGATGAAATTACTGTGTAGCATCTTTTGCTTCTGTTAAGGAACAGCGAGAGATAGATTTCTTTTTCGTACTCTGTCATTTTTTCAAGCAGAATAGCGCGAGTTTTTTCGCCTTTGATTGTCATGTTAAGAATCTCTGGATATTTTAATTCAAATTCATCCTCATTGTGACATTTTTGAATGCCACCAGCCTTTCCACGACCGCCCACGGGAACCTGAGCCTTTATCACAAACGGATATCCGATTTTCTCGGCGTCCTTTCTTCCACTTTCTATGTCCTTGGAGGCAATACTCTCTGGAACCCTAATATCATATTCCTTGAATAGTTCCTTAGCTTGGTATTCTAATAATCTCACAAAAATTGTCGTATTGAGAAGTTTATAATCGTAGCAGTGATTCCTGTCACTTTAATTTTTTTTCTAAAAGTTCAACCGTTTCTAAGAACAAATCCTTGCTTTTTCTCAAAAGCCTGTCTGGGAATTCCTCTAATTTGAATACTAATTGCTGGTTAATTGTTGGCACGACCATTCCTCCAGATACAATTAACTGCTCAACAACGTAATCACTCGTTAACGTGCAAACTATCTCTTCATACGAATCTTCTTCTTCTTCCATGGTTTGGCGATAAAGCACTATGGGTGTGTTTGTTTTGGCAACAACCCGTGAACCCTCTTTTAGAAGATCTGTCAGATGTTGGAGAGACCACGAATCAAGACTAATCTGCTTGACCATGGTTAGCCTATGCGTTTTTTGTATTTATGATGATTGTTACGTTACTATTCAACCGAAATTCTAATTTTTTGACCATCTATGTCGTCATCCTTGTATTTTTTACATGTTTGCGTAAAGTTTACTTGTTTAACCCTGACCAAAAACGAAAGATCTTCGGTTTTACTTTTTATCATGGATAGTGATTCGTCATCAAGATCCAATATTGAGGCTGTATTCAATACATCAGTTGGGTTATAGCCTCTCTCCTTTCTTAGTGCCTGTAGCCTTCTAGCAAGATCCTTGATTAGACCTTTTGCCATCAATTCCTCATTTCTTTCAGTTGAGATGATGCCAATTAGATTATTTCTTCTTGAGAATGTAAAACCTTCCTGAACATCAAACTCAATTATGAAATCATCCATATCTAAAGAAATTTTTGTTCCATTAACATCAAACGTGAACGAACTATCTTTTTCGAGCCCTTGTATTATCTCATCAGGTTTAGTTTCGGAAAAAGTTTCTAGTAGCTTACCAAGATTTTGTTTTGCCTTTGGACCAATTGTTTTTCTGTTCAGTTCAATCTTTGGGATCACTGGTATGCCAGATTTTTTCATCTCTAGCATTTCTGATATTCCTTCATGATTTTCAAGTTCAATAATTTTGTAATCTTCTACATTTAACTGGGTTTGCAACAGTTCTGATAACAGTTCAATTTTTTTTTGCCATCCTTTTTCTACACATATTATTGCGTGTTTTAATGGCCATCTTCTTTTCAATTTTCCTTTCATTCGTGCAGCAGCACAAACAGAAACAATTTCATTCATTATGTCGAATGATTCTTCAACACTTTCATTAACTAATGTGGGTGTGGATTTTGGCCATGATTCCAGGAGTATTGATTTTTTTTCTCCAAATATTGTAGTATACAGGTACTCACTTGTAAACGGTGAAAATGGGTGTATCAAAATGTCCAGAACCTTCAATGATTCGGCTATGATTGCATAGATAACATGCCTTCTATCTTTTTTAGTTTCATCGTCATTCCAAAGTTCCGGCTTTGTGATTGGGATGTAAATTTGGCTTAGTGAATTTATTAGAAAATCTTCTATGGCACTTGCTGATTCGTGGAATTTGCATTTAATATTTGACATTGTTGATAACTCAATGGTTTTTTGAAGTTTTGATAACAACCAGATGTCCGTAGATGTAAGCATGTCATTGTCCTTTGCCCAACCAATCGTTGTTACATTCATGTTGAATTTGTCGTATTCACTATTCTGTTTAAAGTACAAGTGAATATGGAAAAGTGTACTTAGAATTTGATACGGTCTTGACATCAGCTCTTTTGTACTAAAATTCAGAGTTTCAATCGGGCTAGACTTCCACATGAAATAGAATCTTACAAGATCTACAGGATATTTGTCAAGTAAATCAGATGCATCAAGTACATTTCCAGTACTCTTACTCATCTTGTTACCTTTTTCATCAAGAACGTGTCCTTGGAATAGAAATGAATTGTATGGTGATGTGTCTTTGTTATTTAAAATCACATTCTCGATTAATAGCGTATATGCCCAACCACGTGTCTGATCAATTCCTTCTGTAAAGAATGGAGCCGGTATAGTTTTTTTGTATTCGTCATCGCTTAATGAGGCAAAGGGTGCAGCACCACTGTTATGCCAAGTATCTAAAACAAATTCCTCACGCTGCATCTTTGCGTCGCATTTTTTACATTTGATCGAAACTCGGTCTATCCACGGTCTGTGTAATTCAAAGTCAGGTCCATCAGGAAGATCGTCAGCTAAATCAACAATTTCTTTTCTTGAAAACAATCTTTCAATGTTTTCACATTCAGTGCACTTCCAGATTGGTAATGGGCAACCCCAAAATCTTTCCCTTGAGATGCACCATGGGTGTTTTTCTTTAATTATTTCTAAAAATCTGTTCTTTGGTTGATCAAAAAAGTATTCAACTTTTTGTGCAGCATCAACTGCTTTATCGTTAAGTCTATCAAGCATGTAAAAGTATTCTCTTCGCGCAAGCCAAACTAGCTTGTGTTGAGAGCGCCAACATAGTGGGTATTTGTGCTTGATTTTGCCAATTCTCACCAATGCGTTTTTTTCTTTAACATCATTTACAATTTTTTCATCAGCATCACGTACAAACATTCCTGCATACTTTCCTGCATCTTCAGTAAACTTTACTCCATCATCAATGGGGGAAAAAATCTCAACCTTTCTCTTCATCGCAATATTATAGTCATCCTCACCATTAGCTGGAGAAAGATGAACGATACCAGTACCCGTATTAACATCAACAAATTTTTCAGCGACTGCAACATGATAGTTCTCTTCTTTTGACATTTTTTCCAAGCCAGAAATATTATCGAGTAGAGGATGAACGTATTTTTTACCTTCAAATTCTGAACCGCTAGTTGTTTTCAATACTTTGTATTCTTCCACTTTCGCTTCTTTCATAAATTCTTCAAGACGAATTTTTCCGACAATCCATGTTTCATCGCCAACTGTTACGTAAACATATTCTTCATCTGGATTGAATCCAACCATCGCATCTGTTACAAGTGTAAATGGCATGGTAGTCCATACAATCAAATACACATCTTCGTCCTCTAGTTTTACCTTGTAATACAGGGAAGGATCCTGTACCATCTCGTAACCCTGATTAACTTCAGAATGGCTTAGTGAAGTTTGGCAACTTGGGCAGTATGCAACAACCCTGTACCCTTCTGTAAGAATGTCATTCTCGTGAGCGCGTTTTAGTAATTTCCATTCTTTTTCAATATACTCATCCTTGTATGTCCAGTATGCGTTTTCTTGGTCAAATGACATTCCCAATTTTTTATCTACATCAAGCCATTTCTGATGAAATTTTGAAACAATTTTTTTACACTGTTCTACCAAGTTTTCAATCTGCTGCTGTGTTGTAATTTCACCCTTTCCATTTTTTATCCCAAGTTCTTTTTCAGCCTGTAATTCTACTGGAAGGCCTTGTGTGTCCCAGCCTGCATTAAAAACCACATTTTTTGAATTAAGAATGTTAAATCTGTACCACAGATCTTTGAAGACACGACCTCTAAGGTGACCGGCATGTGGCTCACCGTTTAATGTAGGAGGTCCCTCAATAAACATAATTTTTTCTCGCTTATCTGATGGATTATCAATCATTTTTTGTAAATCAAGCTTTGAAACATACTCTTTTGTCACACGTTCAATTTCTTTTAGATCAAACTCACTTGCCAATTCCATATATCGCATTCGTGCATTTATCTCTTATAACAGTTGCAGGTCGGTGTGGTCCCCGCTTGAAAAATAAGCAAACGATGAATAAGCTACATGACAAACGGAGACGATGTCATCTATCATATAACGTGCTTGTTTGATTTAATATCATGTCGTTGAATTCATTTGACTTCGAATATATAGATCATAAACAAGTTTCATGTATTGGTTAACGTTCTTGTAGTTGGTTCCGGTGGTCGAGAGCATGCGATTAGTTGGAAATTAAGTCAAAATGATAGTGTTGATAGAGTTTTTCATGCACCAGGGAATGGTGGTACACTAAACAACATACAGATTCCTGTGGATAATTTAGACGAATTAGCCAAATTTGCTTCTGAGAATGATTGTTTCACTGTTGTCGGTCCAGAGGCGCCACTGGCAATGGGTATTGTTGATTTTTTTAATGAGAAAGGCTTGAAAATATTTGGACCTACAAGGAAAGCTGCACAATTAGAGGCTAGTAAAATATGGGCTAAACAATTTTTGAAGCGTAACAATATTCCTACTGCGGCATTTGAAGTATTTGATGATCCAGTAAAGGCAAAAGAATACGTGAGCCAAGTTGGTTATAATGTTGTAATAAAGGCTGACGGTTTAGCAGCTGGTAAGGGTGTAATTGTTTGTGACAGTAAGGATGAAGCTGAAAAATCCATAGACATGATGTTGGTTGATAAAAAATTTGGTGATGCGGGAAGCAGCATAATAATCGAAGAGAGAATAGACGGCATAGAGGCATCATACATCGCGTTATCTGACGGTAAAGTCGCAATACCAATGGCTACAAGTCAAGACCATAAGAGAGTGTTCGATAATGACAAGGGACCTAACACTGGTGGGATGGGCGCTTATTCCCCAACACCAATTATAGACAAGGATATTTCTCAAAAGATACAAGAAAAAATTATTGATAAAACAATTTCTGCCCTAAGAGATGAGGGAATTACATTTCAGGGATTTCTTTATGCTGGTATAATGCTAAAGGACGGAGAACCATATGTTCTTGAGTATAATGTTAGAATGGGCGATCCTGAATGCCAACCAATCTTAATGCGAATGAAATCAGATCTTTTTGAATATTTGATGGGAAGTGTAAGTGGTACATTGGACACTATGTCACCAATTTCATGGAAAGATAAATCTGCAGTCTGCATTGTTCTAGCATCAAAGGGATATCCAGAATCATATCCAAAAGGCGATGAAATTTTTGGGTTAGACCAAATGTTTGACAATGGGTTCGTGTTTCATGCGGGAACAAAAAAACAAGATGTAAAAATTGTAACAAATGGTGGTCGTGTTTTAGGCGTTACTGGACTAGGCGATACTTTGGAGTCAGCAATAAAACATGCGTATGAAATTACCGAAAAAATCTCTTGGGAAAACAAATACTTGAGGACAGACATAGGGAAAAAAGGTCTATCTTACTTATGAGATTTTAATATTTTCATCTTCTGTGACTATCCAATCCATCTTGATATCATGTGAATCATTAGGTATAGATTTTATGACTTGTTTTGAATATGTCAATGATATTTTCATAGCATCAGTTGATAAGAGAAATCTGTCATAATAGCCGTGACCATACCCCAATCTAACTCCCGATTTTGAGACTCCCACTGTGGGTATTAACACACAATCAATTTTTTTCGTTCTCTCACAACTATCCTTCGGTTCCATAATCTCGAATCTTCCTTTTTCCAATTTTTCAAGATTCGAAACAATATGAAATTCAATATTATCACCGATAATTTTAGGCAGAAGTAAGCTCTTACCTTGCTCCAATACGTCTAGCATTATATCATGTGTGTCTACTTCACTGCCAATTGGAAAATAACAAGCAATATTTTGTGCATTGACGAATGATGAGTTTTTCTTTAGATTTTCATGAATTCTTTCACTTACAATATCTCTTAGTTCAGCTGAAGTAGCATCTCGTTTTTCAAGGAGATGTTTTCTCAGTGCAGCCTTTTCAATACTAACCGACAATTTCCTTACTTAATGATGCAGCTGTAACAGTATTTTTTAGTAGCATAGCAACTGTCATAGGTCCAACTCCTCCAGGAACAGGTGTGACCCATGATGCCTTTTGAATTATATCATCATAATCTGCGTCACCAACTAGTTTACCTTCATGTCTTGAAATTGCAACATCAATTACGATGGCATCTTGTTTTATCATATCAGAAGTTAATTTGAACTTAGATCTATCACCAACAGCAGATATAATCACATCTGCATTTTTGCAGTATTCATTTAGGTTATCGGTTTTTGAATGGCATGAAATGACAGTTGCGTTATTTTGCAGTAACAAATGGTACAGCGGCTTTCCGATCAAATTGCTTCGATTGATCATAACTATATTTTTTCCTTCAAGGTTAATCTTGTAATAGTAAAACATCTCCATTATTCCAGATGGTGTGCATGGCCTCAAGATAGATTTCCCCATGGATAGCAAGCCAACATTTTGTGGCGTTAATCCATCAACATCTTTTATTGGGGATATTCTTGATATTGTTGCAAATTCATCAAGTTGCTTTGATAGAGGTAATTGAACAAGTATTCCGTGAACTTCTTTATCATTATTTAGTTTATCAATAATTTTGTTAAGTTCTTCTTGGGTTATGTCAGCAGATAACTTGTGATCTTTTGTTTTAATTCCAATTTTTTCGCATGCAATGTGCTTATTTTTTACATATGTTGCAGATGCTGGGTCATCACCAACTAACACGGTAGCTAAACATGGTACCACATTTTCTGAATTCAGTTTTTTAACAGCATCTTTTAAGATCTCTTTTACTGCATTTGATACTTCAATTCCATCTATCTTTTGTCCTGCCATGATTGTGTCATATCGTATAACTATTTAATTTAAGCAGAAATGAAAGCAGTTTTTGAATCAATGAGACTGTCTGTACTCAGCCGCTTAAATAGAAATTTTGTATAATTTACGCATGATGAAGCTTAGATGTTCATACTGTGCCACAAATTTTTGTGGTCAGAACTGTAAATGTAAGTGTCATAGTAAAACTTGGACAAAGAATCAATTACAATAATTTTTAAAACAATTTGTAGACCAATTTTAAAAAAAAAGATGGGTAACGACTCCCATCATAATAACATGATATGTAATTTGCCTTAGTTTAGAATAAAAGCCACACGTAGAAATTATTAGTATGAATGATACTATTAGGCTCGCTTTTTCTTAGTAGGTTTCTTCTTAGTAGGTTTCTTCTTAGTAGATTTCTTCTTAGTAGATGCTTTCTTCTTAGTAGATTTCTTCTTAGTAGATTTCTTCTTAGTAGATGCTTTTTTCTTAGTAGGTTTCTTCTTAGCGGATGCTTTTTTCTTAGTAGGTTTCTTCTTAGCGGATGATTTAGTCCTCACAACTTTCTTTTTACCTGGTTCTGGCGCAACCTCAGCTTCTACTTTAGCTGGTTCTGGCGCGACCTCAGCTTCTACTTTAGCTGGTTCTGGCGCGACCTCAGCTTCTACTTTAGCTGGTTCTAATTCTTCAACCTGTTCAGAGAAAAACGCAGAACTCATTGCAGATAGTGGTTTTGTTTCAGTAACTGGTTTTGGTTTAGTTTCAGTTAATGCAGGTTTTTCTTCCTGATTAGTTCCATCAAGCTCAGGTATTTGACCTAAATTATCAGACATAACTTTATTGTCATCAATTCTGATGTAATGACTCTCATATGCTCTATAGTATCTAACATTCTTTCCCATCCTAATCTTACCAAGGTCGCCAAACACTGTCATGTATTTAGCACCATGTCCTAAATTGGTTGCAATGACATTGCGGTCTACAATTTCTCCACTACTTATTTTGTTTCCAATATCATGATGCTGCATTATTTTTGTAATGATATGGTCTTGATCATACGATACTTGAGAAATTAGATAATCAGCCCACTTTGCCATTTGAAAAATACTGTAACTATCCCCTAAATAAGCAATGAGTTTTACAAATATTTAGAATTAGTATAGGTTAATCCTTAAAGGGTCCAAAAAGTTTATTTTTTTATTGAAAATAAAATTCGACGCAACCACGTATCTGAATAAATTAAAAACAAGTAATCCATATTTCCATACTTTTGTCAATAGGGAATCCTTGGCAGTAGGTGTTATTTTTTTAAAACCCGGAGAAAATGATACACAAGATCCACATGATTCTGATGAAATCTATTACATTCTAGATGGAAACGGTTTTCTAGAAATTAACGATGAATCTTATCGTATAAAAAAAGGACAGATCTATTTTGTCGCAAAAGATGTTCCACATCACTTTTATGGTAACACAAAAAATCTTTCAGTTTTGTATTTTTTTGGTGGTTCTAGTTCCTAGGAAAGAAATTTTACCTTTCTTCCCGTTACATTGATTTTCTTTTCTGCTATGAGTTTCACAGCTTTAACATATGCTTTGTGTTCTTTTGCCAGTATTCTTTTTGATAATGTTTCTTCAGTATCATCATTTTTGATTTTTACTGCTTCCTGAACAATAATTGGTCCAGTATCAACACCCTCATCCACAAAATGAACAGTGCAACCTGAATGGCTTGCACCTGCTTCAATTGCCTGTTTTTGCGCATCTAGCCCTGGAAATGCAGGCAAAATGGAAGGATGAATATTCAGTATTTGGTTTTTAAATTTTTTAATGAACTCCGGACTCAATATTCTCATGAATCCTGCAAGACAAATCAGAGAATTTTTTGGTGTAATATCATATTTACTTAGTACATGTATTATTTTTTGGTCATATTCCCATCTTGTACCTTGAAATCCCTTACTTTCAACAATTTCAGTTTGCACACCAAGTTTCCTTGCAATCTTTAATCCATTTGCAGATGGTTTGTTCGAAATAACGATTGTAGGTTTAATTGGAATGTTTTGTTTTTGTACCGCATTAAGTATAGATTTCATGTTGCTCCCTCTCCCGGAGATTAAAATTGCGAGTTTAAGCAACGCATTGTTTAATTCTGTTCATAAAATAAAGCTATAGATTACCATGGGATATCATCGACTAACTTTAGCTCATTATCTACCATCTTGAATCCCATAATATCCAACGTTTCTTTTGCAGTAGAGGAATTTCTTTCTAAGATCAGTTTCGCAAGTTCAACACGTGATTTCATATCCATATTCTGACCAATTTTGTATTTTCCTGTTAATGATTCTGGAACAATTTTGATAACTTCAACTCCCTTTAGAACATCCATATCTGGTTTAATTGGTTCATATCCACCCTCAGGTTGGTATTTTTTCATCAGGCCGTTTAACGCAATAGTTTTTTCATTCTTATCTGAAACAATATCACCATTTCCTTTTATTACGACACTTATGTATAGTGTGTCGGCAAGAGATGCATCAGTAGGGTCGGAAAAATATGATGGTAGAAATTCTAGACTTTTATCAACTTCAAATCCCACTTTTTGATTACGTCTAATGTTATCAAGTTTTTCACCTCTTATGTGAGAATGCATGTAAATTGTATCATTAATGAATACAAAATTCATTGGTATAATTTGTGGAAATCCATTCTCATCAATACTCGCTATCCTACCAGTTTGTTCTGAACTTAGAAATTCAATGATTTTTTCTTTTGATTTTATTTGTAACTTTTGGTGATCTCGTCGTATCAAAAAGTCTTCCATGATATTCTTAATCTAAATAACTAGAATTATGTTTTACTTGTTTTGTTCCTTGAAATAAGGAATTACATGAGTAGCAAATTTATCTATAGAACCAAAGTAGTTTTTACCCCAGAATCTGATTACGAAATGATTTACACCAGCTTTGATGAATCTCTCAAATATCGGAATTACGTCATCAGGTGTGCCAACACCAGTTGAGGATCTTGCTATGGCATCTGGTATTTTTGTTGCTGCCTCACGCATTTTTACAATCCATTCTTGGTTAGACATGGAATACTCTGTAAAGTATTTTTTAAAATCAAATCCTTCAATTTCTTTAAGACCATGCACCCTAAGAATTTCTTGTTTAAACAGACTTACTTTGACGGCTTCTTTCATTTTAGCCCATGATTCTTCGGCATCATCAGAAAAGTAAACATCTATGTCTAAAGCCATCTGGAAATTATCCTTCTCTTCTTGTGTTCTATTATTCTCATCCATTGATACTTCTATCTGTTTTTTATGATCCTCAAATAATTCTGGGGTATATCCTATTGGTAACCAACCATCACCATACTTTCCCGTAAGAGCTAGTGTTCTTTTTCCACCAGATGCCATATACGTTGGTGGATGTGGTTTTCTTATAGGAGGAGCTTGAAGGCAGGCAGATTCTAATTTGTAATACTTACCCTCATAATCTACAGTATTATCCGGAGTTGAACCATATAGTTTGTGAATTAATTGAATTTGTTCTTCCCATTTTGAAACTGGTTTTTCAAATGGTATACAAAATTCTTTTAGGTTTTGAGCTTCACCAGCACCAATTCCTAAAATTGCTCGTCCCTTTGAAACTCTATCTAATGTTATTGCCGCTAATGCGATATTTGATGGGTGTCTTCTTATTGCATCAGTAACACAAGTTCCCAATTCTACATGATTAGTAACCGCAGCTATAGCAGATAACATAACCCATGGGTCTAGTACAATTGCATTTTTCCACTGTGGGACATTTGTATGGTCCATGTAGAAAATAGAATCGTAACCAGTTCTATCAGCTAACATACATGCAGTTAGAATCTGGTCTTCAGAATAACCTGCTCTAGCAACATTTAATCCGTTTTGAATTCCAAATTTTAGCATTTGATATTACACCTTTACAAACTCTTGAATTTCAATCTTAATAAGTTTCGCACAGATAAGTCGTAGCTAATACTACCTGATAATTAAATTTTAGATTCAGAGATTACCATCATTTATAGCATTCAAACATTTGATAACATCTTCTTTTGAAATTGGAATTGGGTTTGGGTCAAGATGACCTTTATCAGTCATTACAACATCAGCTGCTTCATCAACAGGTGCTTTTAGTTCCATTTTATCAAAGCCAAGTTTTTCAATAACTTGTTTGAACTTTTCATAGAAAATTGAATTGTTATGTTTATGCGCGATGGTAGTACATGATGATAATGAGTATCCATGAGCAACACCCTCATTGGAAAATACGTATGATAATGCATGCCCTAATGTCGTTGAACAATTTCCAAATCCCATACCTGAAAGCATTGAACCATAAGGGTAGTTTTCTGGTTTATCATTCATAATTGCATCATATAACACATCAAATGCTTGTTTGCATAATGTTTTTGTTAAATCATTTCCTAACTTACTATCATATCCTTCTGTGGCTTGTGCACAAGCATCACAGACCGAGTTATTGATTATTTGTTCTGGTGTACCATCCATAAAATATGAATCAACTATAGCACGATCAGCAAGGAATCTTTCTTCAGGACCAAGAAGTTTTTTCTTGCCATCAAATTTTAGAACACAATAAGTTGTCATCTCAGCTCCTGTGCCAAAAGTTGTAGGAATTAAAATTTTTTCCACGCCAAATTCTGCAGATGCATATTTTACAACGTCCATGGAACTTCCACCACCAAGGCCAATTAATGCAGATGGATTTTTTCCTTTGTATTCAGCTACAACGGCATTGACATCGTCAATAGATGGTTCTGGTTTAACTTTATCATATAACATGTAATCTTGTATGCCCATTCTATCTAACCACTTTCCAGATAATGCTGGAGGAGCGGTAGTTACAACTAAAGCATTTTTTGGGTATTCTGCCTCAGAAAGTGCATTTTCACCAAATTGAATTACTTTTGGTATCCTTACTGTATGCATAGTTTATCGAGTTTCTAATTATTATTATACCTTACAATCGCTATGGACTTGGTTTATTTATTTAAAATAAAAATATAAAATCATGATTAAGAATTTTAATTCGCTAGCAAATACAGGAGTAAAGAAAAAAGCATTAAAAATATTAGATGCTGGATTAACTGCGGCTCAGCCAAAAAATTTCTTGAAAGAATTTATCAAGAAAAATTACATTCAGATGGAAAAAAATCGAATATTTTTGTCTGATTATAAGAAAATTTTTGTGGTTGCTTATGGGAAGGCTGCAGACTCTATGGCAGAATATGTGTCAAAGAGAATTAATGTTTCACAAGGAGTAATCGTTATTCCAAAAAATACAAAATCATTATTCCGTAATAAAAAATTCAGGACGTTTTACTCGGGGCACCCATTACCAGACAGAGATAGCGTAAGAGCAGGAAAAACTGTATTAGAATTCATCAATAATCGTTCAAGGCAGGATTTTGTATTATTTTTAGTATCAGGTGGTGGTTCATCATTATTGGCACTTCCAGACAAAATAACATTGACTGAAAAAAAATACATCACAAAATTGTTACTAGAATGTGGTGCTACAATTGATGAATTTAACTGCGTTAGAAAACACTTGTCCCTAATCAAAGGAGGCAAGCTTGTTGAAAACATGAATTGCCATGGTTGTGCATTGGTGATGTCAGATGTTGTTAGTAACAATTTATCCGTTATTTCGTCAGGCTGCACATACTATGATAATACAACCTCTATTGATGCACTTGATATAATCAAAAAGCATTCCTTAGAAACAAAGGTACCTAAGAAAATCATTACACATCTAAAGCATCAACCAAAAAGAAAAAAACAAAGTAGATCACTAATACAAAATAAAATAATAGCAACTAACCAGGATTGCCTAAAGACCATGGCAGTAAAATCTAGAATGCTTGGTTTTACTACAAAAATTCATTCATCAGTAGAAGATGATGTTAGGATATCAGCAAAAAAGATTGTAAAAAATATATCAAAAATGAAAAACTCGTGTCTAATATTTGGTGGTGAACCAACAGTGAAAGTAATAGGAAGTGGTAAGGGTGGACGTAATCAAGAACTAGTCCTACAGATCTTAAAACTGACCCATAACTCCAATGACAATCTGTTAATTTCGTCGGTCGCAACAGATGGCATTGATGGCAATACAACATATTCTGGTGCTTTAATTGAAAACCATTCATCTAGCATAGAAAAGGTTGCTTCTTATTTGAAGAACAATAATTCCAATTCATTTTTCAGAAAATATGGTGGATTGATAAAAACAGGTCCAACTCACACTAATTTAATTGATGTTGGTCTGATCATAAAGTACTAAGTTTATGTCCAAGATTCTTTATCTTTTTTCCAAACAACCTTGCCATCAATGTATGTGTGATCTTTTTCTTCAAAGACTGTATGCCATTTTCCATTATGCGGAAAAATTTTATTTAATTCCTCAACCTTGTTGTTTGTTGGTGCTTTATTCATTAAAGCACCCCATCTCATATGTGGAATTTTTGGCATAACCTTATTGATGTCAGTCATGATACAATTTGTAAAAATCTTATTTAAAAAACCATTGTTTGTTTTTATATTAAGTTAGATCTTAATTCTGATTAGCTTAAACGATTGTCATTAAAATTAACGTATAAGTTCTGACGCTGGATTACTATTTTCATTAATTAGATGATACTTTACAATTAGTTTTCTTTGTTCAATGAAAAGATTGATAAAATTAATTTTGTCACTAATTATTTGATCAGTTGTTTCCTGATTTGAATTAAGAATATCATACATTTCTTTCGAATCACACATAACATCTACTATATCGCCGTCATGTATGATAAACACACCAATGCCCCAATAGAGCCCAACGTGTAAAGCGATGAATTTTGATTGGTTATCATTTTTTACATCAAGCTTGTATCCTGAATAATAGGCTGGTGGGTGTACCCTAAACTCCTTTTTTATCTGGTCACCTGTTTGAATTATCCATGAAAATTTAGTTTTAGTTCCATCTAGGAACAATTTGTGGTCCAACTGTCAACCAAATGGGTGTTTTTTGTCTATATATTGTGTCTTTCTCGCTTAATGATCAACATTGGAATCAGCGTGTATAATGTTAGAATCCCAAACATTCTTCACAAAAATGGTAGATGAATTAGTAGAATTCTCGGAACATGATCCTGAGTTATCAGACGGCTTAAAGTGGCTTGATGGCGAGGCACAAAAAAAAGGATTGTCATTTTATGATATGGTTTACCAAGTGTTGTATAAACACGATGTAAATTCTAAAGCGAAAGAGTGGCTGAATTCTAGGAACTAATTTTAATTTCTTTTTTCGATTGCAACATACTTGCAACCCTGTGGTCCAGCATATTTTCCAACATAAACAGCCTTTGGTCTGTATAGCATAGGTTTTGGTGCTGCTTCCGCAAATTTCTCTTCGATAATATGTGCAGCCCAACCAGCAGCTCTTGATATTGC
>CACLIK010000006.1 GCA_902606965.1 uncultured marine group I thaumarchaeote
TACTTGGTGGCCCTGAAGATAAACTTCGTTTTCAAATTCTAGTTGAAGACGGAAATAAGGTTCTAAAAGGACAAATGGATGTAGGTACACTTGCTCCTGAGCCCATGGGTGGTACTGTTAGCACCAACATTATGAAATACACATCTGTATACAAAAATTCCATAACATGGCTTTCTTCATTTGCAACTGCACCAACTGATCAGCCTGGTAAAGGACCAAAGGCATTCATGAAACCATCATGGGGCAAGATTGCAAACATAGGTGGCGAACAAGTAGCACCAATAGGAACTGAATCCACAACAGTTCCAGCAGGTCAATTTGATACAATTCTTATTGGTTGGAAGAGTGGTGGCGTAACAAGTCATATTTCCGTTGTTGATGAATTTCCTTTCCCAGTAAAAGCAAGTACTTGGGTTCAGGTTACTGAAGGAGCATCTCCACAGGAGTACAGATTTGCATTACATGAATACAAACAAAATGTAACATCAAACCCATTTGCAGGTATTGAGGATACTGAAGAAAAAAAGAAAGGATCTAATTGTATTACTAATTATGAGATGGTAAAAATTTATGAAAACACAAACACAAACTCGATGGTTGTTAACATACTATATGGTCCAGAAAAACCTAGAATCGGATGTGAAATCGAATGGGTTCTAGAATTTAAGAAGACATTCTCTACTGACTTGTTTGAAAATCAGGTGCATTATGATATTTGGCAAGTTGATGATAACACAGCAATGTTATCTTCTGCAGCTAAAGATGAAGGACATGAAAAGTTATTTTCGACATCAGGAAAAGTGCATATGTATTGGGCTCCACAAGTAGAGCCTGGATTACATAAATTCGCTGTAATAGTTTGGGGTACAGGTCCGCTATACAGTGTAGATGGTGCAAAATTTGGATACATACCTTTTGATATTGATCTTCAGGGTGGAGGATCTACATCTGTACAAACAGATACTTCTATCCCTGATTGGATTAAGAACAATGCAGGATGGTGGTCAAGCGGATTGATTGATGACGCCTCTTTTGTTTCTGGTATACAATGGCTCATTTCAACTGGAATTGTTAACGTTCCTCCTACTGAACAAGGTGCAGATGGAGGCACAAATGTCATACCAGACTGGATTAAGAACAATGCAGGATGGTGGTCAAGTGGTCAGATTCCTGACTCAGCTTTCGTTTCAGGATTACAATGGCTGATATCAAATGGCATAATGACAATCTCATAACATAATTGTTAAAATTTGGCTAAAATTCTCTGAATATTGAAAAATTGACTGGTCTATTCCATAAACCAAAAAGAAACCTTCGAAAGCTAATCAGGCGGGGTGACTTTGAAGAGGCAATAGCCTTGGGAAATAGTATGGAAGAAAAATACCAATATGATCCAGACTTTATTTTTATTATGGCAAGCGTATTCTACATTCTGCAGGATCCAAAAAAAACCCTCCAATATATTGACCGTGTTCTAGCAATCAATGAGTATGATACTGATGCACTTGGTCTCAAATTACGTGTGCACCAGCATTTTAAAGAAAATGCCAAAGTTATAGAATGCTGTAAAAAAATTCTAGAGGTTGATTCTGATGCATATGATGTCAGAGACATTCTCAATGAATTGGAAAGAAAATGACATTACGTTAATTCTTGCCTTCCTGCACATCTTTCATTAAATACACATTTTCTAAAAGCCAATCACAGAATTCTGTTACTTTCTCTGTAAATTCATACCATACGTGCAAAGAATGCGGTAGAATGTCAATCCTATCCTCCTTTCTTCCTGCTTCGTTTGCTGGACCCAGAAATACCTTTACACCTTCCTTACCCTCATACATGTAAGCATCCTCCATTTCTACATCTCCAAAAATTTCCTTTGCTTTTTCTTTGATTATACTACGCTTAATTGGAAAATTTGTCTTTTCCATATCCACAATAATGCTCAAGTCTTGTTTTCCATACATGTCAAAATTTTCTATTTTTCCTCTATGTGGAAAATTTACTAATAGTTCAATATCGTATTTTTTCCCAACTTCTTTTCCGATATCTCCTATCTTTTTGTACGCAATTGCAGGTTGCTTTTTTAATAAAATCATGATTTGTGGCAGATTTGATTTTAGTTCCTTTTGCAGATCTTTTGTGATTATTGTGAAGATCATACGGAAATTATGTATTATTGGAATATATTGATTGAGATTGGGTTTTTTAATAATCACATCCTCTAGAGTTTATGGCAATGCCATCGGATGATAGTTTTGTACCTGATGATGAGAATCAAGAGCGTGCTCCCAATGTAGATAGTTATAGAATTACCTGTATTGATTTCATAGAGGATATTTCACATGACTATCTAGCTTGGGTAGATCGTTACAAGCTACCGGAGGAAGAGGACAAAAAACGGCGAGGTGGGATAGCATCTATCATTGAACGAACCAATGAATGGATTGCTAAAGTTCCACAAACTTTCAAGGCTGTAGATGTAGTAATGAATGACGGAATACAAAAGATGGCAGAGGCTACAGCTGGAAAACCAATTCAGATTGGTGTATTTGTGGATAAGAAATCAGGCTATACTTTAGCAAAGCCTGGAATTATTGATGTAAATGTCAAGGCTGCGGGTAGAGATAATAACAAAACAAAGATTGGACTGCATACAAAGGACCAAAGATTTAGAATCGAATCTACTGGTAAAGCATTCTTTGATGAATCTAGTATTCCAGAAGAAGAATCAGATCTTTTGGATGTAAATTTGAAGCTAAATGCTACAGAATGTAAACAACGTGATGTCATATCATTCACCGTTATTGTGAGCGAAATGAAGGATGGAATGGAGATTGATCGACGTGGAGTTAGTACCGTTATTCACATAGTTTAGTTTTTAGAATTAGATTTTATCAAGCAGTTGTTTCTTCTTTGTCTGAAACTCCTTATTACTAATAATACCAGCCTTTTTCAACTCGCCCAGTTTTTTGATCAATTCCACATTATCTTCAGAAGATCTAATCATGCGTTTTGCCTTGGTGATCTTTTTTGATACTGTCTTTCTTGCTTCCGCCTTGACTTGTTTACTTAGTTTAAGACCTCTTATCTTTGCCATCTTACCAATTTTTTGACCCTTCTCCTTTGCTTCACCTATTGATTCCAAAAGTTTGTCTACAAACTCATCATCATTTGGTTGGAAACGTCTTTGAAATTCTTTAATGACAAGAACAGGATATGGTGTCCATTCTACAGCATCGTAAAACTGCTTGATCTGACTATCTGGAAGTGATTTTAGGTATTTGATAAGATGTTTCTCAGACTTGTTGTCCACACCTATGTTTCTCGTTCAAGTTATTAATAATGATCTAAAAGCTATTCATGCCTTTTGCCATGCCATAAATCCACCTTCAAGATTCTTCACATTGAATCCAGCCTTGGCTAATTCATCAGCAGCAATGTTTGCACGGTATCCTGATGCACAAAATGTGCAAATCTTTTTTTCTTTAAGATCATCAATCTTTCCTTGTTTGACATTTCGTATAGCCAAACCTAACGGCATATGAGTTGAACCATCAATCGTACCATTAGCAAGTTCATCTTGTTCTCTTACGTCTATTACAATAAATTGGTCAAGTGTCTGTTTTAGTTCAGATGCACTGATTGTATCTACCATAGCAGCCATAGTTATACTTGATATATTAATTCATCATACTAGTAATATGACGAGGGAAGCTATCCTTTACGAAAAAAGACCTAATGGCAAGGTTTTGTGTACGGCATGTGCTAGATATTGCGAGATAGGAAAAGGACAGATTGGCCTTTGCGGTATACGAGGAAATGAAAATGGTAAGCTTGATCTTTACGTTTATGGAAAAGTTATTGCTGGTCATGTAGACCCAATAGAAAAGAAACCCGTTATTCATTATAATCCAGGCAGCAAGATTTTCTCAATTGCAACTACTGGATGTAATTGGCTTTGCAAATATTGCCAAAATTCTGACATCAGCCAGAGGCGGAAAGTAGAGGGTGTTGACATGACACCGGAACAGGTTGCAAATACAGCTGTTGATCATGGAGCAGATGGAATAGCATACACCTACAACGAGCCTTCAATATTCATTGAATTTGCACGTGATTGTGGTGTTGCTGCAAGAAAGAAAGGACTCTTCAACATTTTTGTCTCAAATGGATATGATACTCCTGAATCAGTAAAGATGATGGATGAATTCTTGGACTGTATCACTATTGACTTCAAAGGAAGTGCAGAGCCTGACTTTACAAGAAAGTTCATTGGTGTGCCGGATCCTCAGCCAATATTTGATACTATTTTGGAAATTAGGGACAAGACAAAGATTCACACAGAGATTACAGATTTGATAGTTCCACAAGTTGGTGATAATCTTGAGCATGCAAGAAAGCTTGCAAAGTTTGTGTATGATCAACTAGGTCCGGAAACTGTAATTCATTTTCTACGATTCCATCCTGATTATAAAATGATGGAGTATCCCGCTACGCCAGTAAAGACTTTGGAAAAACATTATGAAATTGCGAAAAACGAGGGACTCAAGTATGTATATCTTGGAAATGTTCCAGGTCACCCATGGGAACACACCTATTGTGCAGGATGCAACGAAATTGTCGTAAAAAGATTCGGCTTTGACATTCAGGAATGGCATCTTGACAAGAATAACAAATGCAAATTCTGTGGAAATCAGATACCAATAACTGGTTCACTAGCCAAAGATTACAAGCAGGAACGATTCCAGTTTGTGGTTTAGAAAAATTATAATTCCCGTAGATTTTTTCACAAATAATGAATTATTCACTTTTTGTTATTACAGGATTGTTTGTCATAGGGTTTAGCTTTTCTTCGGTTTATGCACATGTAACAATTGAAGTTGGTCCTTATGAGATCGAGGTAGGATGGCTTGACGAACCTCCAGTTCTAAATAATCTAAACGCGATAACCATAAGCATTAAGGAACCTGGAGATGTTGAGGGTGCTTACATGGGTGTAGCTAACGCATTTAGAAATTTGGACGCAACTGTGATTTCCGATGGAATTTCTAAATCACTTGATATTCAAGCTGGTAAGTATGCCGCGGAATACTATGGAGAGATAATTCCTACAAACATAGGTCAAGTAGAAGTCAAACTAGTTGGAGAAATTAATGGAATTGAAGTTGATGAAATAATTCGAATAGAAGATGTTGAGACTGGATCCGCAGACACTGTAATTCCACGATGGATAAAAAATAACGCAGGATGGTGGGCTGATGGCCAAATTCCAGACTCTGCATTTGTCAAAGGAATTCAGTTTCTGATCAAGGAAGGAATAATGATTATACCACCTACTGCGCAGGAAACAAGTTCAGGATCATCGGAAGTTCCAGACTGGATAAAAAATAACGCAGGATGGTGGGCTGATGGCCAAATTCCAGACTCTGCATTTGTCAAAGGAATTCAGTTTCTGATCAAGGAGGGGATTTTCGATGTTTGAACCACTTTCATTATATGCTATTTTTGATGGAATCTCATATTGTCAAAATACTCTTCATTAGTGGATAACAAGCCAACGCTTCTTACTTTGGTGATAATTGGTGTAGTTGCTGCATTATCCATTCCTGTGCTTATACCACATTTCGGTCATGGAACTCATATTTTTCATCTCTTGTTGCATACGGGAGGAATTATCTTAGCCGTCTTCCTAACAATTTTGGGCATCAATGCATATTCAAAGATAAAGACAAAAAAACTTGCGATTACATCTATAGCATTTTTTGTATTTGCTATTGCAGAAATAGTCTCATTATTAGACGCAACTACTGTACATTATTACAACATACCTGGGTATGAAATTGCACACATGCTTATGATTGGCATGATTGGAATTTTTGCATACGGTATATTTAGGGGTGATTAAGAATTGTGGGATATGGCTAGACCAGAACTAATTTTAAAGACAATCGAAAAAAACCCAGGTATTAGGTTCCGTGAGATCATGGATGAATTAGAGTTAAAGAACGGCACATTAAGCCATCATTTACAAAAATTGGAACGAGAATCAGTCTTACGAGCAGAAAGGACACCTCGAGTAGCAAGATTCTATCCTCTTTCTATAAATGAAGCAGAAATTCCAATTATCGCAAGGTTAAGGCAGGAAACACCACGTAGAATTCTACGCTTATTGTTGGATGTAGATGAGGTAAATTTCTCTGAAATGTTCTTGAGGATAAAAAGATCACCTGGTACAACATCACGTTATGTCACTGAATTAGTTAATGATGGTATTATCAAAGATAGGTTTGAGAATGGAAAGCGATTTTTTTCACTTCCAGACAAGAACACTGTTAATGAGTTAATTTCACAGTATCATCCAGATTTGATGGATAAAACAATTGAAAACTATGCAGATGTTATTTCATCTCTTTAATGTAAAAAGTAAGCATATTTTTGATCACTGTACCAATCAGGTTATATTACTCAATTTAAGGAATTAATCTAAAATGCAGAAGAAAATGTATACATTATTTGGTTTACTCGCTATCTTTTCAATGATAGCTGTAGCACCACCTGCATTTGCAGATCATGCATCAGTCACAGTGACAAACGCACCAGGATCATCAACTCCGGGATGTGAAGCAACTGATGATTGCTTTATTCCAAGTACAGTTACAATCGATGTAGGCAGTGAGGTCATTTGGGAAAATACTGACAACGCAGCTCACACAGCAACATCTGGTACACCAGCTGATGGACCAGACGGAGTTTGGGACAGTAGCTTGATGATGGTTGGTGGAAGTTATTCTAAAATGTTTGATGAAGCAGGAACATATCCTTACTTTTGCATGGTTCACCCATGGATGGAAGGAACTGTAATTGTTGAAGCTGAGGATGACCATGGTGATGACCACGGTGAAGAAATGAGTCACAGTGACGACATGGGACATGATGAGAAGGCAGAGATGGGACATGGTGACGACATGGGACATGGTGATGATCATGGTGGAATAGAAGATCTATCTGACCAGTTTACAGCATCAGTTACGTCTGGTGTAATTCATCACATTGGCGCAAACTCTGACGACGATACATTACTTGTTCACTTATTCGACACTACTGATGACGGCGAACTTAAAATTACTCTAAACGAAGATATCATAACTCCATTTGATGACGGCACATACTTTGTACTTGTAGACAACGAAGAAGTTGACTTTGAACAAATGGGAAACACTGTACATGTTGAATATTGGGCAGGCGCTGAGAGAATCGAAATAGTTGGAAGTCATGTAGTTCCAGAATTTGGAACAATTGCTATGATTATACTTGCAGTAGCAATAGTAAGCATCATTGCAATAACTTCAAAGACAAGAATTTCTCTAACTCCTAAACTCTAAGTATTTTTCAAATAGGATATTATTTTTGGGTGACACAGAATTGAGCTGTGTGCAGCTGAATCAGTTCCAATTCCATAACTAACAGTGGAGTCACCAACAAAGAAGAGTCCTTTGACTTGAGATACCTCGTGTGGCATTTTATTTTTCCAAACCAATCCTGGTTCTTTCACAACTGATTCCACTAAACTCCAAGCCTTTGGTCTGTCCCACAACAATACTTGTTGAAACTTTGGATATATTGATGACAATTCTTCCTTCATCTTTGTAACAACTTCTGCAATTTTTTGTGAATTCTTTGCATCATCAGAAGATACTGGTGTACCGACTATCATAAGGTGCTCATCAGGTGGAGAAACAGATGGTGTAATGTTTGAAATGAAAAAGATCCCCTTGCATACATAGTCTTTTCCTACAGGAAACACAACTTGTCTTGAATCAATTTTTTCTGAGAGTGCAAAGTGTACTTCGATAACTGATGTAGTTTTGTTTAGTCTGTTTGTCGATTCTATAAATTTCTGATCAAATACTCCATTGTCAAAGAGCTGGTTTATTGCAAGATATGCTGGAAAAGTGACGACCACACAATTACTGGGAACAAATTCTCCATTTGTGAGGGTAATTCCTTCAACTTTGCCATTTTTCACCTCGATTTTTTTTATTGATGTATTCAAGTTCAACTCAGAACACTTACTGGTGATATATTCAGCAAACACTTTTGAGATTTTGTCATATCCACCCATGTCTGGATATGCAAACTCGCTTGTTCCACCCTTAAACGGATTAGCACGTATGATTGTGCGCGCAAATTCGCCCAATGATATATGTTCTGGAACATCTGCAAACGCGAGAATACATACAGCATCAAAAAAATTTCTTGATTGTTCATCTAGTTTTTTTGTTATGTCCGTAAGTGGAATTTCATCGAGTTCTTCTGTTTTTTCTATACTTGTAAATGCCATAGGTAACAAAACTCTAAGAAGTGAAAGTCTACTTCGGAATGGCAGCAGTGTCATCTGTAAAATGTCAACAATTCCCTTTGGATACTTGTGAAATCCATTTCCGTCATAAAACGCAATATCAGAAACACTTGCTAGTTTAAGTTTCGAAACTATGTTTAGTTTTTTAAGAATCTCATAAATTTTTGATTTTTTGTAGAATGGCATTATGTGAAATCCATTGTCTAAAATATGTCCATTATACAATGATGTGGCAGTTCTGCCACCCACTTCCGAAAATTTTTCAAAAACTTTACACGATATGTTTTCATTCACTAGTAAGGCAGCAGTTGATAGCCCACTTACACCAGCACCTATTATCAGTACTTTAGAAGACAACACTAAGAATCCTTTTTCTTGATCATTCCTTGAATTGTTCTGGACAATTCAGATAGAGAAGATGTATCCATAACCGTAACATCATGAAATGAGTTTCCATCTTGTAATGCTTGTCCACCAATTACAATGGGTATTTTGAATTTTTGTAGATTCTTGATCAGTATGTCACATGACCTGAGATGATCTTTTAATGTGACCGAGATTAAAATCAAATCAGGTTTTTTCTCTGAAATGTGGCTAATTATTGACTTAGATGGAGCAGAAGGTGCCAAGTTGATCACGTCATAACCATTTAACGAAAGATACGTTTCCATCATAAAACACGGGATTGCATGATATTCCCCATCAGGTGTACAGATGAGGATTGTTTTTCCTTTACTTTTCGCTTTTGGCTTAGTGCCTATCTTTTCAATTAGATGCATTGCGGTATTACTCGCAATATGTTCATCTCCGACGTCAAGTTTTTTTGCATCCCATAGTTCTCCTATCTGATACATTGCTGGTCGTAAGACATTATCATAAAAACTGGCTACAGATGTTTGCTTTGTAAAATCAGTGTAAATTGACATGGTATTTTTCAAATCACCAGCCAGCAAGAATTTACGCATATTTTGCCTAGTTTTGGTTAGATATTTCTCACGTTTTTTAGTGTCTAATTGCCTGTTAGATGACAAAAACGATAGGACAGATGGATCATTTCTATATTCATCTGGAATGTTTTCTAAAGTGACATCTGATGTTTTTCCTAAATACTTGATAGTTTGTTGCTCAGATGTTTTCTTTTTTGAATTCCACTTACTTTTTACAAGATAAGAATACGATTCATTCTTAACAATTTTAGAACGAAGGAATACCATTTTCCTTCTTGTCTACTTCACCGTTAACTCTAATGGTAGATTCAAGTTTCCAAATGGTTCAGTGATTTTTAGAAAATACTCACTGGATGCATCATAGTTCCATCTTTCCAAGTGTTTTTGTGCAGGAGGTCCAAATGAGAAATCAATTGAAGCAATGACGTCAGGCTTCATTTCTAATCTGCCAGCGGTAACAGTATTAGTAGAATATGGCCAGTCCTTTTTTCCATCAGTGATTGTGTAATTACATGCAACTGCACCAGTACAGAATATTGAGTGATTTTTGCTATCAGTATTGTGTACTACAAATGTTATGAACAAATTTGAATTTCCATCAGGTGTAATTATTACTTGAGATGGAGTATAGTAATAATGCACGGGTCCAACCACATACTTTTTAGAACCCATCATGTATTCAACGCTCTCTAGCAGATCCTTGAACTCATTTTCACACAAGAAAACTTCTGAAGCCTTGTCATATTCCTGGCACTTTGCAAGCTCTGCTTTCACTTGATTATATTTTGCAGTTAACGTAGAATCAGAACTTGATGGTGCAGCTGTTGGTGCTGCCATTGCAGGTGCTGCCTGCTCAGCTTGTGGAACTGTCATTATTCCAACTTTAATGAGATGTTGAATAGCATTTACAAAGTCATCATCAGAAATTTGATTTCCTGCCCACCAGCTGGCGGTATTTTTAACCCAACCAGGTATTGTTGATTCTGCAGTTCCAGAAACTGCAGTGGTTGGAACTTCTATAATGTCATTTGAAACAAGCCATTCAATGCCTGAAACAAACGAACCATCGTCAATAATTCCATCAGCCCACCATCCTGCGTTATTTTTTATCCAGTCCGGAACACAAACTCTGCAATCAGGTGGTGCATAGTTGCTTGATGTTGATACTTGTGCAGAAGCAATTGGTATCACAGCAACTGCTGCTAGTAAAGCAAGTAATGGAATTACTTTATTCATGTAGCATACTGGCGCCACCACTATAATATAAACTGGTGCTAACTTTACTTACTAGTGCTAACTAGCAAATAGATCAGACAAAAATTATCGATGCATAACCAACAACTGAGCTTTTGTCACCTGAAATGTCACCACTGGTGGCATATTTCAGCAGTTTTCCCTCAGTAGCACCAAGTTCCTTACAGGCAATCATGGTAGACGCTATCGCACCATATCCACATGCAGTCACATGCTTTTCATACAAAACTTTGTAAAATTCATCAACGTCCAGCTTCAGAATCGGTTCAATCAGTGCCATGTCTTGTTTATGTGCAAATTCATTTTCTTCGTAATGCGTAAAATCAGATGAACCAATCAACAAGACATCCTTTTTTTTGGCGAGTTCTGCAATTGCGGAGCCCACTTGTGTTGCTGTTTTTTGTTCTTGAGTAATTAGAGAGACAGGAAGTATCTTCATTTCATTAGGAAATGTTTCTTGGAGTATAGGGATCTGCACTTCAATACTGTGCTCTTTTGAGTGAGAGAAAGAGTCAAGTTCCAATATACCTAGATACTCTCTTAGTTCCAATGCAGATTCCGAATCAACTTTAACCAAACCAAGTGGAGTCTTCCAACTAGAATCAACCATGGACGCAACATTTTGTCCAATTCCGTAGTGATTAGGGCCAGTAATTATTGCTAGTTTGCTTTTAGACAATGAGATTGCATAGAATGAGTGGCAGGCAACAGGACCAGAATAGACGAATCCTGCATGTGGGCATATCACACCGTAAATCTTTTGTTCAGAATCTGTCGGTGGTATTTTACCAGGACCAAATTCATGCAAAAAGCATTCATGTATGAGATCTTTTAGTCCCTTTTCATCTCCAGGATAAAACGTTCCAGATACCGCCGGCGTCCTAACTTCCATTGGTTTCCTCCTTGTATACAATCCCCTCAAACTTTTCAATTTTCACTTTTTCATTTTTCCAAGTATTCTTTTCCAACCCAGCCTTTTCACATGTATGCTGGAGAAATTCTTCCACATTCCAACCATATTCGACAGGAACTTGCGGCAATAGCAGACCTGATGAAAAAGAGTTTCTTATGATCAGACCATCCCTTCCAACTTTGATCTTCTCCAAGTATTCCATAGGATCAGTTACAGTGATCTCAACTGGTGGTGTGAGAACGGTTACTTCAAACACAATGCCATTCAGCTCATTTGTTTTTACTGGTGAGAATCTTGGGTCCTCTGTGGCTGCAGCAATTGCTGCATCTATTATTCCATGAGATAGTTTTTTGTCAGGCATCGGAAATCCGATGCAGCCTCGTAATCCATCAGCGTTGTTTAAGGTAACAAACACGCCTGCATTAAAAGAGAATTTTTTCTCACGTTCTGATTCTAATTTCATTCTCTTACCATTTGAAAGAAATTCAGTAACAGCCATTCGTGCAGTCTTGACCAAGAAAACCCCATCTGAATCAGATAATTGGGTATCTTCAGGCATATATCATCAACCCAATTGTATTAAAAAAACATTAAATTTTACAAATTATTCTTTAACACATGCCAGAACCAATTATGGCAATAGCCGCGTTAGCTGTAATCACTATAGCATTGATAGGTCAGGCTATTGAAATGCGAAAGATACGTGTGAGAACGCATGGCGAGGACTCGATAGGCAGCCCAAACATATTCTTGGATAAAAGAAATTTCAAATGGTATGGAATGATTGTTGTAGGATTTGGTTTAGCATATGCAGCGCAGTTTTAGTTATAATCCACTTCTAAAACTACTCTGGGTTCATTCGCACGTTTTTCATCATCATACTTTAATTGAGATATTTTCTTGCAAAGAGAATCATCACTGACCAAGCTAGCCTTTCCAGCAAAACTTTGTCCATCAAATTCTATTTTTACATCTGGATTTTTTTGCGCATTCTTCAACCAATCACTGTTTGTATTTCTTCGTGAGAAGTACAACTTTCCCTCATGTTTGACGGCAAGAAGCCATACCCTATGCGTCTTTCCAGTATCCCTACCCTTTGTTTCTAAGATTGCCTTAAACCTCATTCTCAATCATCTATGATAGTAATTTTAGAATTTCATCAACCCTGCAATCCGTTCTGAATCCAGTTGGATTAAGCGAAGTTGGACTTGCTACAAATCCAGCGTCTTGGAGTTTTTCAATCATATTTTTCATTTTGAGCGGAGCCTTTTGCATTTTTGATGCAATTTCATCAAGTGTATAATATGTTGCTGGCATTTCTGATTCTAGAATACATTTTTCTAAGATTTTTTCACATCTCTTATCCACTGTAAGCTTTGGAAGCATTTCATTCATTTTCATTACAAATTCTTTTTCAAACAATGGTCCTATCCATAATGGTCCAGCAACTTCTAGCTTAGAATTACAAATATTACAAATCTCTTCCTGTTTCATAATAGCTTTTCTGCTTCCACATGATTTGCAATGTATGATATATCCAAGCTGCTCCTTTTGTTCTGGCTTGTTTAAAATTTTAAGATACGTCCTGTAATAGTGCATGTCATGTTGCACAAACTGTGGAATTATCTGAATATCTAATCTTCCTGCAACATATTCCAAGCAGCCTAGGATTAGTCTAATTGCAATTTCGTTAGAGTATTCTGTTTTTATTGGCACGCCATGGTATTTTCTTTGGCATGATCTTTTTGACAGCCCATGTAATACCTGCAAGTCTGTAGCAGTAACTGACAGCATACCACCATGCATTGTGGCACGAATCGCACAGTCAAAATATTTTGTTGGTGAGCCAAAAGGATCAACATCCACAATCGAACCCCTCATGCCTTTCTTCGAGTAAGATCCAAAAAACTGGCATATCTCTTTCTCAGATGTTTCAAGATTTGAAATCTCATTTAGTTTCATGGAATCCAGTGCAATGTCCAAGCCTTCAGAATTGATATCATTAGTCACAACCGCTTCCACATCTGTAATTTCATTTGCAACTCTGAGTGATCTGGCACCAAGACCAGCTAACCCGTCTAGGAATATTTTTGGCTTGTCAAAATTTTCCCAAAAAGCAGAATAGGCTAAAATTGAGAAATCACGGTTCAATTTGGCAGCAGGGTTGAAAAAAGCGGGTTCCTTTGGTGGAACTTTCTCATCTAGTGATTTTTCTGGAACAAGAATTTTTGTTGTACCCTCCGTTATCTCTACTAGTTTTTCTTCTGTTCTTTGCAATAGTTCTCTTGAATTCTTTTTACCTATAACGGTTAATACTCCTAAAAATGAAAAACCGTATGCAGATTTGTGGAGTTGATGAGGCAGGAAGAGGTTCCATGTTGGGTCCCTTGGTTATAGCAGGCATTACCATATCCAAATCAAAAATCAAACTATTGAAAAAATTGGGTGTACGAGATTCAAAGAAGCTCTCACCTGCGGCAAGGGAATATCTTTACAAGAAAATCATTGAGACGGTTGATGACTATCATGTGATAAGAATTCCTCCGCGGGTAATTGACAAGAGTGTTGCAAATCATTCGCTGAATCATCTGGAGGCGAAATATATGGCAAGGGTGATATCCAAACTTTCTCCATCAACCGCATTTGTAGATTCATGTGATGTAAATTCCAAAAGATTTGGAAAAGAGATTTCAGAACTTACATCAAACACGAAGATAAGATCATACCATCACGCAGACAGTAAATTTGTTACAGTCTCTGCTGCGTCAATACTTGCGAAAGTTTCTCGGGATAGGGCAATAATGAGATTGGGAAAAAATCATGATATAGGAAGTGGTTATCCATCAGATCCGAAAACCAAAATGTTTGTAAAAAAATCATTACGAAGAAATCATGACATGCCTTTTCTGCGAAAGAGTTGGAAGCCTGTGCAAATCTTAATGAAAAAAAGAAAATTATCCTAAAGACGTAGCTATTACTATCGCATGATCCTTATCATATGGATGCAGGTCAATTGTTTGCCTGATCTGAAATAGTGACTCAAGTTTCTTTGTTTCATCTTCAATTACTCTCTTTGGCTCTTTTGTCACATCTATACTTCTGGTTTTTATGATCAAAAATAAATAGCCACCAGATTTTAGATATAATTTACAATTTTCAATAGCTATGTCTGTTTGATCTGGCTGTGCAATGTCTACATATACAGCATCAACTTTCTTGTAAACAGAAAAAAACTCTTCTGGTTTTCTTGCATCATGAATAATTGGCACAATATTTTTTCTATGCGATGCTACCCTATCTAAGAAATCTCTAGCTACTCTGCTTGCGTGTTCAATTCCAAAGATAATTCCGCTTTGACCAACCATATCAGAAATATGACTAATTGTAGTGCCAGTTGATACCCCAAGATACAAGACATCAGATTTTTCTATGAAAGGAAAGTCTTCTAGCCCATTCATTATGGCAGCAGCCAGTTTGCTTCTGAAGGGATTCCATATTCTACATTCAATTCCCTGATGTTGTACAAGCTTTTCATTGTAAACCTGATTTCCAGGTACCAAATTTACAGTTGCTAATTTTTCTTCTCCATCTACCTGAATCCAAAAAAATGGTTTCTTATCTACCAAAACTCATCCTTTTTCTTTTCGTGAATCGTCCTGATTTTTTTCTTCTTACTTTTGGTTGAGGTTTTGATTCTTTTACTACAGGCTCCTTGTACTTCTCGCCAATTTCCTTTACTCTAACGTTTAGTTTTTCCAGAAGTGTTTGATTCAAACCTCCTCCATAGATATCAACCCTTGAGGCGATAGCAGCTTTTGCGGCTACTGCTCTCGCAATCTTTCCTCTTTGCCATTTGGGTGCTGCATGAACAGTTGCATGCTGGAAAAGAATTCCATGTTTGGGTGGGTTTGCGCCAGTTTTCAAGGAACGAAACAGTGCTTTTTCTGCACCCAAAATTTGAATTGTGCTTGCAGGCATAGTAGCCAATCGCTTTAAGCTTCCAGCATGTGCCAAAATTCTTGCTCCAACTGTGGTTCCAAGAATAGCAGAGATGTTTGGCGCTTGTTCCTTCATTTGTTCTTCAACATGTTCCTCAATATTTTTTCTAAGCTCAAAAAGATTCAAAATCTGTTTAGCCAAAGATTCAACCATCGTAAAATTTTTTTCCGAAATATTTCCGCCCCTACTTTTTTCTTTTATCAAACAAAGCATTTCGACTTTGTCCTTAGAAAATCCAGCATTTTCAAAATCTTCTTTTGAAATATTTTCTCGTTTACCTGATAACACTATTTGTGAATATCCGTTTATGCTATCAATTAAATTATCAAGCTCTGGAAAGTGTAAACCATACCATTCTCGTAGTCTAGAACTAATACTGTTTATGATCTTGTCAGTTTCATCTAGCGTGTTTATAGCCTGAATAAGATGAAGATCTGGGCTTTGTGAAACCTCAGTTACTTTAGATGATGAAAGTTGTGTGGCAAACTCGCGTAGTTTTTCCATTGCATCATTTTCATCATTTGCAAGCCCTGAATTTACCAATAGATTTGTCTTGGTTGACTGTATGTCATCCATTTGCTCGTTATCCATTAATTGCACATCAATAGATTTTTTTTTCAAAATATCCAGTAAGCCATGATTATTTACAGTTGTTACTTGACCACTTGCAAGAAATTTTCCTATTTCACTAAGTCTTGATTCACCTTTTTTAACTGCAATATATTCTTCGACTGGATTTTTAAAAGGAAACATTTTCAAACATTTCTCGTCATCAAAGACAACAATTCCTAGCTCTGTAAGGATAGTTGAATACATAACAAATATCGACTTTGTCCTCATTAAAAAGTTAACAACAGAATTTGATAATCAACTGTTATATGAGAATAAAATCAAACTATTCAAAGTGAAATCCAATCTCTCAACTTCAATTGGGACTCTGACTCTTGAGAGGCCTACTATTCTTGCATCTGGCATATTGGGCATATCACTTAATGTTTTTGAGCGGTTACATCGTGCTGGAGCTGGAGCCGTTGTTACAAAGTCATTAAGTAAGGAACCATGGGATGGCTATGCGAATCCAACAATCTTTAGTGTAAAAGGTGGAGGTTGGTTGAATGCAGTTGGATTATCAAACCCCGGAGCACCAAATTTTGCAAAAACGATTTCTTCAAACAAAGACGTTCCAATAATAGTTAGTCTAGTTGGATCAGTGGAAGACGATTTTGATTTTATGGTAAAACAATTTGAAAACTGTAAGGTTTCAGCCTACGAATTGAATCTATCATGTCCACATGTGGCTAAGGTTGGTCTAGAGGTTGGCGACGATGTTGATCTTGTGGAAAAAATTATAAAAAAAGTAAAATCACTTACTGACGTACCTGTTATAGCCAAAGTAGGTTTAGGCACTACAAACTATCTGGATACTGTAAGTGCAGCATGTGAAGCAGGAGCTGATGGTATTACTGCTATTAACACCATACGTGCAATGGCAATCAATGTTGAAACTAGAAAGCCAGTACTAAGCAACAAAATCGGTGGTTTGTCTGGAACTCCAATAAAACCAATTGCTGTTAGATGTGTTTATGAGATTTCATCCAAGTTTGATGTTCCAATAATTGGATGTGGTGGTATTTCAACATGGGAAGATGCTGTAGAATTTATACTTGCAGGTGCGTGCGCTGTACAGTTTGGTAGTGTATTGGGTGAGCATTGGACAGAAGTTTTTGCTGATATAAATAGCGGAATTCAAAATTATATGGAACAAAATGGATATTCAAGTATAGGTGAGATGGTTGGACAAGCAAAGGAATCCTAACAGTCATCATATGTGTACGATCGAAAAAATTATTGATGAAACACCAACTGTACGCACTTTGATCTTCTCTGACCAAATACTATCCAAAGTTTTACCTGGTCAGTTTGCAATGGTTTGGATACCAGGCGTTAACGAGATACCTATGAGTGTGATGATCACGCAAGAAAATGGTAAAGCTGCATTTACAGTTAGGAAAAGAGGTGAATCGTCAACCGGAATGTATAATCTTTCTGTAGGTGATTACATTGGAGTTCGTGGTCCATATGGAAACTGTTTTGATATCAAAGATGGCAAAATATTGCTAGTTGGTGGTGGAACTGGATTGGTTCCTTTATTGCGGCTGATAACTTTCTGCAATACTTCACATGATATCACATTACTCATTGGCTCAAAGACAAAGGAAGAAGTTTTTTTTGAAGATCTGGCAAACAAGATACTTGAAAAAAATAAACATCAAGTAATTGTGGTTACAGAAGATGGTACGTATGGAAAAAAAGGCTTTGTTACTGATGTATTAGAGGAATTGATTGGTGAGAATGATTTTAATGCAGTTTATACCTGCGGACCGGAACTTATGATGTACAAAACAGTAAATTTGGCTAGATCAAAGAAGATTTTTGTTCAAGCAAGCCTTGAACGCATGATGAAATGCGGAGTTGGGATCTGCGGAAGCTGTTGCATTAATGAAGATCTGGTGTGTAGGGATGGCACTGTTTTTGATGGGGATCATTTGATACAAAATGAAGAATTTGGTCATTATCAAAGAGCAAAGTCTGGAATATTAGAGGAAATATAGGTTCACACTCAAAAGGTTTAAAATAAATAACTTAATTCGGTCGTTAGCGTATGCCAAGCCCAAAAATTGTTTTAACTGCAGATAGGACATTAATGTCATTATATCGTGGACTTTCTTTAGCTACATTTTTTGGATGTGCGCCAGCGCTTGATCCAAATCGTGATAAAAGCAGTATTTGGTACAAGCTCTTAGGAAACCAAGTAACACCAAAAGTTTTGTTTGATTTTATTTGTAACTATGCACCTCATGAAAACGGTAGAGCAAAATATGCTCCATACGGTTTACGGAAAGTAGAGGCTGGGTTACTCCGTGATGGTTTCAAGCGAGAAGATGTAGTCGTTGCTCACCCCGACCATATTGAAAAGTTCATTGGACCTGAAACTGAAGTAGTTGGAACTCATGAAATGGATCCACTTGGAATGGGACCAGTAACTATGACTTTCACATACGGAAGAAGGCAAATGTCTTACGATGAATATTACTGCCGTGAGTTACATCAACGAATCAATGCAGCAAAGAAAAAGACTGGCAGTCATGCAAAGGTTATTGCGGGTGCTTCTGGAACTTGGCAGTACAATTATGCACCAGAAAAAATTGAAGAGTATGGTCTATATGCAATTTTAGAAGGTGAACTTGGTGGAATTGCTCCGGAAATAGACGGACATGCAGGCAACTTCTTTAACTATCTAATTGATGGTCAATTTGAAAATATGGACCCTTTCAGAAAAAAGAAGGACTTCCAAGTTAACATTAAAGAGTTTAAACGCGGTGACAAGACACTTCATGGAAGATTTGTCAACTTTTGGGATAGACCAGATCTAGATGATATTCCAGAAATTGTTGAACCAACTATGCATGGTATGATAGAGGTGATGCGTGGATGTGGTAGAGGTTGTAAGTTTTGTGACGTTACATTAAGATCATTAAGATATTATTCTCCTGAAAAAGTGAAAAAAGAAATTGAAGTGAACATCAAGAAAGCTGGAATCGATAGGGCTTGGGTTCACAGTGATGACATTTTTGTTTATGGATTGGATCCTACTACTACAAAAAATATGGAACCAAACCGTGAAGCTCTTGAGGAACTATTTACTGCAATTATGTCTACTGGTGTTAAACATACTAATCCAACTCACGGAACACTTGCAGGTGCGATTGCAGATGAGAGGTTAATTCCAAACCTATCAAAAATAATCAATGCTGGTCCTAGTAATCTTACAGGTATTCAATGCGGATTTGAGACTGGAAGCATAAGGTTAATTGAAAAATACGCAGACAGAAAACTTGCTCCATACCAAGCGGAGGAATGGCATTGGGTTGTCAAAGAGGCTGTTAAAACCTTAAACGAGAACTATTGGGTTCCGGCATTCACATTGATCATGGGTCTAGATAACGATGAAACACCTGAGGACGGATGGGAAACAATTAGGCTCATCAATGAGCTTGAACAAGAACAACCTGATTCCATGTTTACAACTACCCCCCTAACGTTCATTCCAATAGGCTTACTTGAGAAATCTGAGTTTTATGATATGGGCAATGATTCAGATCCAACACAATTAGGTGTAATGTACAAGACTTGGCAACATAATTTCAAATATGGAATTAAGAAGTTTATGACAAAAACAGGTCAACGTGGATCTTTTAGACGAACTGCATTTAACGGATTAGCCAGAACTCTGGGAGGTGTCCCCCTTGGTGCTATGGAAAGGTTTGCAAGAAGAAAGGGCAGAGAGCATGAAAGAGTACTTGAAAAGATCAAGGCACAATACTGGTAATCAAATATCCAAATACATAAATTCGAACAATTAGCCGATTTATTATGCCAACACACGGTTCGCTTACTAAAGCAGGAAAAGTTAGAGGTCAGACACCAAAAGTAGAAGGCCGTAAACGTGTAGGCACTTCATCTAGCCTTCGAAACAAAAGTAATTTTAAGAAACGATTTATTCTAACTCGAGTTCCTGGTCAAAACAAACCTGGACGAAGAAGACGAAGGCGTTAATCTATACCAATTTTTGACTTTTAGATAAAAGTAATAAAAGAACAAACTTAAGTATGGGTACCGTACTATACGGTATATGGAAGATTTAAGATTAGATAGTTTACCTGGTGTAGGTCCAGTAACCACAAAAAAACTCAGTGATGCTGGCATACACAACATAATGGATCTCATAGTACGTGGACCAGTAGAACTATCAGAAATTTCAGGCATGGATAAGGATACATCAGCAAACATTGTAGAAAAAGCCAGACAAGCTTTGGTTGAAGGAGGACTGTTAGCCAAAGACTTTGTTAGTGCAACAGAAATTTACAAAAGACGACAAGAAATTGGAAAGATAACTACTGGTACAGAATGTTTAGATTTGTTACTCGACGGTGGACTTGAAACACAGGGATTGACTGAAATTTATGGTGAGTTTGGATCTGGTAAAACACAATTTTGCCATACAATGTGTGTAACTGTTCAAAAACCAAAAGAGGAAGGTGGATTAGAGGGAACAGTATTGTATATTGATACAGAAAATACATTTAGACCAGAAAGGATAGTATCCATTGCAAAAGCGCATGGAATGGACCCAGAAAAGACTCTTGATAGAATCATTGTAGCACGTGCCTATAATAGCGCTCACCAAACGCTAATTTTAGAAGAGGCAAGCCAAATGATTCGAGAAAATAATGTAAAATTACTTGTTGTTGATTCAGCTGTAGGTCTGTTTAGATCAGAATATCTAGGCAGGGGAACACTTTCAGTACGTCAGCAGAGACTAAACAAATTTGTTCATTTACTAGTTAGAATTGCAGAGACATACAATTGTGCGGCACTTGCTACAAACCAGGTCATGGCATCACCTGATGTATTCTTTGGCGACCCAACACGTCCAATAGGCGGTAATGTGGTTGCTCATACAAGCACATACAGAATATATCTCAAAAAGTCAGGCAAGAAGAGGATAGCAAGAATGGTCGATAGCCCACATCATCCAGAACAGGAAGTTATCTTTGGTCTGGGCGAGGCTGGTGTCATAGACCCTGATTCTGAGACAAAGAAGAAGACTACAAAGGCAACAAAATCAAAGGCAGAACCAGAAGTAAAGGCAGAACCAGAAACTGATTCTGTTGATGCAGACGCAAAAATTGAAGATATCCCTGAAGATTCTGAATAAGTATTTACTCAAGACGCTTTTGTCCCATGTAAGGGACTCCAATACCTGTGTTACTGCATTGAACTAGTTAAGTTTTGATCAGACTTATCTGAAAGCACGCGATCCTCATAGATGGAGTTCAGGTAGATCATGGGAAAAGAAATTAACATTCAACCACTTGAAGGTCTGCTTTTCGACCCCACAAAAATTTGGAATGAGCCCTGTGGAATTAATAATGTTGAATGTAAAACAATCAAAGAAATAGAAGACACAAACACACTCTACTTTTATTGTTTTGAACTAGGGAACGTTCTTGTATTTTATCATAAAGGTAAGCTCAGAAGTAATAATTTACTTGAACTTCCTATATCTGATATTATTTCAATCAAAGCGGGCAGTGAGAAAAAAAGGATTGGTAAGAAATGGATTATGACAATTAAAGCTGCAGGCGATACAATTGTTATCCAGGCTGGGGAAGAGCAAGTCAATGCTTTTAAAGGCATGTTGGATGCACAAAAAGAAAAACAGGAGTTAGCTAAGAAAACAAAAAAAATAACACTAACTTCTGGCGGTTCCACAAAGACCGTGACTATAAATCCATATTCTCCAATTGCACAGGATGGTGAAGAATCAATTTTTTCGCTCACTACTGAGTCACTAGGATTCTTAGTTACAAATTATCGAGTTTTTTCAAATGTTTTCTATGGTGATGGTCTTTTCCAATCCTTGACACATGGAGAATATGAGGATGTTATTGCAAGAAATGTAGAAAAACGAAGGGAAGAAGATATTGTCGGCGGTGTAAACGCTAGATCATCCCTTTGGAATCTTGTACAAAAAGAAGTTGATATATCTTACAATGAATCAAGGCATCATGCATCTTCTACTGAAACTGAAGTAGGTGACATTGTTTTCATGAATGACGGCAAACAAGTGATGATTTGGCAAAACTTTCCAGACCCTAACAGTTTAGTTAAAATCATCAATTCTGCCAAGGCTCATTTTAAGATAGCACCAACAGCTTCACCATCAGGAGGAGAAGATCCAATCAAGGCATTAAAGTTGAGATTCGCAAAGGGCGAAATTACAAAAAAACAGTTTCTAGAAATGAAAAAAATATTAGAATAGGATAAATTGTTGTACGCTGTCTTCATAAAAAATTGAGTTTTCGCTATGTGATGTTAGCGTAACTTATTCTGAGGCTATACTCTGTGGAAATACTCTTGAATAATTAATTAGAATTTAGTGAATGTTTGTAATTTCAATCCGTCTTTCAATTTAACATTTACCAGCAGTTTGCTGGTGTCCGGATTAAACTTTTTTGGAACTGCAAAATCAGACCAATCAAAAATCCTGTAGAACTGTTCTTTTCCATTTGCGATAATTATCATGATTTTCACTGTACCTTGTTTTTTTGTCTTTTCGATTCTATCGTAATTGACCACCTCATTAGTTTGAAAACCAAAACTGTTCTTCAGTTTACTGCTAGACTGAAAATTTCTATTTTTTACGTCAAAACAGTAGTATTCTTTTCCTTTCTTGCAAAATATATCTACAAAAGTAGGAGCCCGATACCCCATTGCATAATAGTATTCATCATTCTTTATTTTTTCTATTCTCCATTCTCCAGTTGTGCACCAGGAGGAGTCTTTCTTAATGGATTCTTGTTCTCTCTGTATCATTTCTTTTTTGAAGGCTTCAGGTATAGTTTGTTTGCCTAAAATTTTTGTCAGTATCTTTTGGAGTTTGGTTCTCTCATCAATTTTTTCGTTTCTTTGATCATTATATTTATTCCATTCACTAATTAGCTCATCTCGTCTATCTTCTTCGACTCTAGTCAACGGTTCTGTGCGTGTGCTAAGATCATGAAGCCGTCGAATTTTTCCTCCAATACGCACTTCCGTCATTTTTGGTACTAACTTTTTCTTATCAACTCCTGTCCGCACACGCTGAGACTTATCTCTGATTACATGTCCTTGTTTTGTGGTGGTGTTGTATAACGGCAAGTTATTTTCTTTATGGTGTGAGAATATTAGACTTGCACTTTCAGCTTCATATCCACACATAACACATTGATATTGTGGACCGTTGTATTGTACAGTATCTACATATTCGGTCCTATAGCCTAACTCCCAAAGTTCATCTTGTATCTCAATAAGACGGCGAATTTGAAGCAAGGAGGCTTGATTTTCCTTTTTTATTCTTGTAGCACCGGCAAGTTCGCGTTCTTCTTTTGCTTTTGCAGGTGCATATACAATTTCAAATCCTAATTTTTTTAAGATGTTATATGCCTTAATTTCAGCATCATGACCCTCCTTTCTTGGATCTATTTTCCTTTTTTTATCCAATAGTTCAGATTACGTGTTTATAGAATATGAGCTTGATCTTAGTGATTCAATGCCATTCGTCTTTGAAATTCCTTATCAGATATTGATCCAATCTTTTCTTCATAAGAAAACCATTGTGGATGTTTCAATTTAATCATCTTTTTTCTTTTTCGTGACCATATCTTATCAGATAAGAAACAAACTTCATTTTTGCTGAAAATCTTCTCTAAAATGTCTGATCTTGTTATGTATGCAAATCTGTTTGGACATAGACCAAACCCACAATATTTTACTTCATTAGAATTTGCATTTCGTATCTTATGTGGATGACCTAAAATGCCTTCCTTATGTTGTAATTTTGTAGCTGACCATATTTGTTTTCTAGCCATCAACAAAAGTTTATCATGTGTTACAGCAGGCACTTTACATTTACCTTTCAAGAATATATAAACCACTAAAATTCTAAGGTTTTTTTAATTTTTGATCGTATCTATTACAAAATTATTCTAAAGACTTTCTCTGTAGTATTAAAATAGGGTCACAAGTCATATTCTGATATGACTACTAAGAAACCATCTGGTCGTTCTCATGGATTTAAGCATAAATCCAGATCTATTATGACAAAGAATGAACCAAGGGGTGTTTCATTTCTATTACGTGAGTATCATGAAGGTGATAAGGCGCTAGTGATTATTGATCCTAGACAGCATAAGGGATTGCCACACAGACGATACCATGGAAAAGTTGGTACAATAAACAAGGTAGAGAGAAGAAGTGTTACTCTTGACATTAAACTTGGCAAGAAAACCAAAACCTTAATCACAAGATTTGATCATATCAAACCATTCGGTGTTTAATTTATGGAAGAAGTTGTAAAGAAACAAATGATATCTCTACCTGAAGTCAAAGAGATACTATCAAAAGGTGACCCAGAGTCTATGGATCAAATTCAGCGTTGGACTCATGACTATGTATCAAAGTTTTCAAAGATTGACCCAAAGGCTGCCAAGAAAATGAAACAGGAATTAATCAAACAATGTAATTTAACTGAAGAGGAAGCAGTTGAAATTGTCAATATTCTACCCAGATCATTACCAGAATTACGTTCATTCACTTTTGGATGGAAGAAACTGATTCTATCAGAAACACTGGAAAAGATCCTCAAAATAATTGATGAGAACTCGTAAATTTTAGGTGATTAATTTTGGAGATGGGGAATACCCAACTAAGAAAGTATGAGGAATATGCGTATGTTTTGGACTACAAATCACGTGGAAAATCAACCACAGTTCGTGGCAGAACAGGAGTAATTATAATTGCCCTAGGAGAAGAGAGACTTACATTATTAGAGATACTAGGAATCGAGAATTCAACATTTGACATTGGTGAGAGAATATACATTGGAAAGGAAGGACGAACTAAAGTTCAATCAGTGTTAGGAAAGATGGATTATGTTAAAACTCCCGAGTCAGCAAAAACTGAAATTCCAAAAATAGTAGAGTTAATTGTAACAACAAACGAGAAAAAGTTTGTAGATTACATAAACAACGCACAGCCTCTAACACCAAGAGTTCATGCACTTGAGCTGATCCCAGGTATTGGGAAAACGTACATGAATGTCATATTAAAAGAGAGAGAAAATAAACAGTTTGAAAACTATAATGATATAGAAACACGCGCTGGCTTGAAGGAACCGATTAGACACTTGACACAAAGAATAGTAGAAGAGATTTCAGGAGAAGCAAGAATGAATCTCTTTGTTAAGCGATGAACAAGCGTAAAAAACTGGGGCAGCACTTTCTGAAATCAAAAACTATTGCAAAATCTATTGCCTCTAATGCAAAAATTACAGAAAATGATGTTGTCCTTGAAATAGGAACGGGACATGGAATTTTAATCCCATACATATGTAAGAATGCCAAGAAGGTCTATTCAATAGAAAGTGATGAGAATCTATACAGTTCAGCAAAATCAAATTTTGATTACTCAAACCTAATTTTAGAACGCGGAAATGGGTTCAAGTCAAACCACGATTTTTCAATTTTTATTTCTAATCTTCCATATTCAAAAAGTAGATTTGCCATAGAATGGTTATTACAGAAAAAATTCTCCCGCGCAATTATCATGGTACAGATGGAATTTGCTGAGAAATTGCAATCAAAAGAAGAGCATAAATCAATATCAGTTTTGGCGAATTATGGATTCAGGATAAAATTTCTTATGAATGTAAAAAAATCAAATTTCACGCCAGTGCCAAAGGTAGATTCCACAGTAATTCTGTTGGAAAAAAAGAAGGTAGTATCCAAGGAATTGATTTCAACAGTTAACAAGATTTTTTCATATAGGCGGAAAACTTTGCAAAATATTTTAAAACAATTTAATTTAAACACAACTTCCAAAAAACGTTTGGATGAATTATCCGGAGATGAGATTATAAAAATTGCACAAAAAATTGTTAGAAGCTGAACCATATCCTCCTTCTGAAGATACATTCTTTTTAGCTGATCATATTAAAGACGAAAAGGGGAAATCTGCTTTAGATATTGGTGCTGGCTCAGGTTATCTCTCTTCCATTCTAGAGAAATCATTTTCCCTAGTTGTTGGAACAGATCTTCTTTTCAATGTTTTGAGAAAACAGGATTATCACACAGCAAATAACATATGCTGTAATGGTGCAGACGTCATAAATCATCAGTTTGATCTTATTGTTTGCAATATGCCATACCTAAATACAGAGAATATTTCAGATGTCAGAACCGATGGAGGAAAGAATGGATTAGAAATTCCAATGAAAATTATTGATTCAGCTAAATCATGTATAAAGCCAAAAGGAAAATTTATCTATGTTACTTCATCGCTTTCTGATTTTAAAAAATTGATTTCCTACACAAAACTCGCGGGATTTGATGTGGGCATACTTGCAAAAAAGAAATTATTTTTTGAGGAGCTAATACTTGTTCGTGGTATTAGATTACTTTCTTAGTTTTTCCTTTGCCAGAGAAGCTATTTCATCAGTCATCTGAGATGTGCTTGCACTTCCTCCAATGTCAAAAGTAATTGTCTTTCCATCATTGATCACATCTTCAGTAGCAGAGAATATTGCGTTCTTTATGTCTCGTTCACCAAGGTACTCAGCCATCCAAGCTCCAGCAAGAATGGTGGCAGTTGGATTTACTTTGTTTTGACCCTTGAATGATGGTGCACTTCCATGTGCAGCTTCAAACATGGCATAGGAATCTCCCATATTTGCAGAATAAATTAATCCTATAGAACCAACAATTCCTGATGCCAGTTCAGAGATTATGTCCATGAAAAGATTAGTGCTTATCAATACAGAATTATTGAATTGCTCAGGATTGACAACTAGCTGCTGAGCCATATTGTCAATGTAAATCTCCTCTAGTGCAATTCCGGGATTTTCCTTAATGCAGTTCTCCATTTCATTCCAAAATATTCCGTCAGTTTTTTTCAATATGTTACGTTTTGTGATAGCAACCATTTTGGTTAGATTGTATTTTTTCGCCCAGTCAGCAGCAGATAAAATGAATCTTCTACAGCTATTCCTAGTAATCTGGCGTATCGCGATTGCAGAGTCATCTGATATTTGAACCTCAACACCACTGTACAGCCCTTCAGTTGCTTCCCTAAAGCAAACAAAATCCAAGTTCCTATTTGGTGTTAGTCTTTCATACGTCTTAATTGGTCTAACATTAGAGAACAATTCAAATTTCTGACGAAGTGTTACAGCTACACTTCTTGGAGCACCTGGTTTTGGTATGGTTGTAGTTGGACCCTTAAAGCAAGCATCTGTTTCCTTTAGTGTTTCCATGGTCACATCGGGAATGTATGATTTATCTTTGGAACCATTTTTTTCCCATTGCTCCGAACCAGCCTCGCAGTTAATGATTTCCATCTGTGTATTACATTCCTTTAGGACGTGTAGCATTGAATCTACAACTTCTGGCCCAATGCCATCTCCCTTGATAATTGCTGTTTTTTTCGACAAGATGCCATGATCTAGTGTTTTAATTATTTATTCCTACCTTCAAAATTTCTTGATTTGTTGAATTTGTATTACATTAACTGTTTAAAACATATAATTCATTTTTTACAATATGGAGATTGTTCAATTATCAGACCTTCATGTAGGTTCACAATTTCGTGAAGCAGCATTTCAAAAAGTAATTGATGAAATTAACTCATTAAAGCCTGAGGCTGTCGTAATAACCGGAGATCTTACTAATGAAGGATTAATAGAACAATATGAAAAATGTAAAAATCTAATTTCGCAAATAGATGTTGAGAAGATAATTGCAATTAGTGGAAATCATGATTATAGAAATACAGGATATTTGTTGTTTAAGAAATATTTTCCATTTAGGACTGAAAATGAATTAGGAGATGATACAGTACTTGTAACTCTTGGTTCAGCTAGACCAGATCGTGATGAAGGAGAAATTGGACATCATCAAAACCTGTGGCTTGAACGAACTTTGAAAAAATATGATGACAAATTAAAGATAGTAGCAATGCATCATCATTTGATTGCAATTCCAGATACTGGCTCTGATAGATTGACGGCAATTGATGCAGGCGATGTACTACGAACTATTCTAGATTCTAATGTGAATTTAGTTCTGTGTGGTCATAAGCACCGACCATGGATTTGGGATTTTAATACATTATCAATTGCGAATGCTGGTACTGCTTCATCAGAAAGAGTTCGTGGATTCTTTGAAAACTCGTATAATATAGTGAATATTGATAATGGAACTTTTCGAGTTGATCTTAAAATTGTTGGTGGTAAAAGAATGCCATTACGAGATATTGTAAAAAACTACACACAGATAACAGATTGAAATTTATTCACGTTATACTAATTAACTGAATTCATTTAGCAACAAACATGCGGGGGTCGCCTAGCCTGGTAGGGCGTGGGATTGCTAATTCCATGTTCGCAAGAACACGAGGGTTCGAATCCCTCTCCCCGCGCTTTTTCAATTAAATTTAAAAGTACGTTGATATAGTTTTCATTATGGGACGAAGAAAAACACAAAAAATTATTAAAACTGGCCCAAAGAATGTAACCACTGGTATGTGCCCAGAATGTAACACCATTGGTAGAATATTCATCATAGGTCAAGTTGGTCAAGAACGTGCAAAATGTCAGAAATGTAATAAAGAATTTGATCTTTAGATTTTATTACAAATTAACCCATAACTTTTTAAGTCAATTTTAATTTTTTAATTATATGTCATCAGATTCTGAAACTGTTTATGATAGAATTGCTAAGCTTGAAGATGAGGTGGCTGCATTGAGAAGTGAAATAGATTTTCTAAAACGTGCCTTACGTAATGAAATAGCACGTCATGAAGTAAAAATGGCAAAGAAAGGTACAGAAGTATCTTCACTTATAGATTAGATTTTTCTCTCACGCTTTTAATTAATTCTAGAATAAAATCCGCATCGTCTGCCTCTGGTTGTAGTTCCAGATATTTGTTGAGTAGGGGAAGTGCTTTATCATAACGCAGAAGTCGTTCTTCTAAAATACCCTTATCTCTAATCTCCTCAGGGGACTCTGGCTGCATTCCTAAAATCATATCAGTGCATTTCATTGCACTATCATACGCATACGATTGTGTGTATGCATTTTTCAGATTTCTTAGTAATCTAGTCAAAAGTTGTTCGGTTGTTGCCTCGTTTAGATACTCGGGAACAAATTCAACACCATCACCAAAATTCCTATCCAAAATCTCTTCTAAGTTCTCAATAGTTAGTAGTCTACCACGATAAAATGGGTCCAAAATTATCTCGTTTTTGTATTTGACAATTACATGACCAGGGAAACCCACAATCTTCAGATCAAGTCCTATATTCTTGGCTGCTTCTACATATATTATGGATAGAGTGATTGGTATACCAGTTTTTTTGTCTAGTACTGTGTTAAGAAAACTATTTCCCGGATCGTAATAATCTTCCTCAGCTCCACAAAAACCAAGCTCATCAAACAGATACTCGTTGAGTATCGAGATAAGATACGTAGGATTTTTGACTCCACTTATTTTCATCCTTATGGAATTTCCAATTTCATTGATTCTCTCTACGTATTTTGCTATATCTAGATCATGGTATTCTAAGATCTCTGCCAGTTTTAGACACTTCTCAATCAAGTTGTAGTTTGGATTTTTAGAAAAAGCAGTCCACTCAGAAACAAATGGATCAAAACGTTCTGTGGACAACGCACTTTGTACTACTTAATTCTATTTAGATATAGTTGTGGATCTTTTAACTCTCTTGTATTGGGAGGATCTTTGATTAGTTTCAAGAATGTGTCCTTGCCATATATATCGAATACACTCTGTGTAAATTCCTTACCAATGCTCTTCTTTACGCTATAGTCGGAATAATTTGTGCCCACAAATGTTGTAAGATAATTTTGAAAATCGTCATCATCTTTTAGTATTTGCTGCACGACAAACTCTGCCATACCTTCCATAGTTGTAAATATTGCATGCTGTGCTTGAATTGGTTTCAACCATCTTTTGTAAATCTCTTCAAGTGATGGAATCAACTCTGAGATCTTAGGATCAATTTCAACATGTGTGTATGTCATAACATCAGGTCCCATAACATTTGTAATGAAATTGTCTGGATTTAGCATGAAAAACAGATTTGCCTTCTTTGCAACTTGGAATTCATCTGGAACAAGTTGTAATTGTAGGTATTCAGTAAGCTGAGTGACAGTTTTGTCATCCAATTCGAGTATAGTTTTTGCCAATTCCTCGTTTATTGTATTAACACGCATGACAGCATCAATATTCAATCTGTGAAGATTATCTTGTACAGAATGAATAATCTCTTCCAAAATAGTCATCTTCATAGCTCCAAAATAACCAGATTTTACCGACTCTGCGTTAGATTCGTATGGTTGACCCTGCTTGTACAGAATTATTCTTGGGTAATCATCCAAGATAAACCTGTTAAGGTAGATCTTTGAATCAAGGTAGTCACCATACGTAGTTGATATCTTTGAGATGTATGATTTTACATAAGTCGAATAAACCAAGAATTTTGTTGTATCCTCCTTAATTAATTCAGAAATTGTTTCAAGATCATTTTTTGCAACAGCGTCAAATAACTTATCCACATATTCCCGTCCATTCTTCGTGAATACTTTTCTTCCTTTCAACTGCTTAAATTCCTCAAGTTTTAGATATTCAACCGATAACTGCTTGGAAACTTCTAATCCCATGTATTCATTCACTCTTTGAACCAAGTCTGCAAAGAATTTTTGTGAAACACTTTCAATGTCATCAAATTTTACAGTAAAGTTTCTATCCTCTTTGATCTTTTTTGCAAGTTCCGCAATTACTTTTTCCTCATCAATTTCAACCGAAAGCTGACCCATCAATGCTTCAGCAAATTCATCAAACTCTGACATGTGCACTCGATCGACAAAAAACTCAATTTAACATTATCTGTAGTGCCGGGGGTGGGTTTCGAACCCACGACCTCCAGATTATGAGTATTGCCCTTCTTTGGAGAGGCTGGCACTCTAGGCCAGGCTGAGCTACCCCGGCATAAGTACGCGTGAATTTCTTATGCAATTAAATGATTTGTTCAAAAATATATTCTTGGAAGTTATAAGAAAATTAATGAATTTTGACGAAAAGGATAAGCAGATACAGAAGAAGATTGATTGGATTGCAAGCCAGATTAGAGAGACAAAATTTGAACTTCACAGACAGCATCAAGAACTTGAAGATGCCCTTAAGGAGCAAGAGAAGTTACGAGAACAAAAAATGAAAACAAAACAGTGATCTAATATTCCTTTGAAATGTCATTCCATTTTGAGTTGATATCTTTTACCCACAGAAATTTTTTCTGTAATGCAGAAGTGTAAAGCTTTTCCCAATCTGCATCCACTTCGTCAGTCCATGTTTTGAAAATCCTTGGGTCAATATAATTTCTGAGTGATGTTCCAAGATTATAGTCCCTTGTTTTTTCTGAAAGACTTACTTGAAGTTCCAACTTTTCAATTCTTTCAATATGTTTTATCTTTCGATTTTTTATTGTGGTTTTTATTTTTTTGATCCTTTCCTTTTGCTTTTCTTTCAGTTTTTCAGTTTTTACAACCTTAGATTCTGCTTTTTTTAACAACTCCTGAGTTGCCTCCCATGGTTTTGTTTTTTCCGCAGTTTTTAGCGTATCTCTCTTCTTTTGTAATGACGCTTCAAAGTTTTTTGGAATGGTTCTTTTATGATTACACATAATGGCTGCATCCAGATTTGCTAATTTTGCATGGAATAATTTTTTCATATTAGATTCAGATTTAACATCTGCATGTTCACGAAGGTATTTTGTGACAACCCTTGAGGCTAGGTATGTTCTAAAGACCTTCGCAGAAAGACCCTTGACTATTGTTGAATAATAGGCATTAACATGCCTAGACGTAATGCCATCGAAAATCTCTTCATTTTCTTTTTTATTTGAAACAAACTCTTTCAGATTGTCATAAAATTGCTTATCTTGACCCTGTGCTGGAATCGTTTCCTTCCATCTGACACTATCCTTACCAAGAAAATCAAATTCAATTACATTGTTAGCAAGTTTGATATGTTCCTTTCGTAATGTAGTAGCACCTACAGTGTCTGCCTCGTCAGGATCTTTTTCATCACCAACTCTCATAGCAGTGCGATAAATCAAATAGCATGCAGTAGCTATTCTTTTATTTTTTTGTTCTTTGTCTTGCATGTCCTTAACAATATGTGTCTTGACATTTTCAATTTCTCTTGACAAGTTTTTTGCTTTGTCATACTTTGCTTGGTCTCTTTCCTGTTTTATTCCAGCAGTATCAGCTAACCAAACATATTTTCGTTTTTGGGTAAGAATATCCATCCAACTTGCCACCCACATAGAATCTCTGTCATGGACAATCTTGCCCCATTTTCCTTCAGGAATTTTTGCTTCTTTACCTAGATTGAGAGTTACATCTTTAGCTGTAGCACGTGGTTTGTATCTACCCCGCATTGGATGTTCACCCCTGCCCATAAAAATTCCTGGTGGCTCTGCCATGTAATTGCCCAGTTCCACTTCTTTTCCATCCATAATCGCTTTTCCATACTTCTCCTTCATCTTCTCACGAATTTCCTTTCGTTTTAACGCTAGAGCCTTCTTTTCTTCTTTTGTCACCAATTCTTTTTCTTCTTTTTCTTTGTCTACTAGATTATATGCTTCAGAAAAATCAATATCAGTATACTGTAGACCACTAAATTTTTTGTCAAGTGTTTTGGTAAAATCTGTTACAAAATTTTTCTGAAAGATTGGATCCTCTACGTATTTTTCTGTCATACCAGGTTTTGGTGCATCCTTCTTTTTTGCCCACTGATAGATCATTTCTTCTTGAAGTAAATCAAGTAGAATGTTTTCTCCTTTGATCTTTATCTTGATTCCCTTGGACTCAAAGTCTGGAGGGAAAAGTATTCCGTTATGTTGTAATGTTTTCCATTTCATAGATTTCACTAGTGTAATACGACTTTGACAAAAATTGATTAAAACTGTATATCAATCTAACCACAAAAATGTCTTCAAAAATAAGTCAAGATGATATCTGTTAAAGAGTTATTCTCCATATAGTTCCTTTTTTAAATAATTCTCAAATTCTATGTCTGTTTTACTTTTCTTTGCTTCTAAGAACATTGATGCATCATTTCCAACAATGTATCTAGGCAATGGCTTGTCATCATTGATTGATTTAATGATTGCATCAGCAACTTCTTTTGGTGGAGTTCCCATTTCTGCCATCATTTTGACACCTGAAATCACCTTCACAGTGATATCCTTATACGCAGTACCTGATTCTGATTTTTTAGCTAATTTGACAGGATTGAAGAAGTTTGTTTTTATCACTCCAGGTTCAATTATTATAACATCCACACCAAACGGTGACAATTCTAATCGTAAGGATTCACTTAGTCCCTCTAAAGCAAATTTGGAGCTAATGTATGCAGGCGATGCTGGAAATCCAATTCTGCCAGCAACTGAGCTAATGTTAATTATTTTCCCAGAACCTTGCGTTCTCATTGTTGGACAAACTTCCTGAATTAATCTTATTATTGAAAAGAAATTTGTCTCAAACTGTTTTTTAAACTCATCAACAGATACATCTTCAACACATCCCCAAAGACCCCATCCAGCATTATTAACAAGAACATCAATTCTTTGTTTTTCATCAAGGATTTTTTTTATGGCAGTTTTAATTGAATTCTCATCATCCACATCTAATTCTAAAACGTCAATTTTCAAATTCTCTTTTTTTCCTAATTCTTTAATTTTGTCACTTTTTGTGGTGTCCCTCATTGTTGCATACGTATAATATCCCTCTCTTGCTAGTGTTAGTGCAGTTTCAAATCCTATTCCACTAGACGCTCCAGTAACGACCGCAATTTTTTCCATGTGAATTTTTTATTATTACTATCTAATAGTTTTATGATTGAATTACACGGTAATTTCTCAATAGAGGCGTGCATGGATCTCTATACTATAGGAAAAACTGCGAAACGAATATTTACAATTACTATAAGCCAAAAATATGGCAAGCTATACAGGTCAAGTAGCCACAATACACAAGCAGTTTAATGCAGCACTCAAGAGGGCTAAATCAAGACAGGCAGTTTTAAACGCCTATTGGAAACACAAAGCACAACACGAAAGACTTCTGAGACAACATCTTAAAGAAGAAATGGCTCAAGTTAACCGAGTAAAATCCAAAATCAAATATAGATAATCTCTATATTTTGAATTTTTTTTTGATCAGTTATTATGTAACATGTATGTATTAACATAATTGAAAAAATTGAATATTAACAAAATCTACAATAAAGATTGTATTACCGGAATGAAAACTATACCTGATGAAAAAGTAGATTTGGTTGTTACTGATCCCCCATTCGCAATAAATTTCAAGGCTAAAAAAGCAAACTACAATAGAACATCTTCACGGGTTTTATCTGGATATAATGAAATCAAAGCGGAAGATTACTATGATTTTACAAATGCTTGGATGCAAGAAGTCTATAGAGTTTTAAAAAAATCTGGTAGCATGTATGTATTTTCAGGCTGGAATAACCTCAAAGATATTCTTACTGCATTAGATGAGAACGGTTTCATTACAATCAATCATATAATTTGGAAATACCAGTTCGGGGTTGTCACATCCAAAAAATTTGTTACTTCACATTATCACTGCATTTTTGTGTGTAAGGATGAAAAAAAACGTAAATTCTTTCCATACTCTAGGTTTCAGAAAGGAGATAAGACGCCAGATGGTCAGAGTCTTCATTATAGAGATAAAGAAGACGTATGGATCATAAACCGGGAATATTGGACTGGTGATGATAAAACTCCTACAAAACTTCCTGCTGAAATAATTAAAAAAATTCTACAATATTCAAGTGAAAAAACTGATTTAGTATTGGATCCATTTATTGGATCAGGTCAGGTAGCTGTAGTAAGCAAGATGTTAGGGAGAAAATATTTAGGATTTGAAATAGTAAAACAATACCATAATTTTGCATCCAGACGTCTTCAAAAAAATGTCTACCGATTAAAAAAAGAAATAAAGACTTGACTATTCAGTCTGTGTTTCGTTCTTTGGCTGCCCAATCTTATCTTCTATTATTTTCTTAAGTTCTACATCAGTTTTTTTTTCATAATCTATTCCTAACTGGCTTGCCGTCATCTCAAGTTTTTTTCTTTCATCCTTTACAGGACCAGAAACTTGAAGATTTTTGTTTGTGGTACCCTTCATTTCATTTTCAAACTGAGTTTTTGCATTGCTGTATTCACCAACTAGCCGTCCTATCTTTTTTGCCACATCAGGAAAACGGTTTGTACCAAAAAGTAGTATTAAAGCGATGAATATTATCACTATCCATTCAGTACCAATAATGTTCAACGTATATTCTAACATACAAATAATTTGTTTCTTACAAAATTAAATATTTATCTTGATTTTGCTTCATTTATACGCAGCAATCATAATTGCCCCACCCATCATGTCTTTTTCAAATTCAACTTTTGTGAACTTTTCAAGAAGCATTGACTCCAGTTTTTTATTCTGTGGCCAAAGTTTGTACGTTCCATACAGGGCAGCAAATTTCAAGCCAAGCTTACCACCTGCCATATATGCTACAATCGGTAAAATCAGCTTGAGATAAAATGAAACACCAAATCTAACAATTGCTTTATCTGGTTTTCCTAAATCAACGATGATCCACTTGCCATCGTTCTTCAGAACTCTGTGAATTTCTGCAATGGCTGTTTTTAAACTGATTGCGTCACGTAATGAATAACCAGAAAGAACTACATCAAACTGTTGGTTCCTAAACGGAGTATGCTCAAACACTCCACATGCTACCTCGGGTTTTTTTTTGAAAAGTCTGTCAGTATTTTTTATCATTTGGAGGAGAGGATCATACAGTACAATCTCCACTTTTCCATTCGTAATATTCAATGCAGTTTTTGACATATTACCAAATCCTGAACCAGCATCAAGTATCTTATCACCATCTTGTATTCTTCCACTTATTGCTCGGTTACGATGTTCAGAATCTTTGCCTAGCGATATATACGAATTCACTTTATCATAAACAGGAATAATTTCCTGCAATACATCAAGTACCTCGCCCCAATAGCTGCCTAAACCCACACATGTGTTAATATTTTTGATATTATATTCTGTACTCTTATTTTGAAGAGCCGCCCACCGATTGGGCATGTTTTGCCATCTCATCAATGGATATTTTTTCAAATTGTTTAGTATCTGATTTGATCCTTGCCATTCTGATATGTTTCACACCCTTTTCATCACTCTTGAGGTTTATTGCAGAAATTGCCATTGACATGGCATCGTCCATAGACATTTCTTTTTTGTAATTCTTTTCTAAAAAGTCGGTAACTTCGTCTGAATTGCCCCCTATTGCAACTGCAGCATATGGAACATATGTACCACTTGGATCAGTGACAAATATTCTCGTTCCCTTTCTGTCTATACCAGCAATGATTAATGCTACACCAAATGGTCTAACACCCGAATATTGGGTGAATTGGTGTGATTGATCTGCCAAGTGTTTGGCAACAGTTTCTATCTCCACAGATTCATCATAAGTTAACTTGTTACTTTGTGAGAAAAATCGTGCACTGTCTACTAAAACACGAGCATCCGGAATATATCCTGCCGCAGCAATACCAATATGATCATCCACTTGGAAAATTTTCTGTGTGATGTCTTCGACTTGAAGATCGCGTGATTTTTCTTCGACAGCTACTATAACACCATCTTTGGATTGCAAGCCAATTGCAATCGCTCCTCTTTTGATAGTTTCAATAGCGTATTCGACCTGGTAAATTCTACCATCCGGTGAATACATTGTAGGCGTCATATCGTAGCCACGTGATGCCATCATAATATTTCGATTCGATTTCAAGTCAATTTAAGGGTTGGTTATGGAATAATCAAAATCATCGACCCGTATCTATTAAAATATAGAATTACTTTTGATCATCCATGGGAAACCAACTAGATCAATTTCTTGATCAAAAATACATTAACCTTGAGACGTACAAAAAGGATGGAACACCAATCAAAACTCCAGTTTGGTTTGTGATTGATAATGGTCTAATCTATGTAATAACCCGTGATAGTACTGGTAAAGTTAAACGGTTAAGAAATAATTGTGATGTCAGAATTGTTTCATGTTCATTCAAGGGCGAACCAAAAGATGAATGGGTAAAAGCAAAAGCGGAAAATATTACAGGAGACGAGGCAGATAAGGCAATCAAACTTCGCAAAAAAAAATATGGTATGTCTGCCAGATTGATTGGTCTATTTACATCACAAAAGGGCAATCTTGTCGCTTACTCTATCAAACCAATCGATTAGAATTTTTTAGAAATTTGATTATTCAAGAGACATTTAAATATAAATTGGAATTAAACCTGATCCATCTTGACTCAGCCAGACCCATTTGATAATGCATCAAAACAGGTTAATGATGCATGTGATGTTTTAGGGATAGATGATGAAGGAATCAGAAATTATTTGATTATGCCAAATAGATTCCTTCGAGTTAAAGTTCCAGTAAAAATGGATGATGGTAAGATTAGAGTTTTTACGGGATTCAGATGTCAACATAACAACGATAGGGGACCATACAAAGGTGGTATAAGATACTTTGACCCTGAAGGCGGTGTTAAGTATATGGAACGAGAAGTAATGGCCCTTTCATCTTGGATGACATGGAAATGCGCTGTTGTTGATGTACCACTAGGAGGTGGTAAGGGAGGAATTTTTGTCAATCCTAAAAAAGAAAAACTTAGTGATGGTGAGATGGAAAGATTAACCAGACAGTTTGCATCTAAGATTGCCGAGGTAATAGGTCCACAGAAAGATATTCCTGCTCCAGATGTCTATACAACTGGAAGAGAGATGACACAGATTATGGATACATTTACCAAAATGAGTGGAAATAATTATTCGCCAGGAACTATAACTGGAAAACCAATTCCTGTTGGTGGTTCTCTTGCACGCAATGTTGCTACAGGTTTGGGTAATGCTTATTGTATTAGAGAAGCAGCAAAAATTTTGAATATTGATCTTAAAGGCGCTAAAGTAGTATTACAAGGATTTGGAAATGCTTCAACCTTTTCTGGTGAATATCTAGAAAAAATGGGTGCAAAATGTATTGCAGCAAGTGATTCGAAAGGCTCAATTCTAGTTCCTGACGGATTCAAAGTTCAAGATTTGATTGATTACAAACAGAAGGAAGGTTCTGTTGTAGGTTATCCAGGTAGCAAAGAAATTTCTACAGAGGAATTGCTCACAACTGATTGTGAGATCTTGGTTCCTGGCGCACTTGAAAACCAAATCACTGCTGAGATTGCAGAGAAATTAAAATGTAAAATTATTGGTGAAGCTGCAAACGGTCCTACTTTACCTGAAGCTGATCCAGTTCTTCACAAGAAAGGAATTTTTGTTATACCAGATATCTTGGCAAACTCTGGTGGTGTATGCATATCTTATTTGGAATGGGTACAAAACAACATGGGATATTACTGGACATTCGATGAAGTTGCAAGCAAGATGGAAGCTAAAATTGTCAAAGGCTTGAAGGACATGCATGACCTTTCCAAAAAACATGACATTGATAATAGAAGAGCGGCTATGGTATTAGCTGTAGAACGTGTTCTAGAAGCATTTAATCATAAAGGCATCTGGCCTTAGCCTCTAAACAAAATAAGACTCGTAACAAACTAACTGTTCGATAAATCGTATCTTTCCTTTCGTGATTGAAACTAACTTCTTCTTAAACAAAAGATCAATTTTTGTTCGATGTTCCAGCAACTCTATGATTTTTTTTGTCAGATACCTACCTTTTCTATCGCCATCTAAAAGAAGAATCAGCTTACGATATTTAGCGGCTGAATCAGCAAATTTTATCATCCCATTGAACCTATGAAATTCTAAAATTTTGCCAGAATAACCCAATTTCACTAGTGCGGCAGAGTCACGTTTTCCTTCCACAACTACCGCACAATTCTTTTGTGAATTTAGCAAATTCACGAATTTTTTCATCTCGGCTATTTCAGTTTCCGGAAATTCCATAATGGTAATAAGTTTAATATAATAACAAACTTTTTGATCGATCTACTATGAACTCAATTACAAAAATTTTTGATGATACAATAAAGACTGACCATAAAATCATTACAGAGGAGGCAGCAAAATCAATTTTAAAAAAATACAAAGTTTCAGTACCAGGATTTTCATTAGCCACATCTACTGATCAAGCAGTAAGAGATGCAAAGCGACTTGGATTTCCTCTGGTTATGAAGGTGGTCTCACCACAAATTCTACATAAAACTGACGTGGGTGGGGTCAAGATTGGTGTTGATAACACTGCTGATGTAAGAAAGACATTCAATGACATGTATGGACGACTTTCCAAAAAGAAAGGCGTTAACGTAAAAGGAATTTTGCTTGAGAAGATGGTTCCGAAGGGAGTTGAACTAATTGTTGGAATACAAAACAATCCACAATTTGGACCAATGCTCATGGTTGGTTTGGGTGGTGTTCTAACTGAAGTTTTCAAAGATGTTGCATTCAGAATGTTACCAATTACGACATCAGATGCGAAATCAATGTTAAACGAACTCAAAGGTTCTAAAATTCTAAAAGGATTCCGTGGAAGCAAGCCTATAGACTTGAACATGCTTGCAAAGGCTCTTGTTCAAATTGGAAAGATTGGTGTTGATAATGCTAATTACATTAACAGTATAGATTTCAATCCTATAGTTGTCTATCCAAAATCATACGATGTGGTAGACGCAAAAATAATTCTCAACAAAGAAATTAAAAAGAATTCAATCTCACGTGCCAAGCCAAACATAACATCCATGGAGAAATTCTTTACACCAAAGTCTGTTGCACTAGTTGGCGCTTCTGCAACACCTGGAAAGATTGGCAACTCTGTATTAGATGCTCTTGGAAAACAGGACTACAAAGGTAAAGTATATCCAATTAATCCTAAACAAAAGAAGATTCTTGGAATCAAATGTTATCCATCACTGGAAGCAATCAAGACAAAGGTTGATCTGGTTGTTGTTTGTATTGATCTTGCACACTGCGGACCTCTTATGAAGGATTGCGCAAAGAAGGGAATTCATAATGTTGTAATTGTTTCAGGTGGTGGTAAGGAACTTGGTGGAGATAGAGCAGCAATGGAGGCTGAGGTTAAACATCTGTCATTAAAACACAAGATACGAGTTATCGGTCCAAATTGTATTGGAATGTTCAACGCAGCAAATCGTCTTGATTGTGCATTTCAAGGACAAGCAAGGATGGTTCGTGCAAGACTTGGTAACGTTGCCTTCTTCTCACAAAGTGGAACAATGGGAATTAGTATGTTAGAGAGTGCTGATACTTTTGGTCTTTCAAAGATGATCAGTTATGGAAACAGGTCAGATGTTGATGAAGCAGACATGATTTCATATGCAGGAAGTGATCCTCAAACCAAAGTTATTTGTCTTTACGTAGAAGGATTTGGTGATGGTAGAAAGTTTATCAATGCTGCAAAGCGTGTTATGAAAGAAAAAAAGAAACCAATAGTGATATGGAAGAGTGGACGAAGTGCAGCTGGTGCAAAGCAGGCTGCATCTCATACAGGTTCACTTGGTGGTGATAATGCAATGATTATGGGTGCGTTTAAGCAAGCTGGAATTATCTCTGTAGATAGTTATCAAGAACTTGCTGGAGTGGCAAAGGCTTTGGCTTGGCAGCCAGCAGCAAAAGGAAACAAAGTTGCCATGTGCAGTAATGGTGCTGGTCCTATGATTGGTGGAATTGATCATTTAGAAAGATTAGGTCTTACGATAGGTAAGATGTCCCCACGGCTTATCAAAAAAATGAAGGCTCGTTTTCCTCCAACCGTTCCTATCCATAATGGTAATCCAGCGGATGTTGGTGGCGGTGCAACTGCTGATGACTATAGGTTTGTTATTCAGCAATTTTATGATGAAAAGAACGTGAATATTGCGATGCCATGGTTTGTATTTCAGGATGACCCTCTTGAAGAGACAATCGTTGGTCACCTTGCTAACTTTTCCAAGAAAAGAAAAAAACCATTGTTAGTTGGAGCCAACGGAGGTCCATATACAGAAAAAATGTCCAAATTGGTTGAAAAAAAGGGTATACCGGTTTATGATGATTTAAGAACGTGGGTGGCTGCTGCATCTGCATTAGCCAAATGGGGTTCTACACGGGGTAGATAACATTTAATTTCATAAGAGGCAGATTTTCAATATGACCAATATTACTACTCAAACTGATGATGGGATTTGCACCGTTAAGATTAACCGCCCAGAAAAACTAAACGCAATGAATATTGATGTTGCAAAGGAGATAATTTCTACATTTCAGCAGTTAGAGAAGGATGATAATGTCAAAGTGATTATTTTAACTGGTGAGGGTGACAAGGCATTTTCTGCAGGAGCTGATATTGAATACATGTCAAAAATCTCATCAGAAGAATCTGAACGATACGCGAAATTAGGTCAAGAACTTACTGCCACTGTAGAAAATATAACTAAACCAACTATTGCAGCTGTTAATGGTTTCGCACTTGGTGGTGGATGTGAACTTGCAATGTCTTGTGATATAAGACTTGCATCTGACAATGCAAAGATTGGTCAACCGGAGGTAACAATAGGCATACCACCTGGTTGGGGTGGAACACAAAGGTTGATGAGAATAGTGGGAATCGCAAAAGCAAAGGAAATTGTTTTCACTGGAAAAGCAATCAATGCAAATGCAGCGAAAGAAATTGGTCTTGTCAATCATGTTTTCGAACAATCTGTTTTAATGGATGAAGCTGTAAAGATGGCAAAAACAATCGCTGCAAACGCATCTTTAGCTGTTCATATGTCAAAGACTGCAATCAATAAAGGCCGTAATGCAGATCTTGACACAGGTCTGGGTGTAGAATTACTTGCATGGAGAAATTGTTTCTCAGATCCAGAACGTGAAAAACGAATGTCGGATTTTGTAAACAAGTCTAAAAAATAGCTTCACCTAACCAATTACAATCATTTAGTGTGTATTTTGTAGGAAAAGGTTATTATAATTTGAACCATGGAATGTTGCATATATGACTACAGAACAAAGTCACGAAGCATCTGCTGAACATTCATGTGGATGTGGACACGATCATGGAGAATCTCATGAATCTCCAAAACCTCAAGAAGTAGTTGTCGAGTCACCACAACCTCAAACACAATCAGGAAAATTGATTACCATCACAGCAAAAGCTGCTGAGAAAATCAATGAGTTCATGGCTGAAGAAAAAGAAAAGCCAGAATTCCTTAGAATTTATGTTCAAGGCGGTGGTTGTTCTGGACTTTCTTACGGAATGGGTTTTGAGAAAACAGCAGAAGAAGATGATCTAACCATTGAGGAAAATGGTGTCAAAGTACTAGTTGATTCAATGAGTCAAGATCACCTACAAGGTGCAAACGTTGACTATATTGAAAGTCTGATGGGCTCGGGCTTCAAAATCAATAACCCGAATGTAACAAAAAGTTGTTCATGCGGCTCATCCTTTAGTACTGAATAATCATTTTTTCAATTTTTATTTTATTTTATTATTGAAAAATAATTTTTTACCACAAGCACTTATAACTGCGATTTTAAACTTCAGCTTATTGAATATTAAGGAGATGAGAATAATTTGCCATACACAGGTATCGTCAAATATCACGTTAAACTATCATTTGAAGTCGACGGTCTGGTTGAGCGAGCAGACATTATAGGGGCGGTATTCGGTCAAACCGAGGGACTATTGGGTCCCGAGATGAACCTGAATGAGCTTCAGCGTGCTTCTAAGGTAGGTAGAATTGAAGTAGAAATCAAAACTACTGAAAATACCACTTCCGGTACTGCATTACTTCCAATGAGTACTGACGTTGATACTTGTGCATTAATTGCAGCTGCAATCGAGAGTATTGACAAAGTCGGTCCATTTGATTGCAAATTCAAGCTAGATGCTATTGATGACGTAAGGGCATCAAAAAAAGAAGACATTGTACGCAGAGCAAAGGAGATCAAACAAAAATGGTCTACAAAATCTGTCAGCGAAGGTGACACTATGTTAAAGGATGTCAATGAGAGTTCAGCAGGTAAGGTATCTGAGTATGGACCAAACAAACTTCCATGCAGTTCAGGAATTTACGATTCACCATGGATAATTCTTGTTGAGGGCAGAGCAGATATCTTAAATTTATTGAGAGCCGGTTATGACAACGCTTTAGCTATTGAAGGTGCAAAAATTGATGAGTCCATCAAAGACCTTTGTGCGAAAAAGGATAAAGTTGTAGCATTTTTAGATGGAGACAGAGCTGGTGGATTCATCCTCAAAGAATTGAAGTCAGTTGTTAAGGTTGATTATGAGCTCCGTGCAGATGAAGGTATTGAAGTCGAGGAATTAACTCCTCAACGTGTTGCGGATATTCTAAAGGATGTAACTGATAACTTAAAAAACCAAACTACATCGCCAAAACAAGTAAGTGAGGACGATAAACCATTAGCGGATATTACCAGCAAAATATACAAAGATCTCAATGAAACATTGGAAGCTATAGGACTTGACTCTAACAATGATCAATTGTTCAAGGTACCAATTAGTGAACTTGTAGACAAACTATCCACACAAAGCGGAATAAAATATCTGATTTTAGACGGGATAATAACACAGAGATTGTTAGATGGCGCTAAGCAGTCTGGAATTGAATGTATTATAGGCCATAGGGTTGCCAATCTATCAAACACTGATGGCGTAACACTAAAAACATTCACCGACCTTGGCATTAGTTAATGTCTGATCTTAAAATCCAACATATTCTCACTCTAGCAGAATTATTATCGAAAGGGGCTAGATACAACTTTGTCCAAATTACCACATCATCTCTTGGGAAAAGTATAAAAAAATCACAACAGGCTGCCTCAAAACATATTTTGGAACTTGAAAATGATGGATTCATTGACAGAGTAATGACTGGGCGACACCTTTCTGTGAAAATTACTCAGAAGGGATATTCTGAACTTGTTAAACTTCATTCAATTTTAGGTTCCACTTTAGGCTCATCACCTTCACAATTAGAATTGGCTGGGTCAGTAATTTCTGGATTAGGTGAAGGAGCTTACTATATGGCATTAAATGGTTACACAAAGCAATTCAAAATGAAGATTGGATACATTCCTTTCCCAGGTACATTGAATGTAAAATTAAATCAGTTACAGGCAACTCAAATCATTCAGCAGTTAGATGATCTTGATAGTGTAATAATAGAACCATTTTCTGACGGGAAGAGAACATATGGTTGGGTAAAATGTTTTCATGTAACATTAAATGATTCTATTAAATGTGAATTAATACGCCTTGAAAGAACGCACCATGATAGTTCAGTTATCGAATTGATATCAAAAAATAACTTACGTAAAACTGCTAGACTGAAAACTGGTTCTAAAGTTACGGTTAAAATTCATGCTTAATCTGTACTAAACTACAGACCATGAATGTCCTTTCCATATTGTTTTTCAATTTCTGAGCTTGATAGTTCAGGAACTGGAGATTGTAATCTTACTATCTCAATATTAAGATTGATCCTCTTACATCCATCATCAATGAATTTTTCTTGATGTACTTGATCATATCCAAGTACAATGATGCTGGGTTTTATCTCCTTTACAGTTTCAAAGATATTATCTTCATGACCAATAATGGCCCTGTCAACCATAGATAGACAGTTTACTAATTCACATCTTAATTCTTGATTATGTAACGGTGGTCTTTTTTTCATCTTCTGAGCAGTTTTATCAGTAGCAATTGCAACCACTAATTCATCACCTAGAGCTTTTGCTGCATTCAGTGTGTGTATATGTCCTGGATGAATTATATCAAAAACTCCGCCAGCTAATACAATCTTCTTTTTTTCCAAATCCAAATGTCCTCATTATTTCTTCACTTTTTAACGCATCGTTAAATCATATCTTCGGTTCTCTACCTTTTGCCATTCTTAGAGCATCTACTAGACCATCTGCATAACCAATACTCAAAACTGCATTTTCATCTTTTCCTTGTTTTAGAAAATTTTCTGCATCATCAATGTATAATTTCGCATTTTCAAAAACTTCCCGAAATTCTTTTGATTCATCATAAAGCGGTTTAATTTCTTCTAATGCTTTCCTAACCATTGGAACATATCTTTCAATCATTTGTACTGATATACTTTTGATCCTTGCTGAATTGTCTGATGGTTTATCCAAACATTCCGTTAATACATTGATAGCATCTGATTCTGTAAAATGTAATTTTCCTGGTATGATTATGCTGTGTGGCGGTTCACCAAAATCGATTTTAAGCAGATTACTGAATTTTCCAGAGATAATTTTTTGTGTTTCAAATCCAATTCTAGATGCAATTATGGCAAACGTATCATCACTTAGAACGGTT
>CACLIK010000007.1 GCA_902606965.1 uncultured marine group I thaumarchaeote
CAAAGCCCTGTTTTTGCATCGTTTTTACAGCAAGGGTACTATCTAATCCTCCAGAAAGCAAAGCAACAACTTTCTTTTTCTCTTCCTTTTCTGCCATTATAGTTACAGAATGATATGGATATACAAACTTTGCAACATACATAAATTCACAAAAACATCTTTTTGAACAATGAAAACACGTAGAAAAAGACTTGAAAAATATTGTAATGCCATTAACTGTGATACTCTTGTCACTTTCGAGCCTGAGAATCTCTTCTATCTAACCGGTTTTTGGGGTGAGGCAATTGGTGTTTTGGAAAAGGGTGGAAAAACCACAATTATTGCTCCAGAGCTAGAGGCGCAGAGGGCGAAAGAAGATTCAGTAAATTGTAACGTTGTAATCTCACAAAGAGGTGGTCTTGTATCTTCATTGGCATCTACCATAAAGAAGAAAAAAATCTGCACAGATTGCCAAAATTATTCTATAATGCAATCACTGAAAAAATCGATTCCTAAGATAAAACAATCTTCTGCTCCTTTTTACAATGCACGTATAATCAAGGATTCCGAAGAAATTCGTGTCTTGAAAAAGACATCTTCTATAATAGATGAAATGTTTGAGCTTTGCACGCAAACCATACAGAAAGGTAGGAGGGAGTCAGAACTCCAAACAATCTTGATGTCATTTGCAAACGCAAATGATCTCTTTGACACTGGATATCGCTCAACGTTAAACCCATTGATAATTGCTAGCGGTTCAAACTCATCACTTCCACATGCACAAGTTACTAAGAGAAAATTTGCAGATGGCGATATGATTACAGTCGATTTGACCTTACGATACAAGGGATATGTTTCAGACGCAACTAGGACATTTGGATTAGGTTCGATCTCTAAGGAAGCAATTACAGTTTATGAAATTGTAAAAGAATCACAAAAGGCTGGACTAAAAGCTGTCAGACCTGGGAAAACCTGCGCATCGGTAGATGATGCATGCAGGAAAATCATAGAGGAACATAGCTATGGACCACATTTCATTCATTCAACCGGTCATGGTATAGGATTGGATGTCCATGAAAGTCCTAACATTTCTGCCAAAAACAAAGAAAAGCTGAAAAAAGATATGGCGATTACGGTAGAACCTGGCATCTACATACCAAAAAAATTCGGCGTTCGTATTGAGGACTCGCTAATAGTCAAGGACAGAGCAGCTGTGATGCATAAGTTTACGAAAGATTTGATTGTGATTTAAAAAATTAATAGGTTTTAGTGCCGTTTCCATTCTTATTTTCCCAAGAAGCAAATCCACCCTCAAGGTTTACTATATCAACTTTCAATTCAGACTTTACTAGCTCTTCAGCAGCAAGGTCTCCCCTATATCCAAAAGAACAGTACGTACAAATTTTCTTGCCTAGAGATTTTTCTACATCTACTTGTTTTGTGAGAACTAAAAATAGACGATGTCTTTCGTCAGGACTAAACTCATCCTTTTCCGTCTTTCTTACTTTTCTGATTAATTGTCCTAATGGCAAATGAATAGAATCATCAATATTGCCACCAAGTAATTCTTCTTGTTCTCGTACATCTATCAAAATATATTGTTCACGATTTTTTTTCAACTCGTCAGCATTGATGGTTTTCGCCATTTTTGATTTGGTTTTGGCAGGGAATTTAAGCTATACACATTCAGTCACGTAAAAAACTAGTACAGGTATCAAAGCAAACATGAAATTAAATACTCTGTTGTTCAGTGGATCGATCTGACTCAACAAACTCGTGACATAAGAAAAGCGTTTGGACAGTTCTCATCCAGTAAGACGCAGGTATGTAACACATTGAAACCTATAGAGATTGAGTTTGATGCACAAGAAGATGTTCTTGAGGCAACACAATCAATTGATTTTGACAAGGGAGATGTTATAATTAAAAAATCAGGAATCTATCTTGTAATTGCAGGACCACAGATTGCAAAACTAAGAGGAGCAAGAAATCGTTGGATTGATTTTTGGCTAAGAGTGAATAACGTAGATCTTCCCAACTCTAATGTTAGACGTGTGTTGACAGACTCTCAAGAAAAAGATGTTATACCAATCAATGCTGTTTGTCCATTAAACCGTGGTGACACATTGAACATTATGATGGCTGCTGAAACTGAAGGTGAAGGTATTGGCATAGAAGCAATGCAACCTGACGGCGAACCAACTATTCCATCCATAATACTAACACTTGTCCAATTAGATTAGGACGTTGTTCTAATTGTCTTCTAATTCAAAGAAAAAACAAATACACAAAAGTTTACTTACAAAAACATTATTGGTTTTTTTCATATTTGTTTCATCTACATTTTTCATCCATATGTCATTTGGTGCTACGGGAGAAAGAGATGCGAGCTGTCATGTTTTAGAAATTAGTGAGCATTGTGATCTCTCAGGCATTGGGCATCTAGTTTACGGTGATCTAGTTGTAGGCGGTGTTCTAGCACTTTTTTTCCATCATCTTGCACACAAAAATCAAGTTAGAATAGATAAGATCATCAGTTCAAATGAAGAGCACAGACTAAAAAGAAAAGACTTTGCTGTATTTCATCTTAAATCCCAAGTTACTGCAATGCTATTCAATTTAGGCCGAATTAAGAAGACAGCACAGTTTCACAACGACGCAATCAAATTAGAATATCATCCGCTTACACTGGAAGAAAAGGAGAGAACTTGGAAAATACGTACCTTAACTGAAAGAATGAAGTTTGAGCAGGAAAAGCTTGGACGATTGCTCGATGTTGTTAGAAGTACATTGGTAGGTGCTCAAGACGTTTTGGAACCTGAAGTGGTTATGCAGACAGATGGAGTAATTACGTTTGTTGGAGAGATGACAATTGAGGAGCAACCAGACGAAACAATGGAATTTCTGAAATATTCAGTTTCTAAGCAGAAGGTTTTGTACCTTTTAGAGAAACTAAAATCTTATTCGACTGTAACACATACATTCAAAAAAATGGAGGAAGATATTGAGGACGAGCTCAATGTTTCAGCGTATCCTGATGCACGCTAGTCGCCTTCTCCACGAGCCAAGTCACCAATTCCAAATTCATCAACAACTTGTTTGCGTTTACCTTCATGTTCTGCAATTTCGTTCTCTTCCCGCTTTTCATCTCCTTGGTAAACTGTTCTAATTGGCCATGGAATTCTGATATCATATTTTTTAAATTCTTCGTACATTATTAGCCGCATTGTACTTTTCATTTTGAATTGTGATCCATATGATCTAACATAGACCCAAACTGAAAAATCAAGAGATGAGTCGTTGAATTTGTTAAATCTGACTGTGGGTTGTTCTATATCAACATGAATGTCCTTATCACACCCGCAGCTTGGTTTGTTTTGATCAAGATACGGACAGCGTTTTTGTACAGCAAGATGATTTCCTTTTGAATCTTTTACTTCAACAAGTGCTCGACTTCCTATTTTTACTAGAATTGACGCAACCTGTTTTGGATCATTAAGATATGATACACCAACATCAACTATAGATGGAACAAACTCAATTTCCTTTGTATAATTAATTATCTCTGCGGTAACTAACTGTCGCGTTGGGATAATTGCAAGTGATTCATTAAGCGCTTCTCTGACGTATGTAACTCTTGGAGTTATCCTGTGCACAATTCCATTATAACCACTTGCTAACTGAATCCGATCTCCTTCACTAAACACCTTGTCTTTTCTAATTAGAATATATGCAAAATAATTTTCCAATGTTTCTTTTAATGCTAAACCAACTCCCAATGCTAAACCACCAGTTGCTGTAGCCAAAACAAAAAGGTCAACTCCCCACCATCCAACTACACCTATGACAGTTCCAACAAAAACTCCTATAGGAATAATTTGCTTAGCTGATTTGGGAACGCGTTCTTCTTGTAATGATGCATGACCTGATGGTTTTGAAGCAGGAATTATTGGATCATATGCTTGTTGTCGTTTAACTTCTCTCCATGTATCAATGGGATAGATTTCTTGTGGTTTTGTTCCAGGTATAAGTTTTCTACCCGTTGCATTATTACCTGTTACACAATCAGAAAAGTATTTGTGATATTTCTTTCTCTCTGCACTTTTCCATTCTCCAAATGGATCATCAACTAATTTTTGATAACTTCCTATTGGTACACCCTTAGTGGTTCGATAGTTTTCTAAAAAATTTATACCTTCTTTTGTTTGCAGATTCTTTTCAAACTCATCCTTTGGTATATCCTCAGGAAGAATTTTTGGTGGAACCCATTTGAATAATTTATGGAATAGATCATCATCATCATCGGGAAAACCCTTTAGCTCTTTCCAATTTTCAAAATCTTCTTTTTCAAGTGTTATTTTTTCTCGCTTGTTCAACGCGATTGGTATTAGATGAGATATAGTGTATCCAATAACAAGTATGTTAATTGTGTTTAAGATCTTTGCAAATGTTTGATTCGGAGTAAGCTCATCATTTGTTATTGTAACCTGTTCATCAAACAACTCAAAAATTTGTATGTATCCATTTACTGAAGAAACTAATCCAATTGCGAAAAAAGCTAGCATCGCAGTGCGGGCAAATCTCGATATGTGTGGACGGGTATAACTAAACTTTTGAGTTTCTATCCATTGTGAAAATTTACGATATCCAACAGATATAATTATCAAACCAACAACAAGTACTGCTAATGCAATCTGTAGTGAAACTGAAGACATCAATAGCTGTGAAACAGTTTCAAACTGTCCTGCAGAAAATTCACTAAGCTCCTCTACCATTTCCCCTATTCACTAATGAAAAACTAGGCTAAATCTCAGAGTTATACCAATCAGTCAGTAGTTATTTAAGCACCAATCAAAATTTTTTATAAATTTACACGCCTAGAAAACAAAAATTCGTGCCTATTTTGCCATTTTTTGCCAAGATTTAACAATGGTATGTGATAAAATAAGTAATGACAGAACAGCAAACGCTTTGGTCAGTAAACGAAACCACATCGATTAAATCTTATACTTTAACAAATTTTCGCAACATTCCAGAAATTGAGCAAATGTCAGAAGAATCCAAGTTTGAGATGGAAGTTGTTGGAAACGTACTTCCTTTCAAGACGAATAATTATGTCGTTGAACAACTTATCGATTGGAGTAATGTTCCAAAAGATCCTATGTTTGTTTTAACATTTCCTCAAAAAGGGATGTTAATTCCTGAACATTATGATAAGATGGCAGCCATTCTGAAGAGTGGGGCTGACAAAAAAGAAATACAAAGAGTTGCAAATGATATCCGCTTAAAATTAAATCCACATCCGGCTGGTCAGATGGAACTGAACGTTCCACAGCTAAAGGATGGCACAAAACTTTACGGAATGCAGCACAAATATGATGAAACCTGTCTCTTCTTTCCAAGTCAGAGTCAAACATGTCATGCTTACTGTAGCTTCTGTTTCCGATGGCCACAGTTTGTTGGTATGGATGAAATGAAATTTGCGATGAGAGAAGGTGAACAATTAGTACAATATCTGAAAGAGCATCCAGAAATATCAGATGTTTTGTTTACCGGCGGGGATCCTATGATTATGAAGGCTAGCATGTTTTCTGTTTATATTGACGCTTTACTTGATGCAAAATTACCTAATCTTAAGACAATTAGAATTGGAACCAAAGCTGTTTCTTATTGGCCTTACAAATTTTTAACTGATTCAGATGCCACTGAAACCCTGAAAAATTTTGAAAAAATAGTAAAAAGTGGAACGCATCTGGCCATAATGGCTCATTTTAATCACCTAACTGAGCTCTCGACGGATCCAATAAAGGAGGCAATCAAACGCATAAGAAATACTGGAGCCCAGATTAGAACACAATCACCACTTTTGGCTCACATAAATGATGATGCAGACATGTGGGCAAAGATGTGGCAAAAGCAAGTTTCCTTGGGCTGTATACCATACTACATGTTCGTTGTCCGGGATACAGGAGCTCAGCATTATTTTGGCGTACCTTTAGTTAAGGCAGAAAAGATCTTTAGATCTGCATTTAGAAAAGTTAGTGGTTTGGCAAGAACTGTTAGGGGACCAAGTATGTCCGCTACTCCAGGCAAAGTACACGTTCTTGGCGTGTCGGAAATTAATGGGCAGAAAGTGATGGCATTACAACTATTACAAGGAAGAGAATCAGCGTGGGTTGGTGTGCCATTTTTTGCAAAATATGATGAAAGTGCTATATGGCTTGATGATTTAGAACCTGCCTTTGGCGAAAAATTCTTCTTTGAAGATGAGCTTAAAACAAAATACACAAAAACTGCCTAACTAGACTACTATAATTCCTTCTTGTATTAGATATTGAATTCCTTGAACAAATGTAGAATCATCAATTTGATCTGTAGCCCACCAACCTGCATTATTTTTAATCCATGCTGGAATTGATGTTTGTTCAACACCAATTCGGTCTACAATTACAGGGAAAACTGCATCAGCCAAATCACTGCCATTGAGGTCTTCAAACTGCAGAGTAATTACTCCTGTGACATCATCTGGAACATCAAATTCTATCATGCTTTGTACAACATCATTACTAATACCACTTGATTGGAAAATGCGTTCATCATCATGTAATATAGTAAAATCATGACCAACAGAAACCTGCCTATCTAACAAGAATGCATCAAAAATTTCGAAGAAAAACACAACTGTTGAACCAGATTCTATACTTTGAGGTGCCCAGCTTAGATTTATCTTGAATTGGGCATTTTCGGTCATTGTAGTAAGCGGCAAACTATCTCCAGATGGCATTATAGAAAAATCCATTTTGTTAGGAAATCCATCTATTGCTTTTGATATTTTTAGAAGATCATTTTGGTTCAAAACCAGATGAACAAGCCTGTTTTGTGGTGAAAAATCATCAATTGTCAAAACATTTTCCTGTACTTGTAATCCATTTACATTTGCTGAAAAGCTTTCTATCATTAAATCACCAAATGTTTTTGGAATTATAATCTCCTGATGCATAGTAGAAGTTACTAGAATATTTTCTTCGGACCAATCAAACGGCATGGAATAAGTGATCATTTTTTTATTTTGATCATAAGTAAAATCATCATTAATCAGATCATAATACGTTATAATACCAAGCTCCTGCTGACCAAAATTTATGTCATTAATACTGTAAGATGTTTTGTCCAAAAATGAAATCCCTACATCATAATCCAGTGGAGGAGAAAGCACATTTGAGTAATTATCTCCTGTTGTTATAATTACCTTAAATTCATACAATCCTCCAGAACTGAATGCATTACCTTTCACATTAACAACTTCACCACTATCAAACAACGAGCCAAAAAAATCAGAACCCGACTCCTCGACTGTGATCTGATCAGACTCTGTTGTATGTAGTTTTAAAATAAACGTGCCATCATCCCTTTGTTCTGTTACATCAAACAGCACTTCATTTTGTTTAGTTAGCATAACGAAATATGTAACATTCTCTACGTTAATGCCAGTATCAGTCTCAAATAACGAGAATACAATTTCTTTTGTATATTCGTCCGGCCAAGTGTCAGATGATATCTCAAGCGAAACTAATTTCGAGCCAAGCATTTCTGGCGGCATGATTTCATATCCTAACCCATGACCATATGATTCTGCAATGGAAGAAAATGACAGTATACAGGCGATCAAACCAAAACAGAAAACCCATCCAATTTTCACATCAAAACGCATGGACATTACTATCAGCCATCAAATCTCTATAAATAGAGACCGAAGCTTTTAGTACATGGTTTATAAAGACTATCGAAATTAGATCGGGGAAGTGAAAACATGGTAAAAACCTCGAAAGCAAATTTGAAAGAGAAATGTCCTAGATGTGTCAAAGGCACACTGGTAACCGATCATGAATCCGGAGAAATGTTCTGCTCAAAATGTGGTTTCGTATTATCCGAAAAACTGCAGGAAGCTGGACCAGAATGGAGATCATTCACTCAGGATGAACATGGCGACAGAGCTAGAGCTGGCGCACCTACATCACTGACAATGCATGATATGGGTCTTGCAACGATCATTAATCCTACAAACAAGGATGCATCTGGCAAACCCCTAACCACTACAATGAAAAGTACCATCGAGAGACTGAGAACTTGGGATAGTAGAAGCCAAGTTCATGAACCAGTAGATCGAAACTTTAGGCAGGCATTTAGCGAACTAAACAGACTGAAAGACAAACTCGCTATATCCGACGCAGTGATAGAAAAAGCTGCATACATTTACAGAAAAGCATTGGATAAAGGTCTAGTTAGAGGAAGATCAATTTCTGCATTAATGGCATCAGCATTATACGCTGCTTGTAGAGATACAGAAACTCCAAGAAACCTTAAGGATGTAGAACACGCTGCAAACATAAAACGAAAAGACATTGCAAGATGTTACAGACTTCTTATCAAAGAACTGGATCTAAAAATGCCGGTTACAGACTCTATTCAGTGTGTAGCACGAATAGCAAGCAAGATAGGCATACAGGAAAAAACAAAAAGACATGCAATTAAGGTACTAAAAACTGCGCAAGAAAATGAAATATCTGCAGGAAAGGATCCTATGGGTCTAGCAGCAGCCGCATTATACCTAGCATGCGTAAAAAATGGTGAAGATAAGACACAAAGGGACATTGCAGAAGCGGCAAATGTTACCGAAGTAACTATCAGAAATCGCTACAAGGGATTAAAAGATTCCACATAATTTTTTTTATTTTTTATCTTTAACAAAACCACCACTATGACTTTCTGGAGGAGGAATCTTTTTTGCACCGCCTAAACCAATTGTGGTAATAATAACAGATGTTATGACAACGAAAAAGATAATTTGTGGGTATGCTTCAGCATTCGGCAGACCCATTGACAGCGGAAATGTGGCCAATACAGCGGCTGCTAAACCACGTGGAATCATAACAGATGTCACTTTTGTATCAAGCTTGGAAAAACCTCTAACTAGAACAGATTTAGTAATGATTATTCTGCCTATGTAAATTGCGATTGCGGCTATTACACCAAAAATGACATATTCTATTTGAGCAAAACTTGCTAGCAGACCGACAAAAACAAAGAAAAATGCTCTTACCAAAAAGGTTACCTGGCTATGTAAAGAATTGTCTATGGTATCCTCTGGAAATTTGATTTTTAGAATTCGTGAAAAGTATGTCTTTTTTCCAAGCATCAATCCAAAAACAAGTGCGGTTAGTGCACCTGACTCGCCAAATGAAGTGGCTAAGAAAAATAGCATAAACACCATTCCGATTGTTAGCATGTAGCTATGTTGTGCATTCTTCAGTTTTGATATCACAAACATCCAAGGAATGCCAACTCCAAACCCTAGCACGAGACCAACCATCACTGCCTTTCCAATCGTTACTCCCAACGTATCAAAACTAAATTCCCCAGATAATGCTGCCTCGAACAAAACGAACGCAATGATGACTGCAAAAATATCAGTCAGTGCGGACTCGAAGCTTAGCATAGATTTGGCATCTTCGGATATGTGGATCTTTTTTACAAGACCGAAGACAATGATAGAGCTGCTTCCTCCAACTATTGACCCAAGCAAAATACTATCTATCCACTCCCATCCTAAGCCATAATGTGCAAGTCCAGCAACGATACCAACCGAAACTGCAAAGCCCACAATTACAAGAATTATAGCAAAATGTGCGGTCTTCAAAACTTTACCAATATGTAGATTCAAGCCACCATCAAACATGATGATAATTAGAGCTACAGCCGCAAAGTAAGGAACAATTTCCAATACAGCTTGAGGTTGGATTATTCCCAAAACCGGCCCAATAATGATTCCTAATACCATCAAAAATAGAATATCAGGAATTCCAGTCCTTTTGAAAAATGCCTCACCCAAGACGCCCATTATTATTACCACGCTTGCAGATAAGAGCAAAATTGGTGCTGAGGCAACCAGCGAATCTCCAAATGTCAAATCAGCGATAACACTTTGTAGATTTGTAACACCTTCTAGGAGAAAATTTGAGCCAAATTGCTCAGGATTTCCTTCAGGGATAGGATTTTCTTCGAAATATTTTCCGAGAATATCTCTTACATTTGAACCCGCAAATTCGCTTGTATTGATATCAGGGAAAACCTCATCTCGGAAGAAAGAGACAAAACTATCTAACAGAGCCAAGAATCCAAAATTCATTCTAACTAGGTCAATTATTGGTCTGTAAAATAACGGTTAGGTCATATACAAATTATAAGTCAGCTTGCAAATTTTGAATAGTTGAGCGCTACAGAGACCCTTAGGGATGATCACAAACAAATCAAAAGACTAGACAAGATTATTGCAAAATGCTATTCTGATCTTAATTCAGGAAAAACCGTTCCATTCTCTGATTTGGAGAAGATTGCCATCATCATCTCAGACTTTTTGGACTCGATCCATTACTCCAGAGAAGAGGATTCATACTTTCCCTGCGTTGCTAGTTATGACCACCTCAAAAAAGAGATTCGGGCATTACTGATAGAACATGAGTTTAGCAGAAACATAGCATTCAAAATCACACATCATCTAAAACGTTGGAAAAATGGAGAAGATTCTAGCGAGCCAGTAGCCAGATTCCTGAGAACCTATTCGATTTATCTGAATGACCATATATCGAAGGAAGAGGACTTTTTTGAGCGAGCAGAAAAGGAGATTCTTTCCAAAGAGGAGGAAAAAGAAATGTTTGAACAATTTCAATCAGATATAGCAATTACACAAAAAATGGAATCTATTGTAAAAGAACTCGATTATTTGGAAAATCAGCCTTGGTTCAAAAATTAGTTATGTTGTTAATTCTGGCTTCAAAGTCCATGCAATACCAAGTACTACAAAAGGAATTGAGATGAAACCAATAATAGGCAATATAGTGAATGCTTGATCCTGACCTATATCACCAGTAAATACCCAAGGCAAAGGTAGTGTAATTACAAACCAGATTATTGCCATAACGATAATCATATTCCGTCTTTTCTTTTTCTTGTTATTTGCCAATTATCTCACTTTTCATTATTTCAAAGACTATTTCTATTTTATCGCAATAAGGATATGGTTACTGAGCCTTCCAAATTACCAGTTCTTGTAATTGAAATTTCCCAACCTCCTTCTGGAATATAAACATCATATTCTTCTGCTGAAAGACCGTGCTGGTCAACATACTCCCATGTATAGTATTTTGAGATACCTGTGTCTACCAATGTTCCTTTCAAAATAAATTCCTCAGAGAACAGCACTCTCCACGACTCAGATGGGTCTAGTCGTTCAACAAAAGGCGTCTCAATACTAATTCTAATTTTATCAGGAGAATCACCCATCGGAACAAATCCAAACTTGTAAATTCCTTCTTCTAGATATGGAACATCTTTGGTGGAGTGTTTCAACCAAGCCCTATGTGTTTGACTATCATCATTTCGTTCTGTGACTGAACATTTACCCCATAATTCCAAATTAGATTCATCATAGGAAGTGTAGGTATCGCAGCTGTTGGTCCACTCAGATCCAGCCATACGAATACTCCAAACTTCTAAATTTGGACTCTTCTTGTTTTCGGGATTATCTGGATTTATCTGGGCTCCAACAAATACCACCCCTATGATGGCTGCTAGGATAATACCACCAATTATGGGCTTTTTACTCACAGAATTCGTGCTGTTTACTAGTAAATTTAGTCATCGAAATTTCATTTACTGTTAACCATTATTCACACCTGAAATTAATAATCAATTTCTAAAGCATGCCCTATGGCTTCGTTATCAAGTAGGTGGTCAAAACCACAGAAACCAGGCATATCTGAAAGATTAAACAGTGTGATCAAACCAAAGGGTGCCTTAAAACCACGCATTGAAACAGCCATTAAAAAATTGCAAATGCAAACTGCAAAATTAGATAACATGCTATCATCATTAGATAGCAGAAACGAGAAAATTTTTCATAGAATAGTCGAAGCTACACAACAGCACGATACTCATACTGCTAAAACTTTATCAAAAGAATTAGCCGAAGTTCGAAAAGTACGTCGTGTTCTAGGAAATGCACGAATGGCTATAGAACAAATAGAATTACGATTAACAACATTCCATGATTTGGGAGACACAGTAGTAACTGTAATGCCAACCATCGGATTAATGAAAAACATGAAAACATCACTAGCCAAATTCATGCCAGGCGCAGACCAAGAGCTTAACAACATGGCAGAGATGCTAGGTGGCTTGATGACAGAAACCTTCCACAGCACAGATGCCTCATTCGGCACTGATGCGGTTATGAATGCAGAATCAGAAAAAATCTTGCAAGAGGCTTCTGCAGTTGCAGAACAGCAATCTGGAGATAGATTCCCATCCATACCAAATGAAGTATCGCAGGCTTCTTCACAATCTCGTTTTATGTAAGTGGTTTTAGATGCTACGAAATTGGTTCAAAACTCTAGAGAAACATCATGATCCAGTTTGTACAAGTTGTGGTTCTATGATTGCTACAGATGATATATTCTGTACAAATTGTGGAGAAAAACGACAAATAAAAGAATCTGTATTTTCCTAACTTTTAGAAGATTTAAAACTGTTAATTCTACTAGCCTCATCAGCTACTATTTTATCAATTTCTGTAATTTTATCACGTAGGCTGTAGACTATATTGCCAACTTCATCCGCATCCTTTTCTACCTCAGATCGTTTTCTGGTTAGTTCTTGTAAACCCTCATTTTCCTCTTGGATGAATTGACTTATTTTCGTAAGCTTTTCTTTCAAATTTTTAATATCAACAGATTCGTCTTCAATGCTTTTTTGTAGGTTTGCTCGCTTGTCTCTCAACTCTTTAATCATTGAGCCAACATAGTCAATAGCCTCTCCCACCTTGAATCGTTTATCCATCAATCCTTCTATTCCAAGCTGACTTTGTACTGCAGTTCCAGTTTGTGAATATGACGTTGTTTCTTCAGCAGGTTCAGTGGTAGGAGTTTCGTCTCTACTTTCTGCTGCTGGCTCTGACTCAAAACTAGGAGTTTCTGCTGGCTCTGGCTCTGACTCAAAACTAGGAGTTTCTTCAGCCACTCCGCCAGAATTTTCATCTTCATCCTTATCCTTGAAAACATCAAACAGTCCCATTGATTCAATAAAATTATTCAGCAAGATAAAAGTTATGGCAAACCCCAAATTCTTGGATTTTCGCCCCCGCATAGAAAATACCGATTTTTAGCAAATTTCGACCTAAGAAAATGTGTTCCGCTAGGTGTTCCGCTGTGGTGTTTCAAAATGTTCCTCATAAACACCTAGATCCTATGATATGACATGTCAAAACAACAGTACAGATCCGAGATGGGAATCATGGGAGATATCCTAGATGTAACCATGGATGGAGGCCAAAGAGGAGTTATTGTATCTGCAATATCCCGAAAAGCAAACCTCTCTCACTATGCAGTATTAGACAAGTGTGAGAAGCTAATCAATGCAGGTTTGATGCAGTCGGAAAGAAGCGATAGAAACAGACTTTTCAAGATTACCGAAAAGGGACTTGATTTTATCCAGGAATTCCAGAAGTTTCAGAATCTCATTGAATCCATGAATCTAAGGTATTAGGCTTTGAATTTGCAACAAATTGTTGCACAAAAGCATCAATCTCCGGGGGGGGAAATGCTTTTGGTGGGGAAGATGGATATCCTCTCAACGATGGTAAGAATGCCACTAGTTGTGATGGGTCTAGTGCTTATAGCACTAAGCATCCCAATCCAGCAGTCCTTTGCGTCCAGCCGAACCCTTGATTTTACCATTTATCCGGATGGCTCTACACATGTTTTTTATGAATTAGGCGTGGATCCACTAGAACTGGAAGTACCAGTTGAGCTTTTTGGGGAAATGATAGAAAATGTTACAATCATTGATGAAGATGGATTTTTACTATCAAGTGAGATTGATCATAATTCAGCTGTAATAGAAACATTTGGCGCGTCACAGATCTCCATTGATTATGATACTCAGGATCTGGTTTCTAAAGATGGAAAAATATGGACATTTTCTGTTATTGTATCTGAGCAATATTCTGTAGTAACGCCAAAAAATTCAGTGATTATTGAAATGAGTAATTTTCCAATTAGTATGCAGGTGGAAAATGACCAATCATATCTAGTTTTCCCCCCAGGTCACACAAACATTAGTTATTACATTAGTACATTAGCATCTGCCCAATCTACACAGCAAATAGCTGAAGATGGTGGAACTGATAACCAATTAATCTTGTATATAGGTGGTATCGCAGCTGCTGTGATTGGCGCTGCGATAGTTATTGCAAAAAGAAAATCAAGAACTGCTGAACCAACTGTAATAATTAAAAAAGACGACCAACCAAAACCACCAAGCCTTGATCCCGAATCAATTTTCAAGGCAAAACAAGATCTAAGAGAGGACGATAAAGAAATAATTAATTTCCTATCTGCAAATGGGGGACAGGCTTACGAAAGTGAATTACGTAAGAAATTCCTTCAACCACGTACTACTATGTGGAGGGCCGTAAAACGTCTTGAAAGGCAGGGAATTGTAGACGTTGTTGAGAAGGATCTACAGAACCTTGTAAAGCTAAAAAGTAGCTTGGAGGATAATTCATGAACAAAGCACTGATCTTTTTCTCATTAATTTTGGCTGTTAGTATATGCCTTGTTACTACACCGAATACTGCGCATGCAGATACCCAACTTGATATCCTAATCAAAATAACTCAAAACACACAAGGACATATCAAACAAGACATTGACAAAATGAACAATGTTACACAAGAAATTTATGATTTCTATGATAGTGGTACAAAGCAAATATCTCTGCTAATTCAAGCTGTAGAAAATGGAGATGATGTATCAGCAAAGCAACACTTTGTTGATGCCATGATTGCTTTCAAGCAGACCAGTTTAGCAATTTCTGAAAACCAACCACAGGTGGTAATTTTAGATCATAGCCAAATAATCAAGAAATACGAAGTCAATATTCAAAAATTAAAGATGGTATCAGGCAAACTAGGTACGGATGTTGATTTTGAAAAGATAGATCATTTACTTGCTTTGGCCAAGGCAAATAACGCTCAAGGCAAATTACAACAGGCTAAAGATGTTCTTAATGAAGTTGCATCTGAAGGTAAAGAAATTCAGAGATTGCTATATGAAATTAGTGAACAGAACAAAATTCTCAAGGCCAAGCAATTTGTACAAAGACATGCTGAGAGAATTAACAGTCTAATACTACAAGCTAAGACATTTGGCTTGGATAAAACCGCTGATGACTTACAGCAGTCTAGAGTTCAACTTTTACAAGCAAATACCACTAGCCAAATAAAACAGCAATTCAAAATTATCATTATCCACCAACAAAAGGTTCAACAGGTAAAAGAAATCAATCAGGCTGAGCTTCTGAGATTACAATCATTGCTTTCTCCACTTGAAAGGGAAGCGGAAAGACTATCTAATGATCTACAGGGAAATAACGCAGCGGCAAATCTACTCAACAAGGCTTTCAATCTTATCGAGCAGACCAAGCAGGATATACAGGATTTGGAATACATTTCTGGTAAAATAGATGCCAAAAATCTTGACTTAACAATTGGGAAAAATATCCAAACAATCAAAGACCTACTTATGAAGGTTGAAAAATTAATTTACGCTTCATCATAAACTTCATATACAATTTTATGAACAATTCAAAGCATGGCGTCTAAACAAATTACTGTTGGAATTGGAATTCCAATGATTGTAACGGGTTTTTTAATTGCAATCTTTTGGGCGCCACTAGTTGGAGATGTTAAAGAAACAGTTGAATTTATTGGAAGCTTAATTGGTATTATAGGCGTTATATTGTTCATAGCCGGATTGTTTTACACTAAACAACCAGTAGCTGCATGAAGTTTGAACGCTAGAATTTTTGAAATTTTTACCTCCATTGAGGGAGAAGGAATACTTTATGGAACTAAGACACTATTTGTTAGGTTTGCAGGATGCCCTTACTCATGTTTTTATTGTGATACGTTGGATGCCCTTCCATTAGATTCTGGTAAGGAGTACTCGATTACCGAGGCCTGTAATCTTATAGACAGCAATCTGCAAGACAACACTTTCAAGGTAAACTTTACTGGAGGCGAACCACTCATTCAACACGAGGCTGTCAGTGAACTTGCAAAACATGTTAAGGCACGAGGTCTTCCGACGTATTTAGAATCTGCATGTTTTGATTCAAAAAAATTTTTGTATGTTTTGCCATCAATTGATTTTGTTAAAATTGAGTTCAAAACAATAGAATCGGAGTTTATTGATGAAAAGCATTATCCCGAGTTGCTTAGAAACACATTAGAATGCCTTCAGGCAGCGGTAGAGGCTAAAAAAACGACCTACATCAAGATAGTTGTGAGCTCAAAAACCGAACCAGAATCATTTAAGGAAATTTTAGAACAAATATTCAAAATTATTTCCAAGGAAAATATTTCTGGGTTCATAATTCAACCCACTACCAGCCTTTCTGAACCAACCTTGGAGCAATTATTGGAGTTCTATGATCTTGTTTATCCATACTATGATGAAGTTAGAGTAGTACCACAATTGCATAAAGTAATCTCAGCACCATAATTCCTAAAATATCACATACTAGCGTAGATTATACCAGATGGCATAAATAGCGCTTTATTTTCTCAATTTGTATTATCATGGATGAGGAAAGGATCAAGAAACTAGTTAGAGAGTTACTCATAGAAATAGGCGAGGACCCAACTAGGGAAGGGTTAGCTAAAACACCACAACGTATAGCGGATGCATATAGAGAGATTTTCAGCGGATATGATTCTAATTCTGAATTATCTGTGCAATTTTCAGAGGACTCCGAGGTCGTAGTAGTAAGAGACATCCAATTCTATTCAATGTGTGAGCATCATATGCTACCATTCTTTGGGAAAATTCAACTAGCATACTCTCCAAATGGAAGGGTTTTTGGAATTTCCAAATTGGTAAGATTGGTTGAAAAATATTCTCGAAGGTTACAAATTCAAGAAAGAATGACAAAAAACATAGCTGATGAATTGTATTCTCATGGAGTAAAGGGAGTTGCTGTAATAACAGAAGCTGAACACCTATGCATGAAGATGAGGGGCGTAAAAAATAACGCATCTGTGTCTGCTGCCGCATTTAGAGGAATTTATGAGAAAAAGGAAGAAAAAGAAAACATAGTCAATATCATCAGAAGACCATCAAAAACATTTTTCACACAAAATTCCTGAAAAGATAAATAATCAATAGTTAGATTCGACTTGTGGTAGGACGAGATAATGCCCATATTCCAAAGGAATCTTGGCCAAGTTTTACATGGTATCTTATAGAATTCGCTATAGTGTTTGCGGTAGCAAATCTAATCGCATTTCAAGTAATACCAATGGTTGACGAAATGGTCGGTCAGAAGAACCTTTTGTATTGTGAGCAGGTATCATGGCTGTCTAAATGTGCGCCTACTGAGGAAGCGGTATCTGATACAGGACTACTAAATTGGGTATACTGGAGTATTGTAGGCGGCGTGTTTATTGGATGGTATATAATCATTAGAGGATTAATTATCAAAAAACCAATTCTAGGAAATCGATGACTATCTAAGATATCTTGTTTTATCTTTAATATTTGCTTCAACAAACGCAGATTTGCGGTTATTACAAGATTCACATTTACCACACTGTACCTTCCCATTTTTGTAACAACTCCAAGTGTTGAAAATTTTATCACCCAAAATATCATAGCCTTTTTTTAACAACTGTTTCTTTGATAATTTTGCTCTGTACGGTGACCAGATTTGTATACTTTTTCGAATTCCTGACTTGATACCATCTATCTCTCCCTGATTAAATGAAGACTCAATTTTTTGTGAAAATGTTGGTCTACAATCTGGATAGTTTTTGTCGCCTGTATGAGCACCATACGCAACTAAAGAAGCATTTATTGAAAAAGCCCAAGCAGTTGCAATAGATAAGAAAATCCCGTTTCTGATAGGCACAACAATTGAATAATTGAATTTACCAGGAACTTTTTTCTTCTGACTTGTAAGTGCATTCGTATTCCCATACAATTTCTTCATGAAACTAATGTCTACAATCTTATGCTCTTTTAATCCAAGTATTTTTGCGAAGGATTTTGCCTTTCTTATTTCCTGATTTGCTTTTTGGCCGTACAGAAAAGAAATTCCATACAATTCGTATTTTTGCTTCAAATATGCGCATGTACTGATAGAATCAATTCCACCGCTGAAAACCACTACTGCTTTTTTCATTTCAAACCCTAATCTTAGGACCCATACTAGGTTTACAGATAATTGTATCACAATCTATCTTTGCAGAACTAAACCCCTTCTCCATGGATTTTGCAATCTTCTTTACATTTTGAGATTTTTTACAGAATGCAATCACGGATGGACCAGCACCACTAATTGTAACACCTAAAGCTCCTGCACTAAGTGCGTTGTTCTTTACCTTTGGAAAACCCGGAATCAAGTGTTTCCTAGCTGGTTCGACAATTACATCCTGAATAGATCTACCAATGAGATCCGAGTCTTTGAGCAAAAATCCAGAAACAATGTTAGCAGCATTTGAGAGATTTTCTGTTAAATCTGATAATTTAACTGTCTTTGGAATTACAGCTCTTGAAACCTTCGTCTTTTTCTTTGGTACCTTTAATTTTGGAATTGCTACACATAAAACCAAGTCTTTTGGTGGTTCTAACCTAATAACTTCGAATGGTTTTGTTTTAACTACTATAAACCCACCCAGTAATGATGCAGCTACATTGTCATAATGAATAGTTCCGGCACTTGCTTTTTCTCCTATTCCGGCACATTTGACTAGTGTTTTGTTATCTAATTTTAGATTAAACAATCTATTACATGCCAGTGCTGCGGCTGCAGCAGACGCTGCACTGCTTCCCATTCCAAATCCAGCTGGGACTCCTTTCTTAATTCTAATCTCGATCCCAGATTTTATCTTGAATTTTTGTTTCATTGATTTGACAACTAGTCCAGCTGTGTTTTGTTGTGGATCTTTAGGTACATCATCTGCAGTTAGTATTCTAACGCCAAGCCATGGTTTTTTTACAAGTGTTATTTCATCATGAAATGCATCTAGTGCTAGACCAAATACATCAAAGCCGGGACCCAAATTCGCTGTTGACGATGGAGCCCGTACCTTAACACTTGTCATCATTAGCCATCAACCTCATTCGTCAGAATATCTTCTTGGCTTGGCTTATATTTGAATGCATGAAAAATTCTTCGAATGAACTGGCGAATTGCAGTTATTCCTGCAACCATGATTCCCATCATTATAATTATTATTCAATTTGATATAAAATTAGAAGATGTCCTTGCTATAGGCGCATTACCATTCATTGGAGCTGCATTAGCTATGATGACAAAACTAGGACTCCAAGGATTGAAACTCAGCTACATAGCAAGAACATTCCTTGGTCCATTTGATGCCATTAAGAATTTAGTAGCAATGAGGATTGGAAGTGAGTTCATTAAATTTACGACACCAATGTTTGTTGGTGCAGAGTTTGCCGTGATTTATTATTTGACTAAAAAACGAATTTCACCGGCAAAGGCGTCATGGGTCGCAATAGTTGATATTGTTACAGAAGTTCTTGCAGGAGGTGTGTTATCTATTCTTGCTGGAATTTTTGCATTACTAAGTGGCGCTTATGTTGTAGCTACTATAGTTTTAGGAACTAGTATTGTAGTAACTGCGATTTGGGTCGTATTGTTTTTTGTTTCATCAAAACACACGTTTCAGGTACCAAAAGTTATTGCTGTGTTAATGACAAAATTTGGAAAGGATCGTGGTGAGAAATCTCTACATCAAACTAATGAATGGTTAGAAGAGGTATGTACACTAAGTAGAGAAAACTTGGGTTCAGCTAAAACAAAAAAAGTTTTTGTCGTTGGTTTCCTAATAGCGTTGGCTGCATGGATATTCTATGGAATTTCATTTTTGATAATAGCAAACAGTGTTGGATTCAACATAGAAGTTTTTGAATCCATAATGGCTGTTATGGGTGCGAATGCAATAGGAAACTTGCCTATTACTGTAGGCGGTTCTGGTTTGGCAGAATTTGGAATTATAGCATACATCAACAACTTGGATCCTTTCAATTTAGTAATTCCAGAAGAAGGACTTGAATGGAATGCAGTAATAGGCTGGAGAATCGCTACATATTATGTTCCAATTGTAGTAACTTGGATTCTGCTAGTTAAGCTGGCTTTAGGCAAATATACGAGACCAGAAACTGCTCAAAACGAATGCCCCGTTTGTGGCAAATTACTAAGCGATACTGAATTTGCTAGTCATTTGGAAAAGAACCATCCATCTGAATAGAAAGTACTTATTTTTCTATGATAATTTTAAACTATGAATTTCAAGAATAAAGTAGTTGTAATAACGGGCGCCTCTAGCGGAATTGGTAAGGCATCAGCCATCAAGTTTGCCAAAAAAAATGCTAAGGTTGTTTTGGTAGCAAGAAGAAAGGAAAAATTACTCCAAGTAGAGAAAGAAATTTCACAATATGCAGACTCTACTCTAGTTTGTCAGTGTGATGTTTCTAACAAATCACAGGTTAAGGAGATGTCGGATACAGTACTAGATACATTTGGTCGAATTGATGTTTTAGTAAATAATGCTGGATTCGTAATTTATGGTAAAGTTTCAGAGCTTACAATCGAAGAAATAGAGTCACAGATGGAGACAAACTACTTTGGTATGATCTACTGCACAAAAAACTTTCTTCCGTATATGATTGAACAAGGTGAAGGACATATCGTAAATGTTGCATCAGTAGGAGCTAGTTTAGGAGTTCCGGGTATTGCTTCATACTGTGCAACGAAATTTGCCATGTTGGGATTTTCAGAGGGATTAAAACATGAGCTTTCTGGAACAGGGGTAGATCTAACCGTGGTTAGCCCAATAATGGTGGACACTCCTTTATTTGATCATCCATCTTTTGAAAATTTTTCAAGACGCTCTACAATAGCTATCTTAAGTCCAGAAAAAGTAGCAAATGCTGTTCTCAAGGCTGTAAAATCATCAAAACTGGAAATTGTTGTTCCTCCAGTTGCCAGAGCTGGAATATGGGCAAAACAAAATTTTCCATTTTTAATAAATCCCATTATAGGTAACGCGTTTAGAAAACAACTGTCAAAAAGAAGTTCTAAAAAACAATCTTAAGATGTTTCATGCTCATCAATTATTTTTAGCTCTTTTAATTCAAGCTTAATAATTGAATTCATCATAATTCCTTGTTCTTTCAAATACTCTATAGTTTTCTTGCTTAATGTAGCCTTTAGTTCATCAAGCTTGAATTCACAAACTATACCTTTTTCCAAGTCACCAAGCTTAATTTTTTTTGAAACAGAAAGTCCTTCTAAGATTGTAGCGCCAGAAACTGGTTCGTAAGTTTGAATGTCCACTTTGTTATCTTTCTCATTAACATCCAAAATATATCCAGATGCTGTCAATTCGGTTGGTTCTCCAAATTTAGGTGATTCCAATTCTTTATTGATATCCTCAGGTATATCGTTCTGTTTTTTCCCCATTTTATCTAAATCACATTTACTGTTTTTCTTTCTTGCTTTTCTGCCACCATTCTAAATAATCATATTGCTTGTCTTCCTTTGTAGATATCCTTTGGTTAAGCTTCTGACGTATATCAGATATTTGTTCTCTAGTGGCATACAGCCCACACCTCTTGCAAATGAAATGCTTTGTAGAAGGATCTAGTTTCATAGGTATTTCGATATCATTTCCAATATCTCTATCATTGGGGATGAGGTACTCTTTGCCTTCTTCTTCTGCCTTCTCAGCTTCCAGTTGATATTGTTTTTTGAGAGCATTTTTTTCTCTTGCAACACATTCTGGACAATTAGGCAATGTTCACAAGACTAAATTTTTTCCATAAAAGCGTTCGCAATCTAGACTGATCGCATAGCATTTTCTAAAAAAGATGCCCAGTACGTGGATTATATCTTCATCCCGTTAAGGTCAGTTCGCCCATCGAACATACCACGTACCAGACTATCAAAAATTATAATATCAAAACTATTTCTTTCTTTCTAGAATCTCTGATACTATTTTAGCAGTATTTTCTGCTCCATTCCCATCAAAATTTTTCGAAAACTCTTCCAACCTTTCTTCATATTTGTTATAGTTTTGTCTTATCCTTTGGATTGCCTCGATAACTTGTTTTTTACTCTCCGCTAAAACTCCCAACTGTTTCTCTTCTGCCCATTTTATTTGGTTTGTGTGTTCATCGTATATCGGCATGCCAATTATAGGCTTTGAATTCATACCCATCACTTCTCCCATTATTGTATGAGAACCGTTGATTACTGCGTATTTACATTCAGTTAATACCGTCTGCATTTCTTGTTCCGTCAAAAAACCAATATCAATTTGAATCCAATCAATCTTTTTTTCATATGCGTCTTTCATTGAATATTTTTTCCCATCTTTTCCAACAACTCTATCAATAGATTTGTCATTCTTTGCATGAGAAATAATTCGCCTTTCGCCATTCATATCAGTCTCATGGAAAACTTCTTCGTATCTTTGACCAGTTCCATCATTTGTAGATTTATTTCCAGTTCTCATCCAATATCCAAAATCTCTCCCATCAACAAGCCCTTCCAAATCAGTTTGTGATGTATGAGCAGGCAATTTTCTATTCGAGAAATGCCCAACATACGTAACCTTATCTCTAATATCATTAGGAAAATTCAAGTTATATTCACAGATTGTATAAGGTGGGGCTGAGTCTGCCACCAAGATTCTTGTAGCCTTTGCAATTTGTTTTGATATAAAATATAGTCCTGGGTAAAAATAACTTCTAGATTTCCACAGCTTAGGCATATACTGATTTGTTACAAAGAGACTAGGAATACCCCTTTTCTTAGCCAATACGTTAGAGCCCATATCACCATCATTTATCACAACATCAAATTTTTCCTTGTTGTAGAACTCCCTCTCTTTCTTCATGTAGTTTTTAACTTGATTTACTAAAGAGTGATTGTCTGCTACTGGAAAAAGTATGTTAAGTAGGGATCGTGAAACACTTGGACCAACCTTTCCATCTATGGGAGTTGGCATTAGAACTTCATGCACATTATTTTGTTTATCTGGAAATCTTTCAAGTAATTTTTTGTAAACCTCTCCCTTGCTAAAATAATGAGTGTCAAATTCCTCATTGAGATATTTTGGCAATACCATGTCAAGCCTCATCATTCGTGTGTAATGCCCATTTCCCCAGGGATAGATAAACTGCCCTATTTTTTTCATAAATCTTCACTCATCTGATCTTATTTCATCCAAAATCTCATGAACATTGTTAGGTCCAATATTAACTGCGACAGTTTTTTTATTTGTTATAGATTCATTAACCATTTTTTCAATTATTTTTGTAGGCTGTTTTGAATTATGGAATTTTATATTACCTAGCTTTTTGATGTTACTGAGATATTTTTCCAATCCAATCTCTTTGGCACTCTCAAATACATTATCATCTAAACCAGATAAAGGAAAATATGTAATTAGATTTTTGCTGAATGCCTGCTCTGTCAAGCTCTCAGAAAAATCAATTGGATAAATTAACGGGGATGTACTCAAAGAAATTCTTTTGATTCTATTCTTATATGCTATTTGTAACAAGATTTTCGATGAAATTTCTGTTAGTAGTAATGGTGTCAGTTTTTTATTACTGTGTATTTTGTGAAAATCTAAATTTATTTTTGGTTTAACAGTTCTACGTATTATTTGATTAATGATTTTGACTAAATGTAGCAACTCAGAGTCCTTACTATAACAAACAATAATCTTGACATCAAATCCTTGTTTAATGGTTTCAAGACACGATACTGCTGATAGTTCATCAAATATACAACAAACGATTTCCGTGTTTTGTGAGTTATTAGGAACTCCTCCGAGACCGTTATCATAATAAATACAAATGTATGCGTTTAGTTTCGTCAAACAAACGTAAAGTTTCCTATCGTGTTTTTTGTTGGTACCAGGTTTGATTCCCATTCCTGTAGTTTTTTCTATTACAGAAGATGTAGCTGCAAGCTCAATATCCTTGGTTGTAAATCCTTTAGCAAGTCCTTCTATCTGTATAAGAAATTTTTCGCCTTTAAGGAATATATCTTCAGCAGCTTTGGATACACCATCTACAATTGATTCAAAATCATTGGTGACTTGTTTTGCAATTGCGACGCCTTTTATTCCAAATAATGTGTTGATGGCTGATGATGCAAAAACTGGATCGTCTGCTTCAACTATTATTACATCACCTTCTTTTCTTATTTTACGAAAATTTTGCTTTTGTATTTTGAGAACTTTTTTAATATTTGTTATAAGAGAACTAACCTTATTTTTAGAAAACATAGATGGAAATACGACGATTAAAACCTCATTTTTCATGTAGTATCATTACTCAGTTGTAATTTTAGAATTGTCATTCATTGATATGAGTAATGATTATAAAACAAATCAAAAGATGGTTTTTATGTCAAAATTCACTCCAGAGCAAATATCTGAACTAAACGATAAATTCAAAACTCCTGAGGAAGTCTTGGGATGGGGTTTAGAGAATATACATCCTAAACTTGCATTAGCATCAAGTTTTGGTGCTGAAGATGTATGCGTAATCCATATGTTGTCAAAAATTAATCCAGAGGCTAGAGTTTTTTCATTGGACACTGGCAGAATAAATCAAGAAACATACGATGTTATGGATGAAATAAGAAAAAAATACAATACTAAAATTGAAATTACTTTTCCTGAGGCAAGCGAAGTAATTGAAATGGTCCAAACTCATGGTATGAATTTATTCTATGAAAGTGCTGAAAATAGAAAATTATGTTGTGGTGTAAGAAAGGTACATCCTTTAAACAAAATGTTGTCTACATTAGATGGCTGGATCACTGGTCTTAGAAGTGATCAGACTCAAAATAGACAATCATCTACAAAAATTGAAATTGATGAACAACATGATGGCATGGTAAAACTTAACCCAATTCTTGATTGGACTTGGGAACAGACAATGGGTTACATCAAAGAAAACGATATTCCTTACAACAAATTAATTGATCAAGGCTTTCCTAGCATTGGTTGTGAGCCATGCACAAGAGCAATTAAACCTGGTGAAGATTTACGAGCAGGCCGTTGGTGGTGGGAAAACCAATCCGACAAGGAATGTGGCCTACACATGGATCATAAGAAGTAGAAATTTTGTCCGAATCCATTGGAGTAACTAAACCACACGGTGGAAATCTAATAAACAGATTTTCGAATACTGATCCTTCTGGTCTATCATCAATATCAATTACTGCTGATCTTGCAAATGACGTGGAAAATATTGCTGATGGAATATTCAGTCCATTGGAAGGTTTCCTATCTCAGCAGGATTTTGAAAATGTAGTAGAGAAGGGAAGACTTGCTAATGACACACCATGGACAATCCCAATTGTATTGGATGTTGATGAATCAACTGCCTCAAAAGCAAAAGATAGTGGCAGTGTCCTGCTGAAAAATCCTGATGGATTAGGAGTTGCAGTATTGAATGTAGAAGAAATATTTAGCTTTGACAAAGGCAAAACAATACAAGGCGTTTATGGCACAACTGATGATTCTCATCCTGGCGTTGCGAAAACAATGTCAATGAATGATTTTCTTCTGAGCGGGAAAATAGATTACATTAAGAGACCAGAAAACACAGAGATTAGAAAATTGAGAATGACTCCTCAAGAAACAAGAGAATCTTTTTCAAAGGCTGGATGGAAAAAAATTGTTGCGTTCCAGACTAGAAATCCACCACATGTTGCCCATGAAATTCTCCAAAAGACAGCTATAACTACGCGAGACGGCGTTTTCGTCAATCCACTTGTTGGAAAGAAAAAATCTGGTGACTTCAAAGACGAAGTGATTATCAAATCATATGAGGCCATGATTGAAAATTACTATCCTGAGAATCGGTGCAAGTTAGGAACACTTCACACAGAGATGAGATATGCAGGACCAAAAGAAGCAATTCATCATGCCATAATGAGACAAAACTATGGGTGTACACATATCATCATTGGGCGTGATCACGCAGGAGTTGGAAAATTTTACGATCCATTTGCGGCTCAAAAGATATTTGATGATTACCATGATCTTGAGATTGCACCAATATTCTTTCCTGCATTCTTTTACTGTAAAAAATGTCTTACATTTACCAATCCAAAAGTATGCTCCCATGGTGACGAGTCAAGGGAACAAATCAGTGGAACCAAACTACGCTCTTTAATTCAAGAAGGAAGTGCACCATCAGAATTTATTCTAAGACCAGAAGTTGCAAAAGTTATTCTGGGCTATGACAAGCCATTTGTAGACTAGATTTTTATCCTCGCCAAAAATTTCCTAAAACATGAGATACCTACTTGTTATTTTCCTCGCCTTTACAGTAGTACCAGCCTTTGGATATGAGCCAATGATTGGAGATTACATACAACCAGTCAATGAATCGTTGATAATTCAACAAACAGAAGTTCCATATTCCGAATTCAACAAAGTTTCAAGAGATGCAGTAATAATAGAATTTGGAAATATACATCCACATAGCTGGCAGGCGGAGTTGCATAACGATTTGTTATATGGCAATCCTGAGGGTGACGCTGTAATACGTATTTACGATTCAGAGATTCCGGGTAAATTTTTTGAGATTGGAATGGGAAGTCATCCAAGATACTCATACTGGATAGCTGCTGATGTTCCATCAACAGGATACGTTCTTCTTTATTCAGCATTTGAAAATGGTTGGATCCCAGGAAAACCTACAAAGATTACATATTCTGAACAAACTGGTCTTACGGTTGATAATGGTTTGAGGACCGTTCTATCAAACCTTGACCTCTCGCCATTTACAATCAAATCATATTCTGTTTTCGGAATGAAAGGTACTACTGATCCTCCAGCAGTGACAAATGGTATTTACACAGTTAAAATAATCTCAGCTGATTATGGCGAAAATCCACTTTCATTGTTTCCATTTGTTGTTACTGGTATTCTTGGGGTAGTGGTTGCAGTTTTGATTTTTTCTAAGAAGCGTTCTTAGTTTTAAAATATTTACAATTATTTCTAATTTTACAAACATCACACATTGGTGAAATTGGTTTACAGATGTTCTGACCATACATAACAAACGTGTTATTTATGGGAAGCCAATATTTTTTTGGGATCTTTTTCCTTAACTCCATTTCTGTATCCTCGGGAGTCTTTGTGTCCACCAAACCAAGTCTGTTAGAGATTCGGTGCACATGAGTATCAACAGGTATTGCTGGCTTTTCAAATGCATATACAAGAACACAGTTAGCAGTCTTTCTCCCAACTCCAGGAATTTCTACTAGTTTATCTATGTCAGGAGGAACTTTTCCATGATATTTGGTGAGGATAATATTAGCAACCTCGATTATACGTCGTGCCTTTACATGATAAAACCCAACTGACTTTATTATTCTCTCAACATCCTTGACTTTGGCCTTTGCAAGTTTTTGTGGAGTATTATACACCTTGAAGAGCCCTGTTACTGCTTTGGTAGTATTCTCATCTTTTGTCCTAGCCGAGAGTACAGTTCCAATGAGTATCTTGAAGGGATTAGCCGTTTCAGCCTTTTGTAACCCCTCCAAGGCTGTGTATCTAGGAGGTTTTACAGCCATCATAGTCTTTTGCATGCCATCCAGAATTCTCTTCATTTCCATAGAATCTCGTATGATTTTTTGTTATAAGTTTAATTTTCAGCAGATAAAATCAAAACCATTGCTATCTGAGATTGAACAAGTGGAGATGCTGATCGCACTTGGTAGGGGAGACAAGTACAGACTGGTTCACATAAGAGAAACCCTTGAAAGCGGAAGGGAACTTTACATATCTGATAAGAATTTCCTGCATGATTTAGTCAAGACACATCTTAAAGACAGAATATATCATGCAAGGATCGTATCTACATCAGAGGTTACTAATCGGTTTTGTGAGGAATGCGGCTCGAAAATTTCACCTGATGAGAAGTTTTGTACTGACTGTGGGGCATCTATAGAACCAGACTCGTCTACAACTGTTGATGTACCTGCACCAACCCCAGAGCCGGAGACTACAACAGAAGTTGAAGCAGGCAAGCAAGAAAAAACTAGCGGCTTTACATTTACTGATGATGGCGAGATAGCGGAAACCACAACTGGGGAAAGTACGCGAGAAAAACCAAAACCAAAGAAGAAATCCAGACAAGAGGAACTGGAAGAATATGAAAAAAAATATGTGAATGAACAAGAGACCAAAGTTTCCTGGAAGGCATACGATGTTAAGGCAAAAAGAAAGGTAGAGATCCAGAACCCGAAGGTCATAAAAATGAAAAATGGCAAGTGGGCCATCAAGGGTACATCTCCAATTACTGGCATCAAAGTTTTCAGGATTGTTGGAATGAAAAAGCCAGACCTTTCAGGCAAAAAAACTGCAGACAGTTCGAAAGCAGAGAAGGAACCAACCACATCGGCTGAAAAAACTACAAGCAGTAAGAAAACAGAGAAAGAAGTAGTTTCACGATATTACAGACCATCCGAGACAGAGAATCAGGAAGTAAAGAAACCCAAATCAAAAAAACCTAATCAGTTTTGTGAGGAATGCGGGGCCAAGATCGCTAAAGCCGATATGTTTTGTACTAGCTGTGGGGCAAAACGATAAGTAAAAAAATGTGTGATAAGATGGAAAAAATAATGATTCTTCCCATTTGTTTAGGAATTATCCTACTTGGGGTTATGATAGCACCTAATGCATTTGCAGCTGATGGATGTGGACAAGGAACAGTACTGGTAGATGGCGTTTGCCAACTTGCACCTCAGGAATCCAATGATGGATGTGGTGCGGGAACGGTTATGGTTAATGGAGTATGTCAACTTGACAAATCATCTGGAAACTCAATCCAACCAGGATATATCGCAGCTGGGGCAGCTGGAATAGGCGCTGCAATTGTTGGAATTGTCTTTGTTGTAAGGAGAGGATCAAGTGGAACAAAAAGACCAAAACCTGCTAGACAAAATTTGGAAGACTATGAGGAACAATACCTACGAAGACAAGGTCAAAGACCTAGACGAAAGCCAGCAGACACGATTGGTGTTGTTGAAGAATTTGCAAGAAAAAGGCCTAGACTAACAGAGACATCTTCTTCTTGTGACAGTTGTGGAAAACCACTAAAGCCAACTGCAAAGTTTTGTGGTAAGTGTGGCGCAAAACAGTAATCACTATTATAGAGAAAAGCCAAATCACAATTATTGGAATTAACAAAAGATGAAGAGAAATCGCTAAACGGCGAACATGGAGAGGTACTGCAAACAGCCTACAGGATTTTGTCAGCTACTGGTGAGGCAACCGATGCTGAAAAACTTGTACCGATTCACTGGGCTCACGTCTCCGGTGTAAACTATAATACGATTGGCGATGCCGGCGAAGAATTTCTAGCAAGTCTAAGTAAGGATGCAAAGTTCAAGGTAAGGACTACGGTAAACCCGATGGGCTATGACAAGGACAGCGTAGAAAAGTTTGGTCTTGATGAAAATTTTATACAAAAGCAAGAAAGCATTAGGGAATCATACAAAAAGATGGGAGTGATTCCATCGTTTTCTTGCATTCCTTATGAAATCTATGACATGCCACAGGAGGGCACACAAGTAGCCTTTGCGGAAACCAACGCGGCAATTTATGCAAACTCAATTGGAAAGCTAAAGACAAACAAGGAAAGCGCATTTTCTGCATTGGCAAGCGCAATTACTGGCAAAAGCCCATACTCTGATCTTCGGAAGGATGATTCTCCAACTATGTCAATTGCCATGAAGGTTTCAGATCCAAATGAGCTAACATTTGGACTGTTAGGATATTTTGCTGGAAAGGTGGCAGACAAGTCTGTCGCAATTTCTGGCGTAAAGAATTTGGATAAAAGATGTAACAAGTCATTGTGTGCCAGCATGGGCACATCTGGAACCTGTGGTAAGTTTGTTTTTGATGATAATTCCGATGCATCCGAAAAGGTAGATTTTGACGAAAAGGAGATGCAGAAAGTTTACGATGAACTGAACACCGCGGAATCGGGCGACATGATTACACTCGGCAGTCCACAGCTTGGACTTGATGAGATGAATGATCTGGCTTCAATGCTAAAGGGAAGGGCATTCAAGAAAAGATGTCTGATATTTTGCCCAAGGACAATTCAGGAACAGGCAAGACATTTGGGATATGCAGACCAACTTGTGAGTGCTGGATGCGAGTTAATGTCAGACTGCTGTACATGTCTTACTCCATTGGTTACAAAAAAAGATGTGGACAGCGTTACCACAAACAGCATCAAGGGAGCATATTATTACAAAAACTCAAGCGGTTTGGATGTAAATCTAAAACCACTATCAAAAATTATTGAGGATGAGACCGGTTGACTCTGAAAACTATTGTAAGAGGAAAGGTTACAGGCAAAATTATCAAATCTAGCCAGCCAATCAACTTTCTGGGCTCTATTGACAAAAAAACAGGAGAAATTACTGACCAAAAACATGATCTGTTTGGAAAAAATATTGCTGATTCGATTCTGGTTTTTCCAAATGGAATAGGAAGTAGTGTTGGCGCATACACCATCTATTCTCTAAAGTCAAACAACGTTGCTCCTGCTGCAATGGTTTGCCAAAAGGTAGATCTAACAGTTGCATCAGGATGTGCGCTAGCAAACATTCCTTTGTTTGTTTTGTCACCTGATGAATATGGAAATATGAAAGATGGGGATGAAATATCACTTGGCTAAGAGTGTCAGGAAGAAAAAAAGATACAAAGACCCTTACAAGAAAAGATACCGAGAAAATTTAGGCTGAACCAGATTCTGTTATGTTACACGCACCTGTAGGCAAAACTCGTACAAAATCATCAATGCTAAATGGCTTTGCAATTTCCTCATTACTTGACAAAAATTCATAACGAATTCTTTTTGCAACATCGGGCATATCTTGTCCTGTAGGTTCTATCATGGCATAGCAGATTGCTGTATTCTTCAGGCTTGGTGGACCACAAGTAAGCAAATAACTTTCTTCATGCTTGATTATGGCAACGCACATCTTCAAACTTGAAATTTTGACAAAGTTACGCTGTCCCTCGATCATGAAAGATCCTTTAGCCATAGATTGTCCGCTGGGAGCGCCCTTTTTGACTTGATCTGGATTAACCCAGTAAGCGCTTGAACCATAGAATGCTTCTTTCCATACTTTGCTAAAGCAGATTGTAGCGTGGGCAACTTCAGTAAGGCTTGCTGGCGTTGGTGAAACATTATCCTTTAACAGGAAAAATGGCGAGCCGGATATTTCAGCATGGAAAACCTTGTCATTTTTCTCAAGATGTTTTCGAATAATGGCAGAGTTTGATGAAGAGTCACGTCCTCCCACAGCCAATACACCATCTGTTGTGTAAAACCATCTATATCGTTCAAACCAGTTTTTCTTTCTAACCTGCGTAACACTAACTTGCTTTGCACCCTCGCCTTTCTTAACCACTTTTTGAAGTTCTTTCTCAGTTTTTTCTAATAGTTTTTCAATTGAGCCTATGGCGGCTTTTTGCTTTTTTGATTCATTGAATAATGCGGAAGCTGTTGTAGGAAGAGATGAATTCAAATCTATTTTGATTTTTTCATCCTCAACTTTGAGGTATGTTATTCCTTTCTCTTTGATAATCTCTGAGTTGTTCGTTTTTAGAAGTGCAGTAATTTTGGAATCGTCCATTGATGAAATTCCTTGGGAAACTCCTTCAAAAAGTGAGTTTGCTACTTTAGCAATTTTTTCTGATTTTTCAGTTACTATTCCAATTGCCTTTGTTTGTTCATCAAGTCTTGTTTCTAACTCTGAAATTTTTTTGGCAAAAGGAGAGCTTTGAATTGTTTTTCCCTCGGCAAGAATGCTTTCGGTGAAAACTGTATCTAGACCGTCCATAAAACTGCTAATTTTTTCATGATTTTCTCCCGCTAACGAAATTGGGTTAACATACATCTCATCATCCCGAACAATTTCAGGATCATGTTTGCCGGTCACAACATTGTTAACAATCTGAGTTGCGGAATCAAATAATCGTTTTACTTCCTCGTTAGAGATCTCTTCTCCCTTCTTTTTTGATTCAACTTTTGCTAATCTGGTTATCTCTTCGATATATTTTCTAGGCAATCCCAGAGTTTTTCCTATCCATTTTGCCACGGCAATTGGCGCAGAATGAATAGGTTCAAAATCTTTCTCAGTCATATTCAAAATATCCAGATTATCTAATGGTGGTTGAACATATTGTGAACCTACGCGTAGTTGCCTATGCTTGACATTGATAGAGTGTGATAGAGCAAGAATTTTCATTTCGTTGTTACAAATTATGATGTTTCCATCACCAAACAACTCTACAACAATTACGAACTCTTTTTCAAAATATGAAAGTGTCAGATATACAATTCTTTCAGTACCTATCTGCTTTATCTCCCTAAGTTTGGATCTAAGAATATTGCTTCGTAGATGTTTTAGCAGTTTATTTGGTTCAATTTGTTCTATCTTGACATTTGTTATCCAAATTCCAAAAGTAGACAACATGAGTAAAATGTCTGATTTTTCTGGGTGGTGAAATTTGAAGAGTAAGCTATCTTTGGTGATTCCATAGATGTTACTAACATAGTAGCCCTCAATCCTTTTGTTGATATCATTAACAAGATACCTTAATTCAATTCCAGCCAGTGCCATAATACTAGTAAAGAGTCTCCGATTATACTCTTATCGATTATCTCTATTGACAGACAAAGGTTTTAAAAATGGCAGCGCAGAATCAACCTAGAAATTTCATTGGCTAGACATGGTAAAAAAAGAATAAGATTTGGTTCGAGGGATAAAAAAACTGAGGATTTTGTAGATCCTAACAAAGATCCTCGTAGTTATATCAAAAGGTACATTTTAGAAGAAAAATACAGGGAGTGGTTTGACCGAAACTATCCTGATAATACAATTTACAATGCAGTTGGACTAAATGAGTGGGATTATAATGAAATTAAAAAGAAACTTTCACCAGATCAAACAGCAGATGACGCAAAGACTGAACCAGAACCAGAACCGGAGTTCGCTGAGATTCCTTTAAGACCATCCTCTGATACACCAGACACGGAACCAGATCCACAACCAGTGATCTCTGAGGAACAACAAAACATCACCAAAAAACGTACTAACATTCTTTTCTGGTTGCGCTTTGCCTTTGCAATGATTGGTGGTTCTGTTGCAACATTTCTCTTTGAGGGGATTGAAGATAGTGAAGAACGCAGATGGTCATCAATAATTTTCATGATCATTCTTTTCATAGTCACTTGCTTCATAGCAAAAGGAATGAAGATAAACTTCCCAAAGTCAGATAGGAAGAAACTTGTAACAACAGGAATGGGCAGTTACATATTCTTGTACTTGTTCGCATGGATCATGAGCTATACACTCCTCAACCTTCCAAAAGAGGACTTTTCACTACCGTTTACTTAGACTGGTTGTATCTATGTGGAAGACAAAAACTCCTGGCATTCCTGATGAAGAATTTGAGAGAACAGAATCTGTACCAATTACTAAAGAAGAGATTCGTGCTATACAAATTAGTAAAGGTAGACTCTCTGCAGGACAAACCGTTTTAGATATTGGGTGTGGTAGTGGTTCTGTAACAATAGAAGCTGCAATTCAAGTTGAAGAATCAGGTAAGGTAATTGGTGTTGATATTGATCCTAATGCAATAGAGCTAACTGAAAAAAACCTAAAAAAATTTGGAATCACAAATTATACGTTAATTGAAGGAAATGCTAAAGATAAAATCTCTGAACTACCTCAAGCAGATACTATATTTATTGGTGGAACAGGCGGTGATACAAAAGATATAGTAGAATTATGTCAAAATAAAATTAAATCTGGTGGAAGAATTGTAATTGGTGTTATACTCATTGAAACACTTTATTCTGTATTACAAACAATTGAAAAATTAGATTTTGAATCAGTTGATATCACACAAATTACAATTGGAAAAAGTCGAAAGACCAAAACAGGCACAATGATGCTTGCACGAAACCCAGTAACTGTCATCTCGGCAACAAAAAAATAATCTATCTTTTTAATTAGGCATAATTTTATGTCTGTTATGTCTCAATTAACAGGAATTGGTGTAGGTCCAGGCGATCCAGATTTACTTACTGTAAAAGCAGTAAATGCAATTCAAAATGCTGATACTATAATGTGTCCTGCATCAGCAGAAGATAGACCTAGCATTGCTTTATCAGTTGTTGATTCATTAATTGATAAATCAAAAAATCAAGAAATTGTAAAATTAATTTTTCCAATGACTAAAGACAAAGATGTTCTTGAATCACACTGGAAAGTAAACTCAAAAATTATGGCAGAAAAAGTTTTGTCAGGAAAAAATGTTGTCTATCTCACAGTTGGTGATCCATATCTTTACAGTACATGGATCTACATGCACAGAGAAATCAGTCAAAATCATCCTGATATGAAAATTACTGTAATACCTGGAATTGTTTCGATGTTTACCTTTGCATCTAAAGTTGGAATAAGTATAGCAGAAGGAGCAGAAAAAGTTGCAATAATTCCATCATGTTATGATCTGAGTTCTGTTAAAGAGATTGCAAAACATTCTGAAGTTTTAGTCTTTCTTAAAGATGGTCGATATTTTGATCAAGTGATTGAACTAGTTAGAGAATCTGGATTCTCTGACGATTCTATATTTGCAATTGGTCAAGATTTAGGAACAGACAAAGAAATTATTAGAAAATTAAGACTAGGTGATGTAAATGATGACACTCTTACTACAAAGTACTTTTCAATTTTGGTGATAAAACGTGTCTAAGGTATATTTTGTTGGCTGTGGTCCGGGCGACCCTGATTTAATCACAATAAAAGCAAAAAAACTGGTTCAGAAAGCAGATGTCATAGTTTATTCAGGCTCATTGATTCCTTCTGAGATTTTGAAATATAATAAAAAAGGAAAAAAACACGATGCAGCGAAACTTGTTCGTGAAGAAATCCTTGATTTACTTTTAAAAAATTCAAAAAAAGGAAAAACTGTAATTAGATTACATGATGGTGACCCTGCAATTTATGGTGCAATTAGAGAGCAGATTGATAATTTAAAAAAAGAAGGAATAGAATCAATTGTAGTCCCTGGAGTTACATCATTTTTAGCATCTGCAGCTGCACTTGGAACACAACTAACTTTACCTGGAATTACACAAACAATGATTATTACACGTGCAGAATCAAGAACTAAAGTTCCTAAACGTGAAAAAATTTCTGAACTTGCAAAACATCAGGCAACTTTAATTTTTTATCTTAGCGTTCATCTACTAAATAAAATTACAAAAGAAGCAATAGAAGGTGGATACAAAAAGACTACTCCTGTTGCAGTAGTTTACAAAGCAAGTAGAAAAGATCAAAAAATTATTCTTGGGACACTTACAGATATAGCAAAAAAAGTTAAAGCTGAAAGGATTACAATGACTGCAATTGTCATAATTGGAGATGTTATAAAACCAAAATCATACGAATACTCTCGTCTATATGATAAGAGCTTTAGTCATGGATTTAGAAAAGCAAAAGCTAGCACAAAACGCTAACGTTTTTCTTAATTCCAATCTGTAAAAGATACTTTTGAAACTTTTTTGGGTCAGATGATGTAAAAATTTGCATTGTGTTTATTTTTGACTGCTTTCTTGCCACAATTTTTTTAACTTTTTGAGCTACTTCCTTCCCAGGATCAACAAATGTAATATTTGGAAATTGCTTTTTCAAAAATGGTAATAAAAATGGCAAATGTGTGCTAGATAGCATTGCCACATCAATATTTGTTCTGGAGAATGGTTCAAAAAGTACTTTTAAAACTGTCTTTTCACACAACTTCCTATCTTCTAAAAACTTTCCATGCTCTACCAATCCTACCAATTTTGTTGCGTCGATTTTCTTTAGGTTGATATGTTTGGGTAATCTATTCTTTCTTACATATTCTGATAATGTTTTGCTTTTTACGACAGCATTGGTTGCAAGTATTGCAACATTTCCTGTCATAGAGATTTTTGCTGCTTTTTTAATTGGGGGTAATACTTTTACTAGATTTTTTTTGTTTATACCAACTAACAGTGAGGGAGTGTTAGAACCCATTACTATCAGATCTGGCTCAAATTTTTTTTCTAACAATCTTATTGTTTTTGTGATTATTGTGGTCAATTGGGACTTTGATTTTTTGCCATATGGAAAATTCTTTTGGTCTGCAAAATAGATGATATTAGATTTCATTGCTTTTTGTATTGGCTTTATTATTGAAAGAGACCCAAATCCAGAGTCGAATATTACGATTTTTACCACAAATACGAATGATTTATTCCGGTTTTTACTGTTTGTTAGCTAAATTTAGCCTAGTGTTGATCTAATTCCACACCCAGTATTAAGAGTAAAATTGGAAATCATGCTCTATGACATCTTTCCAAAAGTCATGGGCACAAAAAGAAGTAAAAAGTATGACTGAAAGGATTCGTGATACTGTTAAACCACAGGGCGCACTAAAGCCACGAATACAAACAGCAGTTAACAAACTTCAGGTCCAAACTTCAAAGATGGACATCATGTTGACAAAGTTACGTGAAAGGGACCAACAACTCTTCGACCGAATTGTCACTGCAACGCAGAGTCATGATACACAAACTAGCCGAGTTTTATCTTCCGAGCTAGCAGAGGTTCGTAAAGTTTCAAGAGTATTAGGCGGTGCCAGAAATTCCCTTGAACAAGTACAGTTACGATTAACCACTATTCATGATCTTGGCGATGCAATGATTGCAATTGGCCCAGCGATGTCAACTATGAGAGACTTGAAACCAACAATGAGCAAATTCATGCCAGAAGCAGATTCTGAATTGAATTCCATGACAGAAACACTGAATGGACTTATGGTTGATTCACTTTCAGGCGATTCGTTTGAAATGCAAGACAGTGCTATGAATGAAGAGACAAATTCGATTCTTCAGGAAGCATCAGCCGTTGCTGAACAACAAACAGACGAAAGATTTCCATCGATACCAACAACAACTCCAACAGGGATTCCAACCCAAACGCAATCTAATACACAATCAAATCCAATGGATTTCCTTGAATAGATGCTAAGGTAGGATCCAATTTTTTCTCTTTTTCTTTTTCAAAGTACTAGGGGAATGCAGTTTCCTTAGAAAGTATATTATCCAACTCAGAAACTTTTATTCGATTTTGTTCCATCGAGTCACGCATTCTAAGAGTAACCGTATCATCTTGTAATGTTTGATGATCAATTGTAATAGCATATGGCGCACCAACTTCATCCAGTCTTCTGTATCTTCTTCCTATCGCACCAGAATGATCCAAAAACACATCATACTTTCGCTTGATTTTTAGATAAATTTCATCCGTCTTTTCTGCAAGACCATCTTTTTTTACCAGGGATAATAGCCCAACATGAATTGGAGATAAATATGGTTTGAGTGACAACACAATCCTATCATTTTCTTTGTCTTCTCGTAGACTGCTTTCTAGTATAGTATACAAACTACGATCTATTCCCATAGAAATCTCAAAAACATGTGGAAGTACTTTTTCATCGTTATCCATCACTTCAAATTTTTCTTTGCTTTTATTGGCATGACTAGTCAGATCATAACCAGATCTATAGTTGCATGCTACCAATTCAAGCCATCCTGTCGTAGTCTCAACCTCAAAATCAAAAGCCACTTCCGCATAGAATGCCTTTTCTTTTTCTCCTAATTTTCGAAATCTGCTTTTTTGAATATTAACGCCAGCCT